>JAUVTR010000121.1 GCA_030601425.1 Desulfobacterales bacterium
CGGCCATCGACGACGCATCCATTCCCTATACAGTGTCTGAAGTGACCATGCTGCCGCAATCAACCACTTTTTTGAAGGGTAAAGAAGCCGAGCAGATGGTCAAACTCATGGAGGCCTTAGAAGACTGCGACGATGTGCAGAAGGTTTATACCAACGCCGATATTCCCGACGAAATCGTTAATGCTCTGTAAAACACCATCTTTTGCTCGAGGGCTGTGTTGCGATTCAATTCAAAATGCTCACGTACTATCGTACGTCGACGATATTAATCCGCGGAGAACGCAGTTCATCGGAAAAAGGGCCATTTATAAATGGAAACCTACTCGTCTAATTGCAACACATCCGCCCCCTCCGGGATTTTGAAGCTGAATAGCGAATCTTCCAGAACCACGCCAAATGCAGAATTGATCAGATCGATGCGGGTTTCATCACCGTAAAAATTCTGGGTGGTGACCTGCAGAACGTTAAAGGTCTGTTTGGATATCATCAAGCGGATTTCGGAGATGTCCAGGGTTTTTTCCCGCGGTATTAACTTTAAATGGTAAAACAGATCATTTTCTGCCTGCCCGCCCTGTTCCAGGGAGATATCGAATTTTTGCCGAATCAACCGGATATCGGATAAAAAACTGGCCCCTTTGCCGTCTCCGAAAAACGTGGGGGCTTTTCCGGTCATCACCTGGTTGTTTTCGGGGCGGTAGATCCAGAGTCTGTCGGCATCAGTAACGATGATTTGTCTGTCCGGTTTTTCATATTCCCACCGCATCATGCCGGGGTATTTGATGTAAACCTTTCCGGAAGCTAAATCAGTAATATCCATCGCTTTGATCGTAGATTTTTGGATAAAATTTGCTGAAAATTTCGAATCTGCATACTTTTTTTCGACCCGATCCAGGATATGGTCCACCGTAAGGTTGCTACTCTCGGTTGCGGCCCTCAAATCCTGCAGATCGCCAGAGAGTCCGAGCATCAGAACAGTTAAATAGAGAACCAAAATTCCAGTTGCTGCTTTCATAACAAATCCTTTAATTGAAATTTTTGATGAGTTTATCGATATCTTCTTTCCCTTCCAGAATAATTGATTGCTCGCCCGCCGGCATCAAATCAAAAAACTCGGTCTTTCCAAAAATTGCCAGGCTGATTCGATCAATCATCTGTATCTTTTTGCGGGCATCGGCTTTATCGACGTAGGATACGCGTTTGCCTCTCAACAATAGAGTCTCCACATTATGTTTTATCAACTGAATATCTAAATTCTTAGCTTTTTGCAAACTATGGAAATAGAATCTTTTTTTGGACATTAGCGCCTGAAACATATCCGGCTCATCTTTACACTCATCCAAAAAGCTGAGTATAAAATCGAGGTTATCAAAAAAATCATCGCTGTCACCTTGTAGTTTTTCAAAGAACGCTTGCAGGAATAAAATTTTGCTTTGTGAAGTGATTGGCTTTGTGTTTCGCAGTTTGACTTTGCATCGCGTTTGAAAAGTTACTGGAACATAATCGTTGACGGAAGCGGTCAGTTTCGGGTTCAGGTGCCTCAATAGATTGAGGCGCACAATAAACTGCGCCACGTTTAAAGGGGAAATCTCCATCCCCAATGTGCCCCTGTCGTCCGGGAAACGAATCCGGGTTTGGAAGGGTTTGTTGCAAACCATATCCTGAATTTTTTGTTCGTCCTGCTTTTGAAACTGAATGTCCTCCAGCATGTCTTCCAATTGCAGCTGCGCGGATTCATCCGGAAAAAAGAGCAGCTCTAAAAGCGAATCCGTTTCACAGTTGGATTCATCCTGAAGAAGCTCTTCAAGCTCGCCGATGGATGGATTTGAAAACGTCGAATCGATATAATGCAGCGTATCCGCATTCATCGTCAATCCACTCTGCAGGATGTCAATTATCCTATCAGCAAGCTGCTTATTTTTATTTTCTGATTCCATTAAAGTCTATATTAATCACGAAAACGCGAAAATTTTCTTAACTTTAGTCACTTGAGCTCATTTTAGCTCACTTTAGGCATTTTTCTAAATATAAGGGGCCATTTTCATCATCAACTCATGCTTCTGCAAGCCCCCCGGCATGTTTTCTTTCATCTGGCCGTTATCAAAAATAAACAAAAATGGCACGCTCAGGATGTTGAATCTAGATGCCAGCATCGGGTTGGCTTCAACATTTAATTTGCCCACCCGTACTTTGCCTTTGGCGTCCGAAGCAAATTCATCGATAATAGGCGTTACCGCCACACATGTAGTACACCAGGGCGCCCAGGCAAACAACAGCACCGGCAGAGGAGATTTTAATACTTTGACATCAAAATTGCTGTCCGTGACCATAACCGGCTGCGGCTCAAACAGTTCCTCGGTTTTAAGTAAAGAACCGCATTTGCCGCATTTGCCACCCGCATCAACCTTACCTGCCGGAATTTTATTTTTTGTCCCGCATTCCGTGCAGCGCATCTGGATAGCTTGGCCCGGGACTGTTTTCTTCTGTTCCCCAGGCAAGAGGCTGTGACATTTGCCGCATTTGACGGCAACTCCGATTTTTTCGGCCGGTATCCGGTTGGCAGCCCCGCAGTCAGAACACCGGACAATATGAAAATTTGTTTGATCCATCTATTCCTCACTCTATATTTTAGCAAGAAAAATTTTCTATATGATAATGACTCAATCGCTCAAGTAAAGGTCTATGCTTCAGAGGTCAGATGTCAGCAAACAGAAGACAGAGAACAGAAATCAGAAGACAGAAGGTAGAATTTGGTGGTTTTGGAGTTGTGTTGTAGGTTTTCTGTTATCTGTCCTCAGTCCTCAGTCCTCAGACTTCTGTCATCTGACCTCTGTCATCTGTCTCTACGGCATCACTCCGTAAGCCTTCAGCTTTTTGTGCAGCGTTTTGCGGGTTATACCCAGGCGTCGTGCCGCTTCACTTTTATTACCACCTGCCGCCTCCAGGGTATTTAAGATAACTGTCTTTTCCACTTCGTTTAAGGGAACATCGCCTTGTACGGAAAGCTCGGCTGGATTGGCTAAATCGTGATCATTTTGAATCGATGAATCCTTTACAAACGGAAAGTCCGCCTCATCAAGATAATTCGATCGCGCAAGCACAACTCCGCGTTCGACGGCATTCATTAGTTCCCGAACATTTCCCGGCCAGTCATAACGGATGAGACCATCCATGGCTTTGGGTGTAAATCCTTTTATCGCTTTACGGTTTTTGGTGGCAAACATTTCAAGAAAATGCTGGGCCAGCAGCGGTATATCTTCCTTTCTTGTCATTAATGGAGGAACTTGAAGCTCGACCACGTTCAGCCGGTAGTATAGATCTTCACGGAAGGCACCCTCGTTTATCTGCTCCATAAGGTTTTTGTTGGTAGCGGCAATGACCCGCACATCCACCTGAATGGTGGTTTCGCCGCCCACGCGGTTAAACTCGCGTTCTTGCAGCGCGCGCAGCAATTTTACCTGCATCATCAGAGACATTTCACTGACTTCATCCAGAAACAGTGTGCCCCCGTGGGCCTGGGAAAAGCGCCCCTCTTTGCGCCGGTCTGCGCCGGTAAAAGCGCCCCTCTCATGGCCGAATAACTCTGATTCCAAAAGCGTTTCCGTAATGGCCGCACAATTGATCTTCACATAGGGACCGCTTTTTCGGGGACTGTTAAAATGAAGGGCGCCGGCAATCAGCTCTTTACCGGTGCCGGATTCTCCTGAGATTAAAACCGTGGCTTCAGACGGAGCAACCTGGGCCACAGTTTCTAAAAGCTTTAACATGCTTGGGCTTTTACCGATGATGTTTTGGCTGTCAAATTGTTGTCCCAGGTTTTCCCGCAGCAGGCGGTTTTCTTCCTTAAGCCGGGTATGCTCCATGGCCCTTTCAAGGGTCAACCGTAGTTTATCGAAATCAAGAGGTTTGGTGAGGTAATCATGGGCGCCCTGTTTTAAAGCTGCCACTGCAGTTTCAACCGATGAGTAGGCGGTCATGATGATAACGGGAATTGCGGGATTATACGATTTGATGGTTTCAAGTGCTTCCAGACCTGAAACTCTGACCATGCGCACATCCATTAGAACCAGATCAAAGGAAGTTTCTTTTACTTGTTCGACGGCTGTGGACCCGTCATCGGCTTCCGAGACCGCATATCCCCATCCGCGGATGAGCGTGTTGAGCATGGTTCGGTGGGCGTGGTCATCATCGACAACCAAAATTGTACATTTATTTTTCATAAGCTCATATTCTCTTCGGTTTGGCTATTCGCAAAAAATATACTAAATAAAAATTAAGTAATCCGAAATCCGAATATCGAAATTCGAAACAATATCGAAATTCAAAATTCGAATGCTCTAAACGTTTTGAATTTTTGTCATTTGTTATTCGGATTTGTTTCGTATTTCGGAATTCGTGCTTCGAATTTGATCTTCACCCAGTTGGTTGAATAAACTCTTTTCTACTCTTTTCGAAAAAGGGATTGTTATACTGAAAGTGGTTCCCACTTCCTTATCGCTTTCCACGGTTATTTTGCCGCCCAATGCTTCTACAATATTGTGGGCAATCGCCAATCCTAAGCCGGTACCGGTCGATTTTGTTGTAAAGTAGGGGTCAAATATCTTGGAAAGATGCTCTGGGCTGATCCCGCAACCGCTGTCTGAAATCCTGATGAAGATTTCGCTGTTTTCGCCATCCGATGAGAGCGCCACTTTTAACTCTCCGCCACTTTCCATGGAGTCAATTGCATTCAAGTATAAATTTAAAAGGATTTGATTGATGCGGTCAGGATCGCCCCACGCTGAGTCCACGCCGGCGGCATGTTGGGTTTGGACTGAAATGCCTTTCGCGGCTGCCCGATCTTCAATCAGTTTGATGGAGTCTTTGAGCAGGGCCTGCAGAGATATCCGTTGCTTCTTCACAGAGATGGGCCTGGCCAATTCAAGGAGCTGTCCGACGACCCGGTTGAGGCGATCGACTTCCTGGATCATGATATTGGCGGTCTGTTGATCGTCCGGTCTATCGGGATATCTTTCTTTAAAATAGGTGGCAAATCCCTTGATGGAGCTTAATGGATTACGGATTTCATGGGCGACTCCGGCTGCCAGTCTGCCTACCGAGGCCAGACGCTGGCTTCTGGTGACTTCTCTACGAAGTGCCCGCACCTCGGTTAAGTCTTTAAACAACAGGACATTGCCCAGGAAAACATCGTCTTCATCTTTAAGACTGCTGGCCGCGATTTCCAGGGGAACCATTTTTCCTTCGACCGTTGTACATTCGATTTCTTTTTCGATGACATCGTTATGGCTTTTAGAATGATTGATTTCAGCCAGGAGTTCAGGAGGGATTATCCGGCCGGCCTCCTGACCGATGACCTGCGGGGCGGAAAGCTGCAGGATGGACTCTGCACCGTTATTGAAAGCTGCAATTTTGCCTTGATTGTCTAAAGCTAATAAGCCGATAGGCACATTCTCCACGACGTTATCGGAAAAGGCCTTTATCCTGGAAAGTGATGCCCGCGTGGAGCGATAGCTTTGAACCAGAAACAGCAGCGTGAACCCGGCAAATCCCACCAGCAGCAGGATGGCCCCCATGATGACGGCGTGTCGCACATCTGCCTTATGAGCCTCTTCAATGGGACTCATGTCCAGCCCTACAAATATAATCTGTGGCGAATGCGAGATATTCTCATTTTCCTGCCAGTTGGTTTGAGATCGGCGGCCCATCATCCCCATGTGGCGTCGCATCATCCCCATCCCCATGGGCGGACCGGTAGGCATGAATTTTCGATAAATCTCAAAAACGTGTTTACCATCGGGCTGGGTGATCCGGCGCCACTGCAAGGCTGTGGAGCCGGATATTCTTTTAAGATCCAATTTAGCTCCATGGATACTACCAATCTGGTCGGGATTACTATGGGCGAGGGCATTCCCGGTTTCATCGGCTACCAAAAGATGAACGATATCAGGTTGTTGAGCCGTCGCTGAAAGAAGCTGTTGAAGCTGAAATCCGCCCCATTGCCTGCCCATCATCCCCGTGCGGGTGCCGGCCTCAAAGGACCGGATCAGGGCCGCTCCTTTTTCAAGCAGGAGATGGATACTTTTTTCTTTCTGGCGGTTAATGTTTTCGACGGTTACAAAGACAAGGATAGGCAGCAATACGGCCACAGCCCCGATCAATACCCAGGGCGGGACCCCGGGCCAGAATTTTTTATTTTTTAATTTGGTAAACATAACGAATTCTTAAAGCAAATCGGATGCCACTTGATAAGTTTAAAGTGAACTAAAGTGAGCTAAAGTGAACTAAAGTTGCGAATCTCTTTGCCTAGCGGTCTTTTATAAATAGATAGAAAACATTCATTAACTTTAGGCACTTTCAATTGTAGGCATTTTAGTCACTTTGAATTTGTGTATAAAATACCCAACGCATCGATTCCAACTGGATACATAGTATCCATTATTTTGCCGTAGGCAACCCCTAAATTTCATGTTTTTGCGTTTTGTCAAACTTAAATATTAAAAACAAGACATTTAAAATCAATAGCTTATAAAAAATTTTGTTTTGGCCGCTCAATTATGGCACAAGACTTGCGAAATAAGCATGGCAAAATTTAATGAATGAATCATAGATTCAAATAACTGATAACCAATAACAAATAACGATTCAAAATTTCATGTGAAATTTTGAATTCACAAAACGGAGGTAATAAAATGAATTTTAGCAAAACAGGGAAAATTTTTATGGTATTGGCTATCGTGGCTGTCCTGGGGATCGCCGTTACTTCCTTCGCCGGTTGGGGCAGAGGACATGGGGGTTATGGAGATCACATGGGCCCGGGTTATGGAATGCACCGCGGCTGGGGCGACGGCTCCCGGGGCTATCAGAGTAATCTGAGCGATGAAGACATCGCCAAACTGGACAAGGAACGGCAGGTTTTTTTCGAAGCCACCTCCGATCTCAGAGAGAAGCTGTATCAAAAGGAACTCGAGCTGCGCAGTGAACTGGCCAAACCGGAGCCGGATGCCAAAAAAGCTGCCGGATTACAGAAAGAAATCTCCAATCTTGAAAGCCAGTTTGATCAAAAACGTCTTGATCATCGCATCAGGATGCGAAAAGATTTTCCCCGGGTCGGATACAGAGGCGACGGCTACGGACCCCGCGGAAAAGGAATGGGTCGCGGAATGTATGGCAGTGGCGGCGGCTATGGACCCGGCAACTGCTGGAATTAATTCCGGTATTTAACTTTCAATCAAATTAAAAGGGGGCAAAATGCCCCCTTTTCTCTTTTTTGTGGTCGAATCATGCCAAAAATATGGTATTCACCGGAACTCATTCGGAAGTGAGAAATTTTTCCGCGGATACAGATCTCCTGACTTAATCATATTTCATTCTTGACTCAGCTCTTTATTTTCATTACTTACTTATCCAAGAAGTGTTCACTTTTACCCTTGTAAAAAAAGCGCGTGCGCTTTGAGAAAAGTCGCGGGCTCAATTCTTGATAAATATTGTAGAATTTTCTAAACTAATTTTGCAATTAATGTTTCTTTAATACCTCTCCTTACTTTTTAACAGCTTATTATTTAAAATTACAAAATGGTGGCGTAATTCATACGTTCATTCTAACCGACAAAAAGGGATGAAAGGAGGTGATAGCAGAAAGAGATTGATGCCGGCCTGTCGAATAATATATTACCGTAAGGCACTTATACAGTAGGAGGTGATTGAGGGCAAATAAATTTTTATTTTCTCAAACGTGACAATGTCACCAAAAAGGAGGTCGAAATGAGAAAGAGAATCTTGGTCACAACAATTTTCGCTATTTTTTCAATGGCGCTGTTGCTTCTTCCAACCCTACCGCCGGAAGCGCAGGCCGCAGACAAAATCGGCTGGGTCGGTCCCGTTTACACGGAGCTATCCTCCAGTCTGACCAAGGGTTTCAAGGCTTACTATAAGAAGACCTATGGTAAGGACGTGGACATCACGTTCGTGCGGCCGGGCGGATGGCCGGTCGTTGTCGACAAAGTGAGAATATGGGGCGGCAAACCGGATGCCGACATCTTCCTGGGCGCAGGTGCTCCGGCGCATGAAGTCTTAAAGCGAGACGGATTGATTATCCCTTACAGACCAAAGAATTGGGATAATGTTCCCGCCGAATGGCACGGCATGAAGGTAAAGGATAAAGATTATTATTGGACCTGTTTCGCGCCCTGGATCGTCACCAATTTGTACAACGAGAAGGTTTTGAAAAAACTGAGACTGCCGCCGCCGAAAACATGGAACGATCTGCTCAACCCCATTTACAGGGGCAACATCGTGCATACGCTGCCATACGCCTCCGGCACCATGCATGAAGCCATAGAAATTCTCATTCAGGGATTTGGCGAAAAGGAAGCCTGGCGATATCTCAGATTACTGGCAGCTCAGCTAGCCCGCTTCTCCACCGGCAGCACAGATACGACCAACCTGGTGAAGCGCGGCGAAGTTCCCATCGGGGTCGCCCAGCCGCAAATGAACGCCATGGCTGCGCGCAAAGATGGCTATCCCGTGCGCGATTTGCTCCCGGAAAAAACGATCCTGGTTCCGGAGGCCGTGGCTTTGCTGAAAGGCGCACCCAACGAGGCCACCGGGAAGATCTTTCTGGACTGGCTGTTCAGCACGGACGGACAAAAACACGTGCTGGAGGGCCGTTACTTCGCAGCCGGGTCGGATATTAAATTTTCCGTATGGGAAAAAGAAGGCGTCGAAATGGCCAAGCACGCCAAAAAGGCCCTGGGCGTTGATTCGTTCTGGGATCTGGATGTTGGATTCATTGAGTACGACCTGGATCTTGCGACCAAGAGATGGGACGAAGTCAACAAGAAATACGAGTTCGAGATTTACCGAAAGTGGGGCGAGCTGAAAAGCAGTCTGTTCCTGATAGAAGAAGTTGAGGGAGAAATTAAAGCGGCCCAAGCCGCGAAGATGAAAACGACGAAGGCCGAGGCGAAAATTAAAGATGCCAGAAAGCTCTTCGAGTTCGATGGCAATTATGCCGCAGCGCGCCTGGCTGCATCGAAGGCCCGCGCGCTGCTTGTCGCACCGTAGAATCTAATATGATTTTCTGCGCTGCAGCACGGGACTGCTTAATGGGTTTAAGAATTAACCCCTCCCCCCTTTAATGGGGGAGGGGTTAAACCCTAATTGATCGTAAATTTAATATTTCTTCTATTGATGAGTTATTGTTTTAAAAAGATTTTTTCATTTTGTTTACCCTTCGGGAAAGCCGATGCTACCCCATCTTCTGTGTTGCCAAGGACTCGCGGTAGACGATTACAGCTTCGCCCTTGGACGCCTTGAAGCTGGGGCACCCTCGACTTTCGCTCAATTAGGGTTAAGCCAGTGCTATTGACGTAAGAACTTTTTTTGCTAGTTGCTTTTTTTGTGGGAGCGGCTTCCAGCCGCGATCAATGCTACTGTTAGAGAAAACCTATCGCGGCTGGAAGCCGCTCCTACAATTTAATAACTAACCAAGCCAGCAACATTCATTTCTGCTCTAAGGGTAGATGAATCCCGACGAGTTATCGTAAAATAAAGGATCTGATATGTTTCGCGGCAATATCTTTCTGGCAGCAGTCCTGTGGTTGGTCATTGCCATCCTGGTGCTTTTTCCGCTGTCAATTTTGTTGCATGAAAGCTTCAAAATCTCAGGAACCGACAGCTGGGGCCTAAATAATTATCTGGAATTCTTCCAGGACGCCTATTATCTTAAAACCTTTGGAAATACCTTGCTTCTGAGTACGTTGGTGCTCCTGACGACTACCGTGTTCGGGGTGCCCCTGGCATACATTCTGGCGAGATACCGGCACTGGGGCAAGACCGTTTTCACAGCCCTGATCCTTTTGCCGATTGTTTTGCCCGCTTTTGCCGGCGTATTTGCATTCATCATCTTTTTCGGTAAGTATGGAACGATGAATCTGCTCCTGATGGACACGGGGTTGATCGAGAAACCCATAAATTTCATTTACGGGATACACGGTCTGGTATTCATACAATCCCTGCACATGCTGCCATTTATCGTCCTGGGTCTTTCCGCCGGTTTCAGCAACATCGATCCCTCCTTTGAAGAAGCCGCCGAAGTCGAGGGCGCCAGCGGCTTTCGAAGATTTTTCACCATTACTTTGCCGCTC
>JAUVTR010000010.1 GCA_030601425.1 Desulfobacterales bacterium
ATGTATGAACTAAAAGTTGTCACACGTTTTGCAGCAGCTCATCAGTTAAAGATGGTCGGGTCCAAATGTGAAAATATGCATGGTCACAACTGGAGAATAGAGGTCTATGTAACTGGTGAAAAACTAAATGTAGGCGGCGTCCTGGTGGACTTTGGGGAGATTAAGGCCCATTTGGCCGAGGTGATAAAAAAATTGGACCACAAATTTTTAAACGAGCTGGATTATTTCTCTGATGGAAACCCCTCTTCGGAGAACATTGCCTATTTTGTAGCCACCGAGCTACAAAACAGAATAGATAATTCATCAGCCCGGGTCAGTAAGGTCACCGCCTGGGAGTCCGATGATACGTGTGCGACGTATATTGTCAGTCGTCCGTCGTAAGTTGTCCGTTGCATCCCCCGATTCAATTTTTTGGCAGCCCCATTCCACTCGCTCCTTTTTCAACCAACCACTGACAACAAACAACGGACCGCGATGCTTAGTTGAACGCTTCAGTGTTATAATAACCTTTTTTAGTTAATCACCTTGGATAGACTGCCAGTGCTGAACCAATTCATCGCGTGTGACAATACTGAAAACATTGGATACGTGTTGTCCGATATTTTCAAGACCACCTTCCTGGCGATCGACCAGGACCACAGCCTTGATAACATCCAGTCCCTCCGAGCGCGCCCGCTCGATGGCTTTAATGGTGGAGCCGCCGGTGGTGGCCACGTCATCGATGATCGCCACCCGCTCACCCGGTTGAATATCGCCTTCGATCCAGCGAACAATCCCATGGTCTTTGCGGGTTTTACGAATGGAAAAGGCGTTGATGGGTTTTCCTTTTAATTCGGAGGCAAAAGCGGCAGCGACGGCTAATGGATCAGCTCCAAATGTTAACCCACCGACTGCGGTCACATCGTCGTCTTTGATCGCCTCAAATATCAGGTGTCCTGCCAAAAATATTCCGCGCGCGCAAAGGGTGACCGGTTTACAATTCACATAAAACTGGCTCATCCGGCCTGAAACCAGTTTATATATCGGCTCTTGGCTGAATTTAAAAGATTTCTGACACAGCATATCGATCAGTTCTTTTTTCATTGCTACTGTCCCGGTATCAGAATGTTGAGGTTACAAAAAATTAAACTTTGAGTAAAACGATGAACCTGAAAATATTTATACCACGAAAGCACGAAAACATTGATTTTAAAACTCTGTTTCGATATAAAAAAGCCTCCACCGAAAAGGAAGAAGCCTGTCAATGGGATTCAGTGGAGGCTTTAAGCAAGGAAAACCCACAAAGGCACTCCTTGAACTCAATGGGTATTTATCAGTAAAACGGACATGGGTCAAATGGTATCCCCAACCCGGACAAGCTCGTTGGAAAGAAGCGAAAATCGTGCTTTATTGGGGAACCAAATTTGTTGCCAAAAAAATTCACCAGTGCAACTCCCTCTGCGGAAAAAGGTAGGGTTTTATGATGTCAAGCATGTGTATGCGCAATCTATTTTTTTACCTAACCGTCGGATGCCTTATGCTGTTTCCGATGGCTTCATCCGGTGCCGATTCGGCCAAAGCGCTTTCACTAAAAGACACCCTCGACAGGGCGCTCGAGGCCAACCTGGGACTCAAGCGATCCCAGGAAGAAGTCAGGGCAGCCCAGGAAATCAAAAAGTCGCGCATAACCGAGTTTCTACCCACACTCAGCACATCCTACGACTATCTGCATCGTAATAAAGAGCTGACCCAGGAACTCACCGGTCTGGTGGGAGCCGATTTTGTGGTACGCCCTGATGATGAATATACCTTTGTGACGTCATTTACCCAACCGGTTTTCAGAGGATTTTCGCTGATTAACCAATACAAAATAGCCGATCTCGGTCTCGACGCGGCCGAACTTAGCCAAAAAGTCGTCCGCCAGGATGTGATTCTGGATGCCAAAAATGCTTACTACTCTGTGTTAAAAACTCAAAAACTGCTGGGTGTTGCCGAACAGAGGATCACCCAGATAGCGGCTCAAAAAGACGTTGCCGAAAATTTTTATGAGGTCGGAATGTCCCCGCTGAACAATCTGCTGCAAGCCCAGGCATCGTTGGCCAATGCCAGACAGGATTTTATCGTGGCAAAAAACAATCTTGAAATCGCCAAATCTCAGTTTAACATCGTCTTGCGCCGACGGGTAAACGCACCGGTGGACATACAGAACATCCTTGACTATGAGCCCTTTGTCCATGATATCGATTACTGCCTGTCCGCGGCCAGAGAAAATCGGCTTGAAATTACAGTGGCCGACTTAGAGGTCGAAATTGCCGGAAAAGAGGTAAACCTTGCCAGAAAGGATTACTATCCCTCGATCAATCTGACGGGAAAATATACCCGAATCGGCGATGAATATAAAGTTGACGGCGGAGAAGCAATCAGCGATGCCGCTAGCTGGGATATACAGGCTACCGCCCAGTGGGATTTCTGGGAATGGGGTCGAACCACATTTGGAATAAGAGAAAAACTGCATCGGCTTTCCCAGGCCCAGTACCGCCGGTCGGAAATCCTTGACAATATCGATCTGGATGTAAAAACAGCCTTTTTAAGGACCAAAGAGAGCGAAAAAAATATTATCACCGTCGAAAAAGCAATCGAGCAGGCTAAAGAAAACTTTCGTATCAACCAGGAACGCTTCAAAGAGCAGGTCGCCACCACCACCGACGTTCTGGATGCCCAAACCCTCCTATCGAATACCCTGACCAATTACTTCAACGCCTTATATGACTTTAAGATCTCAAAAGCCACTCTGTTCCGTACAATGGGCCAGGAAGTGATGGAATGATTGACGCAAATGAGAAAAGCTCTGTCATACGGATGTTCCATGTTCATCATAATTACGGTATCCAAAAAGCCCTGATTGATATTACCCTTGATATTCCTAAAAATGATTTTGTGTTTATCACCGGTCCCAGCGGAGCGGGCAAAACCACACTGCTGAAGCTCTTGTATTTGGCCGAAGCGGTCACCGAAGGTCAGGTGTTGATCGACGGCATGAATCTTTCCCGCGTCCCCCGCAAACGCATCCCGCTTCTGAGAAGAAAATTCGGTATTATATTCCAGGACTACAAACTCATTGCGAATCGAACCGTATTCGACAATGTATCGCTGGTCCTCGAGGCCGCCGGCAAAAAAAGGCGCCTGATCCTAAAAAAGGTCAGAAGTGTACTTCGATTGGTCGGCATGGAAGACCGACAAACCGCCCTGCCGCTCAGCTTATCCGGCGGGGAACAGCAGCGGGTAGCCGTCGCCCGGGCACTTGTAGGTGATCCCAAAATCATTCTGGCCGACGAGCCCACCGGCAGCCTGGATGATGATTCCGCCGGCATCATTATGGACCTGTTAAAAGACGTTCACATAAGAGGAACGACGGTAATCATCGCCACTCATGACAAAGATCTTATCCGCAAAACCGGCGGCCGTGTCCTGTTCTTAAAAGAGGGACGATTGGACACATCGTCATTTGTTGAAAAAGACTATGACAATTCTATTTTTTAAACGCGCCATTGAAGATTTTCGCAATAACCGACTTTTGAATGTGGTTACCCTTTTGACCGTTTCATTATCCATTCTGATTGTCAGCGCATTTGTTCTCTTCTTTATCAACACCAGTGAAATCATGAATTTCTGGAAAAAGGGGCTGCGGGTAATGGCCTACCTGAAGGCGGACATCCCCGGCTCAGAACTGTTGGACTTAAGGCGTCAAATTCAGACCCTGTCCGGTGTTGAGAGCGTGATTTTCATTTCAAAAGATGACGCCTATAAGCAACTGAAAGCGCAAATGAAAAGACAGGCCTCGCTGTTTGATAATCTTGACAAAAATCCCCTGCCGGATGCGTTTGAAATTCGCATGAGCCCCTCAACCCGAAGCTGGGAAAAAGTTGAGTTTTTGGCCACCCAAATTGAATCTCGGGATGAAGTGGAAGAAGTTGAATATGGGCAGAAATGGCTGGGGCGCTTCACGCAAATTTTTGACCTGTTCACATTAACCGGATATGCCATGTGCACAATTTTTTTTATGGCCGCCGTGTTTATCATGGCCAATACCATTCGTCTGGTCATCTATTCCAGGCGGGACGAAATAGAGATTATGCGGCTGGTGGGGGCGGCCGAACGCTTTATCAAAATTCCCTTTTACATTCAGGGTCTGCTACAGGGGGCGCTGGGTGCCTGCATCGGCTTGGCAATCTTATTTGTGGCTTTTTTGTTCATGGCATCCAATATCGAGCGTGGATTTTTTTCCGGCCTTTTTAATATCCAGTTTCTTTCTCCCCTTTTTTTAGGTATTATTATTTTAATCAGTATGCTGGTAGGGTGGTTGGGATCTTACCTTTCTCTCAAACAATTTTTGAAGGGTTAGTTAAGCGGGTTTCAGGTTTCGGGTGTCAGGTGTCAGGTAACAGATGACAGAAGTCAGATGACAGAAACAGTCTGCCTTTTGTCATCGGCTCGGCTGCTTTCGACAGGCTCAAGCCCCGAGTTTGTCGAGGGGAGCTCGTCGCAGGCTGTCATCTGTTTTCTGTGCTCTGTTCACTGTACCTTCCTGACACCTGAACACTGACACCTGAAACCATAGTCTTGTTTAAAGAACTCAACTGGGCAGGCAAAAGAATGAAAACACGAAAAAAATACATGGGCTTTCGAATTATATGCCTGGCGGTCGGCTGCCTTTTGATTTTACCTGCCGGTCAAATTCTGAAGGCCCAGGATCAGTCTTCCCAAATTGAAGAAATCAAAAAAAAAGCCAAAGATATCAATCGTAAAATTGAGAAGCGCAAGGCAAAAATTCAAAAGTTTACCCACAGGGAAAGCGATATTATTTACAGGTTAAATCAGGCTGATCGGGTATTAAATCAATCCAGAAAAAGGGTTTCCGCCCTTGGACGGGAAATTTCCAGGATCGAAAAAAAGATAACCGAAACAACAATGGCCTCTGAGAATCTGATGCAGCAGATAAAGGTCAATGAAAAATACGTGGCCAGCCGCATGGTCGCCTTATACAAATTAAACTGGCTGGGAAAATTCCATATTCTGGCCTCGGCCGAAAGCCTGCATGAATTATTGCAGCGCAAAACGGCAATTGAGCGTATCCTGACTTATGATCAAAAGGTTATCAAGGAGCTCATGGACAATCGACTGGACCTGAAAACGGTGCAATCCCAACTGGAAGCCCAGAGGGATACAAAGCGCCGGCGGGCCGTCGAGTATCAGAAACAAATCGACCAGATGGCAATTGAACGCCGGAAACGTTCTAAGCTATTGGCCTATGTGCGCAAAAAAAAGTCCGCCCAGCTGGCCGCCATTGAATCCTTGAAACAGGCGGCACAGAATTTAGATGAGAAGATGAAAAATTTAAGTGCCGGGCCGACCACTAAGGCTCCGGAAGAATTTACCGCAAGCGAACCGTTTCGAGCGTATAAAGGCTTGCTTAAAATGCCGGTAAAGGGTAAAATAGTAAGTCTTTTCGGTAAGTTTAAAAATATCCAATATAAGGTGTTAAATTTTCGCAGCGGCATCGAGATTCAAACCGAAAGAGGCGAACCCATTCAAGCGGTCTATGCCGGCAAAATTCTTTATGCCGACTGGTTTAAAGGATACGGAAACATGATTATTATTGATCATGGCGAAAACTACTACACCGTGTATGCTCATATTGAAGAAGCCTTTAAAACAGCAGGAGATGTCGTCGAAGCCGGGGAAGTGATGGCAACCGTGGGCGATACCGGCTCCATCACCGGTCCGAAGCTTTATTTCGAGGTCAGACATCACGGCAAGCCTCTGGATCCGATGCAGTGGCTTGAAAAAAGTTAAAATCTATCTTAAATTAGCAAAAAAAATCCTGGCGAGTTTGCGAGAGAATTATGCATAAAGGAGTAACTAAATGAACTTAAAGAAAATCCAGCACGTGAAGCTTTGGATGGTAATGGTAGTCGCTGTGATATTTTGGACTATTGGAGCGGGCTTTTTTGGTGATCTTGCCGCCAAAAGCGATGAGACTTACGAAGGGTTGAAAATTTTTGCAGATGTAATTCAACTAATTGAAAAAGAATATGTTGATGATGTCGAGTCAAAAGAACTTATCCAAAATGCCATCCAGGGCATGGTTCAAAGCTTAGACCCCCATTCCTCGCTATTACCGCCGGAAGCCTTTGAAGATTTGCAAATTGACACCAAAGGAAAATTCACCGGGATTGGAATCCATATCACCATGAAAGATGGATTTGTCACCGTAATCTCTCCTATCGAAGATACCCCCGCTTTTAAAGCTGGAATCAAGGCTCAGGACCGAATCGTCAAAGTCGATGGCAAAGCGGTCAAAGATTTGCGGCAGGCTGTGAATATGATGCGGGGACCTAAAGGCACCAAGGTTTCAGTTTCGATCATGCGCCCGGGCGAAAAAAAAGCGATCGATTTTGAACTGATTCGCGATGTCATTCCTGTTGTGAGTGTCAAGGCCCTCAATCTGAAACCCGGCTATGGCTATATTCGCTTATCGCAATTTTCGGGCACCACCGCCAAAGAGCTTGGAGAGGCATTGAGCAAAATAGAATCGAACACAGTTCCATTGAAAGGGCTCATTTTAGATCTGCGCAACAATGGCGGGGGACTGCTCAATGCGTCCATTAAGGTGAGCGATCTTTTTCTGGAAGAAGGCAAAATTTTATCTATCAAAGGACGAGGCAAAAAGAACACCAAAGAATATATGGCCACGCCGAATTCCACAAACCGCAATTACCCGATGGTTGTGCTGATTAACGGGGGCACTGCCAGCGCTTCGGAAATCGTGGCAGGAGCTCTTCAGGATCAGAATCGAGCTCTGATTCTGGGCACAACCTCTTTTGGGAAAGGTTCGGTCCAGACGGTAGAAACATTGCGGGATGGTTCCGGCCTTAAGTTAACTATCGCCCGATATTACACACCCAGCGGCCGCTCGATTCAAGCCAAGGGAATTGAACCGGACATCGTTTTAAAACATAAACGTATCGATATCAGCGAACTACAGGAAGAAGGCCTGTTAAAGGAAAAAGACCTGTTAAATCACCTTGAAGCCGAACCGGGAAAAAAAGAGGACCCACAATCCGATACGAAAAAACCAAAATCGGAAACCCAGGAAATGGATTTCAGAGTTGGCCCGCTGAGCCTTGAACAACTTCAAACAGACAACCAGGTCATGCGTGCCCTTGAAATCCTTAACAGTTATGACATTTTTAAGAGTTTAAATAGTTAATACCTGGATTTTGCACGAGTCGGAGGCTTTCATATTCTCATTAATTTTCATGCAAGATTCAGGTAATACAGGGAGGCGGTTGTCCGTTTCCCTTCTATTTTGCTGATGGCCTCCGGCCTGTGATTTTCGGATTGAATGGCTAAACGAAAACCAGCTCGAAAAAAGAGAAGTCCCAAAAAAACACGCAAAAAGACCTCCATTAAAAGCTCCCTTTCTAAAGCGTTCGCCGGACTGGCAATCCTGGCAGTGCTGGTCGCTGCGATTGGATTTCTGGTCTATACGCTGGCACCGCCTGAAAAATCCTCGCAATCTTCTTCGATCTCTAAATCAACGCAAGCCAAGAAACAACCGGTGAAAAAAAAGCCGGCATTTGAAATCTACCCTAAAGAGAAGACATCGGCCGGCAAGCCATTGGCAAAGATCGATATTCCAAAGTCAATTCCTGAACCTAAGCCGCTGCCGTTAGGAAAATTACCCCGTGTTGCGCTCATTCTCGATGATCTGGGTTATGATAAGAAAATGGCCGAAAAATTTTTCGCATTAAATATAAATTTGACCGTTTCGATTCTGCCGCATAGTCCCTTTCAAAATAAGATTGCCCGATCAGCAAGTTCAAAGGGTTTGGAAATTATGCTGCATTTGCCCATGGAACCTGTTGAGTATCCCGAGGTAAACCCCGGCCCCGGAACACTGCTGAGCTCAATGTCGCCTGATGAGCTGATCAGCCAGCTCGAAGAAAACCTCAATACGTTGCCCGGCGTTAAAGGGGTCAACAATCATATGGGCTCGAAATTGACGGCAGCATCGACCCAGATGTATCAAATTTTTTCAGTTTTGAAGCATCGGGATCTCTTTTTCATCGACAGCCGTACAACGTCTGATTCCATATGCAAACCGTCGGCTCGTTTGTTTCAAGTGCCTTTTGCCCAGCGGGACGTTTTTATTGACCACTACCAGAAACCGGATTTTATCCGCAAACAAATTCAGGAGCTGATCCGTATCGCCAAATTAAATGGAGAAGCGGTGGGAATCTTGCATCCGCATTCGACGACTTACCGTATTTTGCAAGAAATGCTGCCGGATCTGCAAAACCAGGTTCAGCTGGTTCCGGCTTCAAAAATTGTGCACCCGGTTGGATAGTCACCCGAAGCGCAATAACACTTAGAAATTATTATAAATTGCTTAATAATTATCAAGTTGCCGCCATGAACGACAAAGTGCCTCTGTATAACAGCCGTCTCATGAAAATTTATTTGGATTACATCAGCAAGTATCATCCTGATGTAAGTATTGATTCGATTCTGGATAATGCCGGAATCACCTGGTACGAGGTGGAGGATCCCGCCCACTGGTTTAACCAGGAGCAGATCGATGGCTTTCATGAAATCCTGGTAAAGACCACCGACAATGCGAATATTGCCCGGGATGCCGGTCGCTATTCATCGACCTCCGCCGCCGCCGGTGCGGTCAGACAGTATGCATTGGGATTAATGAACATGACCACAGTTTACCTGCTAATGGAAAAGCTTTACCCTTTCATCAGCCGCGGGGCCAAGATCAAAGTAAATAAATTGGGACCCAACACAGTGGAGATCACCTCCATTCCTATGCCGGGCGTCAAAGAAAAACCCTACCAATGCGCCAATCGTACGGGGGTATTCGAGGCCGCGTCGAAATTTTTCACCGATACTCTGGCCAAAATTGAACATCCCTCCTGTTTTCATAAAGGAGACGAGTGCTGCCGCTATATCATCAGCTGGCCCAAGATGCCCCATATGCTATGGAAGCGCACCCGCAATTATTTCCTGTTATTCGGCGGCCTGGGATCCCTGGCTCTTTTCTGGTTCATGCCACCGGTGATCTGGGGCGTTGTTGTGTTCTGCATTGCCCTGGTTACCACGGGCGTTTCTTTTTATTCCGAGTATCTTGAAAAAAAGGAACTGACCCGCACCGTTGAAACCCAGAAAGCAGGCGCAGAAGACCATATTCTGGAAAGTAATATTCGCTACAATAACGCTCTGCTCGTCCAGGAAATCGGTCAGGCGGCCTCGAAGATACTGCCCATTGATGAGCTGCTCAAAAGCGTTGCCAGTGTTATGGAAAAGCGTCTGGAATTTGACCGCGGTGTGATCATGCTGGCAAACAGGAAAAAGTCGCTCTTGCGTTACAGCGTCGGGTACGGCCACACGGAAGAACAGGAGAAATATTTAAGGGGGCTCGAATTTAATCTGAATAATCCGGAATCAAAAGGATTGTTTGTCCTGACCCTGAAAGAGCGCAAACCGCTTTTAATCAACGATATCAGTGAAATTCAAGACACACTGTCTCCCAGAAGTCTGGAATTTGCAAAACGGATGGGCGGTCAGTCCGTGATAAGCGTTCCTATCGTATATGAACAAGAAGCGCTGGGTATTTTGGCGGTCGACAATATTAAATCCAAAACTCCGCTGCGACAGAGCGACGTGAATCTGCTAATGGGCGTGACGTCGCAGCTGGCGACCAGCATCATGAACGCAAGGTCCTTTATAAAGCTTCACCAGAGCGAAAAAAAATATCGCGAGCTTGTTGAAACCGCCAACAGTATTATTCTGCGGATGGACACCCAAGGCCATATCACCTATTCCAACGAATTCGCTCAGCGGTTTTTAGGGTATACCGAAAAAGAGATATTTGGCAAAAACGCCGAACAGATTATCCTGCCTGCAAGCCGGGCAAACCGCAAGGGTTTTCAAAACCTGGTCACCTCACTGCAAAAAGACCCGGACCGTCTAAGAGTCAATGAAAACGAGACACAGCGCAGAAACGGACAAAAGGTATGGATCGCTTGGACGTATAAACCGATTTTTAACGAAGAGGGGATCTTTAAAGAAATTTTGTGTGTCGGCATCGACATCACCGAACACAAGCTGGCGGATCTGGAAAAAAAGGATTTGCAGGCCCAGTTGCAACGGGCTCAGAAAATGGAAGCCATTGGCACCCTGGCCGGTGGTGTGGCGCACGATCTGAATAATATTTTGTCCGGAATAGTCAGTTATCCAGAGCTCTTATTAATGGAACTCGACGAGAGCAGCCCATTACGAAAGCCCATTTTAACCATTCAAAAATCAGGCGAAAAAGCAGCGGCAATTGTTCAGGATCTATTAACCCTGGCCCGCAGAGGGGTAGCGGCTACAGAAGTCGTCAATTTAAACAGCATTGTTTCGGAATATCTGCTTAGCCCTGAACATGAGAAATTACAAATAGACCATCCCGATGTCAGAGTCGTGCGGAATCTGGAAGCCAATCTGTTAAACATTCTGGGTTCACCGGTTCATCTATCAAAGACCATAATGAATTTGGTATCCAATGCGGCCGAAGCAATGCTTGACGGGGGCAAATTAGTCATCCGTAGTGAAAACCGACACGAGGATAAACCCAAAAACGCATTTGATGATATCGGCAAGGGTGATTATGTTACGTTAACTGTTGAGGATACCGGAATCGGCATGGCCGCTGAAGATATCGAACGGGTTTTCGAACCGTTTTATACGAAAAAGTCCATGGGCCGCAGCGGCACTGGATTGGGAATGGCGGTGGTTTGGGGTACGGTAAAAGATCACCGGGGTTATATCGATATTAAAAGTGAAGAAGGCAAAGGAACGGCCATCACTCTTTATTTTCCCGTCACCCGCCAAGAATTAATTAAAGAAGTAAACCTTGTAAGCCTTGAAGAAATAAAAGGCCAGGGAGAGTCCATCCTGGTTGTCGACGATGTTAAAGAACAGCGGCAGATCGCCTCAGAGATGCTGAAAAAGCTGGGATATGCCGTAACCACCGTTGCCAGCGGAGAAGAAGCTGTAAATCACATACACCATCATTCGGCGGATTTAATAGTCCTGGATATGATCATGGATCCGGGGATTGACGGCCTGGAAACCTATAAGAAAATTACAGCAATACATCCGGGCCAAAAAACCATCATCGCCAGTGGATATTCAGAATCCGAACGGGTGAAAGCGGCCCAAAAAATGGGTGCCGGACCCTATATTAAAAAGCCGTATTTGCTGGAAAGGTTAGGCCGCGCGGTAAAATCAGAGTTGACGAAATAAGGCAGGAAAGCATTTAGGAACTAGCATCCCGCAGCATATTGTATAATGATTTCGGATAAAGAAACGTAAATTCATAGCGGGCAAAACCAATGACATCTTTATCCCTGAGCTGCGTGCGTTTTTTACCCAACCGCGAGCCGTTTATCTTGGTGCCATTGGTGGAACCGGTGTCTCGAATGTAATAGGTCCCATCTTCAATATCAATAATAGCGTGGCGTTTTGAAATCGCATAGTCCGGCATAATCATATCGTTGCCGTTAATGCGTCCGATATAAAAAGCGCCGCGGGGTGTTGCCGGATATTCGCCTTTAACCAGTGGGTAAATGGCGTGTTTTAAACTTTCAGAAGCTGAAATTGAACTGCCTTGACTCTTGGATGGTTCAAAAATCTGGGTGCTGTTAAGCGCATCATTACCCATCCCCGCACTGGAAATGATACCCGACTTGATCGCAGAACCGACGAGAACAGGGCGCTGTACATATATGACGAACGCTTCGGCTTCATGCTCCTGGGCCAATTTGCGCAGGGATGCCAGGCTAACCCTCCCGGACGCACTCAACATTTTTGCTATCCGGCCAACTTTGGGGGCATTATCGGACTGGTTCGATGACACCCCCGCGGCCGTCTCATTGTTTTTCTGCTTTCTTAAGCGGGCGAATTTTTTCCCCAGCATTTTTGCTCTCCTCTATAACGACTCGAATCGATCCGCAGTATCAAACTCTTGCAACAAAACCCCGGACTGGAAGACTGCATTTTGGCAACGGGTTCTGAGAAAGGTTTTGGGTCTGAATGCGAAAAGAAATATTGCAAATCAGGGAAATTAGCAAAACCTAAAATATTAAAATCATTAAGTTATTACAGTATATTATGCCAGAAAGACCACAAAAAGTCAAGAATCGGCTAAAGTGCTAAAAATTACAGGATCTTAGACAAGTATCTACAATTCCAGAATAGCGTTAAAGCTTCACTTGGTGCCCGACATTCCCTCCGGGGCGTAAGCCCAACGGGCCGGAGGCCAATCGGGGCAAAATCCCTAAGGTATATATCGGCCGTTGTGGAGAAAAATTTAGGTTGTTTAAATAGATTTGATTGACTCCGTTCACACCGCTTTATATGATGTGAGTCCGCGTGAATTTAGCGCAGACCGTTTGAGTATAAAGCGCCATAGGAACTTTATTCACTACAGATCTCGCCCGCCCAGCGAGCAAGACGATGCCCCGCGAATGCGGGACTTCACATTTTATTTATAAGAACTTATTGTGTTCATCAGGCGGGTCTGTGGTAATATGCTAAAGATGAAATTATTTCTGAACATTACATTAGTCCTTATCACGTTTTTTGCCTGCTTTGCTGAAAACGTCTATCTTGCCCTTCGGCCCCCCAAACCCGAACACACTATAATGCTCACCATAAGAGCTCGCCAATCCTTCGACTATGATCGGAAAAAGGCACTGAGCTCAAAGCGAATGCAAGCCCGTTCGCAGTATGTTCCGGTATTTAATTATGTTCCCGCGAAGGTTGAAGCATCCAGAAAACAAATGGAGGCCCTGACCAAAGAATTTTTGTCCTTTCAGACCCAAAAGAAAAAAAGAATCGATGACTTTATAACGACCCTCAATTCAGAATTCGGTGTGGATGTATCCAAGGAATCGCTGACCAAAGTGCGACGGTATCGGGATCTCAAAAAACTGCTGGAGGGAATTTTAACAATTGAAGAAACCATCCTGCAGAATAAAATTTTGCCCGGCCCCCGACACTTGAAAGGCAAAAAAACCATTGAGATCCGTGACCCCGCACTTGCAACTCCGGTGATTTCCCCCATTGATGACTTGATAACCCTGGAAAAGGCGCGATTTTCGATGCAGCAAAAGGTCCAACAGCTTTTCTGGCAGGTGAACAAATCTATACTGGATCCCATCCTCAAGATCTGCCAGGCGACGCTGCTGCCAAACTTAGAATTCGATAAAAAAGAAAACGCCAGACGACTCGACAAGATTCAACGCCAATATCCGATCCAGACCCTCAGCTTTCAGGCGGGCGATATCTTAATACCGTTCCGGAAGCAGTTAAATGAGCAAGATGTGCTGCTGCTAAACGCCTTTCAAAAACAGCAAATCAAAGAGATCTACCGTAGCGTACCGTGGAGCCTGTTTACCATTTTGTTTATGGTTATGTTTTATAATGTATTCCTATCAACGGTGCTGACAACAGGATCCCGCAAAGCACCGCCGCAACGTCCGCTGCTTTCACTGCTAATTTTGTGTATATTTATTTTAAAGGGCGGCCTTCTGTTCACTCCGTTACCGATCTACGCCCTGCCCTTCGCTTTCCTACCGCTGCTGGTGATCTCATTAAGCCATGGAAAACTCACGGCCATTGGCACTGCGGTTGTCGGGACCATTCTGGTAAGCTTATTTGCCGGACCCCAATACCTCATTATGCTCTATTTTATCTTCGGCGGGCTGACAGCTGTCCTGGTGTCTGCCAATATCCAGAAGCGCTGGCAAATTATCTTACCTTCTCTGAGCGTGGGGCTGGTCAACAGCATCAGTGTGCTGGCCTTCAGCCTTGACTCGCAAGCCGCGCTTCCGGCTGCCGCCAGTCTGCAGAGCATTAGTTCGTTTCTTGCAAAAGCGGCTTTCAACCCCGCTTTGATAGAACGCCTGGGCTGGGCTTTTGCCGGAGGCTTGGTTGCCGGACCTTTAGCGTTGTTGTTATTGCCGCTGCTTGAAATCAGCTGGGATACGGCTTCAACATTTAAGCTCAGCCGATATACGGATCTGCAGCGTCCGCTGATGAAGAAACTGCTGAAAGAAGCTCCCGGCACCTACCAGCACTCCATGACCGTAGCCTATCTGGCGCAATTGGTGGGCGAAGCCATCGGAGCGAATTCACTGCTTTTAAGAATCGGCGCCTACTACCACGACATTGGTAAGATGGAAACACCTAAAAATTTTATCGAAAATCAATACAACAGCGAAAATCCGCATGATTTTTTAGATCCCTGGGAAAGTACGGAACTGATTATCAATCACGTAAAACATGGAATAAAAATAGGCATGGGTTCCAGGCTGCCCCGAGCGATAGTGGATTTGATTCTGCAGCATCATGGAACCCAGCTCATGGAATATTTTTATAGTATAGCTGCGGAAAACCAGCCTAACGAAACTCTTGATGAAGCGGATTTCAGGTATCCGGGCCCCAGGCCTCAGAGCATCGAAGCAGCCATTATCATGATCGTCGATGCGGCCGAAGCTGCCTCACGCTCAATGCAGGATCCCACCCGCAGTAAGCTTGAAAATATGGTTCAATTAATCGTCGGCAAACGGATTGCTGACGAACAATTCAGCGAGTGTGATTTAACCACCCGCGATATCTCCAAAATTGTGCGTGCGCTTGTTGATGCCCTGGAGGCCTCGTTTCATTCCCGGATCCGCTATCCATGGCAGGAGAAAGCACCGGTTAAAAGAAGAACCCGCTGGACGTTTGGAATGAGTGACAAAAATCCGCAAGCCCGCAGCTCCTTTAAGATGTAGTTTGCCGACCCGGGTGCTTTTGGAGGAGTTGCTTGCCAAGCTTTCCAATAATAGTAGATCACCTTTTAGGGATAAAGCATTAAATAAGTGCGCTAAAGTTAGAAGTGATCTAAAGTGACTAAAGTTAAGGTGTCGCTGCGCTCCATCTTTTAATAAAAATGACAGAATTCCTTAACTTTAGTCACTTCAAACTTTAGTTCACTTTAGTCACTTATTTAATGCTTTAGCGCACTTGCATTGATGCATTTTTGAGACAGCTTCTCAAGGGAGTGCTGATGGCATACAGTTTGCTGGAAGGCAACGAAGCAATCGCCCGTGGCGCCATTGCTGCCGGTTGCAATTTTTTTGCGGGTTATCCCATAACACCGGCCACCACCATTTATCACAGCATGCTCAACCTGCTTCCCTCTGCTGGCGGCATTTGCCTTCAAGGCGAAGATGAAATCGCCTCTATTGGATTTTGCCTGGGGGCATCCATGGCCGGGATGAAAGTGATGACCGCCACATCGGGGCCGGGAATCAGCCTGTACAGTGAGAATATATCATTTGCGGTGGGCAGTGAAATTCCAATTGTAATTGTCGATGTACAGCGGCTGGGGCCTTCTACCGGATCGGCAACCCGGGGGGCCGATGGCGATATTAATTTTTTGCGCTGGGGAAGCAGCGGAGGCCTGCCGGTCATTGTTTTAGCACCGGTAGATGTAAACGACTGCTTTACCTTGACCATGCATGCCTTTAATCTGGCCGAAAAATTTCGCTGCCCGGTATTTATTGCTTCCAATAAGGAAATAGGGATGACCCGGGAAAACATTGATCTGGACGGATTGGACCTCCCCGAAATCATCTCACGAACCCCTGCGCCATTGAATCGGCCCTTTCAACCCTTTCAGACAGACACCGGGCAAACCGTACCGGGCTTTCTTTCAATCGGCGATAACGTATTGGTTCGCCAAATCTCTTCGACCCATGACCCGCATGGATATATTACCACCGATCCCGATGAAATTGCCCGCAGCCAGAATCGGTTAAAAGATAAGCTTTTATCAGCGGTTGACCACTTTACGTTCCATGAAGCGTTTAACATGGACAATGCCGCTACCCTTTTAATAACCTATGGTGTAACCGCCCGTGCAGCAAAAGCCGTTTACAATCAACAGTGTCGGCAGGGCAATCCGATTTCTTTATTAGTTCTGAAAACATTATGGCCCGTGCCGGAGCACCTCATCCGGCAGGTCGCCCGAACCGTCAAGCGGATTGTAGTGGTCGAGATGAATATGGGGCAATACGTGCGGGAAATAAAACGCATCCTGCCGGAAAAGCAAATTGATTTTCTGGGTCAAATGGACGGCCGGCTCATCACCCCTGCCCAAATCACGGAGACCATCGACAGTGAATAGTTTTTTAAATGCTGAAAGACCGCCTGTTTTTTGTCCGGGGTGCACCCATGAGCGCATCACGCACACTCTGGATCAGGCATTTCAGGATATGGGCCTCGTCGGACATCAGGTCGTTATCGTCAGCGATATCGGCTGCTCCGGCCTGTTCGACACGTTTTTCCACACCCATGCATTCCACGGCCTGCACGGCCGGGCCCTCACATACGCGGCCGGGCTAAAAATGGCGCGGCCGGAATTGAAAGTGGTGGTCACCATGGGAGACGGGGGGCAAGGCATCGGAGGAGCCCATCTGCTGGCGGCCTGTCGACGCAATCTGGATCTAACACTGCTAATTTTAAACAATTTTAATTTCGGTATGACCGGTGGACAGTTTTCGGCCACGACCCCTCCGGATGCCCAGTTAGGCTCCGGGTTTTTGAACCAGCTGGAGCGCCCCCTGGATATTTGTGAAGTCGCTCGGAGTGCCGGGGCGCCGTATGTCATGCGATGCTCAGGTTTTCGTAAAAATCTTGCCGAAGAAATTCAACGCGCTATTGCGTATAAAGGGTTTTCCGTGATGGACATCTGGGGAATCTGTCCGGGACGCTACACCAAAAAAAACCGCCTTACGACGAAAACGATAGATGACGCCCTGGCCAAACTGCCACCGCTGGAGGGTATGGTGGCTGAAAATACCCGCCCCGAATACGGGCAGCATTATCGTAAAATAGCAGCCGTACAGAAGAAAGCCGCCAAACCGGCTGTCATCGAGGCCCAATACGAAGCTCCCCAGATCGGTCGTCAGGAAGTCATTCTGCTTGGCAGTGCCGGACAGCGGATCATAACCGCCGGTGAGCTCCTGTGCATTGCCGGGCTGACGGCCGGTCTAAAGACCACCCAGAAAAATGAATATAACATTACGGTGCTCAGAGGTCCTTCCATCAGCGAGTTAATTTTGTCTCCAGAAAAAATCGATTATACCGGAATTGACATGCCGTCTGTGGTGGTGGCTCTGGATCAGGAAGGCGTCGATCGGCGCGGCAACCTGTTTAAACATCTGGCAAAGGATGCGCTCATCATCCAAATCAGCGGGGTAACTCTCCCGGCCAACAAAGCCGATATTCATCGCGTCGATTTAAAAGCGCAAAGCATCAAGCGCACGGATTGGGCACTGGCATCTCTGGCTGTACTGGCAAAGCTGGAAAAAGTGCTTCAACCTGAAATGCTGGAAGCCGCTTTAAAGATAAAATTTAAGGGCAAAACCTTAACGTCATCCCTGGACCTGATCGGTCGGGTTGAAATCGGCGAATGGGCTTGAGGCGGGATTTACTCCCAGAGGAATTGGTGGCCAGAGGCCGTCAAGCAATAATCGCTAAAAACAATCGAATTTGTAACACTTTTAACTTTAGCTCACTCGTATTATTTAGCAGTTGGGCTGTTTCGCCTGAACTTTCTTTTTAATCCCGGTCGATTGTAAATTGTATAATGTTCTGACTCTTTGAAGGCTTTACGATATGACACGTTAAATTTATAGGCAAGGATAGTACTGATAAGATTTTGGGTTGTTAATAAAGTATTTAGTGTTCTTTTTACCGTCCTCCAAAACCCATAATATATTTTCCGCATATAAGTAAAGCCTTCATAAACATCCTCAATCGTCATTTTTGCCGGCGTATAGACCATTTTTGTAAGCCGGTATTCTTCCCAGGCTTTGGGGTAATCTTGATTTAAAATACGTCCTTCATTCAAGAGCGTGTGCCACAACTGGGTGCCCGGCAGCGGGGTGGGTTTGGTAACCTGCAATACATCCAGGTGAGCGGATTCAACAAATTCTAAAGTTGTATCAAATATAGAAATATCGTCATCGTCGCAACCCATCACAAAGGCGCCGAATACAGCGATACCTTCCGCGCGGATCCCTGAAATTAACTTATGGTATAGATCCTGTTGCAGCCGCTTCAAATTAACACCTTTTTGATAAGATTTTAAGCTATCCGGATTGACTGACTCAAGCCCGATGAATAGAACTCTTAATCCGCCCTTGGAAGCGAGTCGAATGAGTTCGAGATCGTCTCCGAATTGGATGGATGATTGGACAAGAAAAATTTTTTTTATCCCTTTTTCGATAATTCGTGAAAAAAAGACCTTCGCCCATTCTCTGTCTGCTTTGCTGTATCCAATCAAGTTATCATCGGTGATCATCACTTTTTTCTGTGGTATTTGCTCTAATTCGGTGATGACATCCTCAAGGCGGCGGCGCCTGAAACGCCCCCCATTAAACGCGGTTACGGAACAGAACGTACAGTTCATCGGGCACCCCCGTGATGTCTGGATACTGCCCCAAATATAGTAATCGTTTTGAAGTACATCGCGTCGGGGTAAGGGTAGCTTCTCCAAATCTGCCCAGGCGCCCCGATACTGCCTCTTCAGCGTACCGGCCTCAAAATCTTGAAGAACATCCGACCAGACATGCTCGGCTTCTCCAACGACAATCGCATCGCAATAATTAATAGCTTCTTGGGGCATCATCGATACATGGATCCCCCCCATGACCGTTGGGATACCTTGTTTCCGGTATATTTGAGCGATCTCATAACCCCGGTTCACAGCAGAAGAGTAGGCTGTTATGCCAACAATATCCGCTTTCTGAAATCTGAAGGGCTCGATATTTTCATCTATGACCTCAACCTTGTAATGATCGGGTGTTAGGGCTGCCAGATAAGGCAGATTGAGCGGGGGCCAGGCCGTCGATCGAATGTTGCCCAGCCCGAATCGTTTACTCGATGGGTTTATGAGCAGTAGCCGGGGCATTATATTTTATAAAACACCGATTTTTGATAATTGTCAACGTCGATTGTCTATGCGGGTGCTGGATTTTCAGCAAATTTATGCATGGCTTAGCTTGCTGCCTGAGGGGGTTTTATTTCATCACCCGCACGACATCAAACTCCCCATCATCAAACACATAACGCAGGGAG
The DNA here is from genome assembly GCA_030601425.1 of Desulfobacterales bacterium. GTDB lineage: Bacteria > Desulfobacterota > Desulfobacteria > Desulfobacterales > JAHEIW01 > JAHEIW01. The sequence goes on from JAUVTR010000010.1 coordinate 19,228, forward strand.
GCTTTAGGCTGACAGCGACCAAATGCGATTAAAACCGTGTTTTCAAGCCCCTTTAAGAAACGGGAGGTGGCTTTCGGTGATAAAACGCACTTTAGCCAGATAAGCGCTCCGCCAAAGCGGGTGATGCGCTGCCGGTCATCAAAGGCCGGCAACCCGATTTTTTGAGCTGCACGCCAGTAATAAGCATAGGTGGTTATTATCAGAAGCATCGCCGCCCCGCGGGCGCGTGAAATTTGAGGTGCTGGGATTGATCCAAAAAATTTGGGAAACTGATGAAAGCAGCGAATGGCTCGAAGTACCAGTTCGGAACGCACGTCACGAATACACCGCTCACGCCGGCTGCCTTCCAGACCCGGCAGATCCGGGTGGTAGAAAATTCCTCTTTCATAATCTTTTTCCAGATCACGCGTAATGTTGGCCAGCTGAATCACTTCGCCGACTACAGCGCATAAACGCAGCCGCGCATCACCAATTTCCGGTGAAAGTCCCTGATCCAGCCGCTGCACTTCATCTGCAAAAAGAACAGGCGTACCCAGCACATGCCAGCAGTAGCGCGATAGCTGCCCCGGGGTCCGCAGAATACCGTCCTGTTCAGCAAAAATTCGGCTGGACCAGATCATGCCTTCTCCCATGCGCCTGACAAGCCGGCGAATGGCTTCCTGCTGAGGGCGGTCTAATCTATCAAAGTTCCGATCGATAAGCGCTGCGCGATTCACCAGCAGCAGATGGGTGCTTTCGCGCGCATCGCTGGTAAGCGCAGGATCGAGGGTCGGAGCCGGTTTTAAGCCGCCGGAGCCGCCAAACCGATCGATGAAGCATTGTAAGGCCCGTTCCTTTTCTTCAACCGTGGGCAAAAGATCTTCATAAGTGTCCAGCATTCGGCAGTAAAGATAGGCAACTGCCAGGGTCCGGCGCATACGCGGCGGAAGAAATACGATTACAAGGGAAAATGTGCGCGCTGCATGGGGTAATATCTGCCATAAAAATTGTTCAGGGTCCTTTATCTCCTTCAGTTTAGACAGGGACGGCTGTCTGCGGTTTGCTAATAAATTAACGATAATAGGACCCAGCAAGTAGACCTCACACACCATTCTTATTTAGTGCCTGAACGGAAAGTCATGTTCAGGCAAAATTCGAATATCGAAATCCGAAATCCGAAACAAATTCGAATATCAAATGACAAAATGACCTAAACTAAGTCATTGGAACTCAGATGTTTTTGTCATTTGAACATTCGTGCTGTGGTTATTGTGTCGTATTTCGTGCTTCGGAGTTCGAATTTCTGACCGAAAAACCAGGGTTTTCGGTCAGTCACTAGTTAGGAAAAGCTAAATTCGAAAAAAATAAAAGACCCGATCTTCAGCGTGAGTCGGGTCTTTGGTATTGTCTCGCTTATGCGGTAGCTGAAAGCTGTATTATTCTAATACAACCAGCACTTGATCGGTGGACACTTTATCGTCCACTTTGACTTTGATTTCTTTTACCTTACCGGCTTCAGGGGTCGGGATGGCATTCTCCATTTTCATGGCTTCAAGAATCACCACCTCCTGGTATTCCAATACTTCCTCACCCTCCTTCACAAGGACATTGATTATCGTTCCGGGCATCGGCGCCAGAATTTCAGTAGCCATTCCTTCCTTCCTCCCTTCAAAAGTTTTGATCTTATTCAATTAAATTCGTAATAAAGCGTTCTGAATCGACAAAAAAATAGTCTCACGCAAAGCCGCTAAGGCCGTAAAGAGATGTGGTGATAAATAATATTTTATCTTTTCTTGGCGCCTTTGCGTCTTTGCGAGAGGTTTTAATCCTATGTTAATTTCACCTTGTTGTTAATCTCCCAAAAAGAAGAGGGAGACATGAATCAACCAGAATCGTTTGATACTCGAAGGCTCAGAGAATGTCAAGTTCAAATAGTGCACTTCCGGCCTTGACGTGCAGGCAGGGTTCGTATATGGAACAGATGAAAAAAATTGGATATCAACCCGGTTGTCTGATAAAGAAAAGGTTCATATTCAAAAACGACTTTATTGTGGTAAACATCCAGCATGATGTCTGCAATATAAATATTTTAAAAATATTTCTGAGTTGGAGGAAGAACATGAAATCCTATTTTGAAAAAATGAAAGAATTTGGACAGGAACTTAAGGAAGGACAGATTAAAAGCACAGCACCCAGTGTCAAACAGATCCAGGAAGTCGAAGCCCAGGTGGCCGAAGCCGTTGAAAAGGTCAAAAACGCCGGATTACCGACCGAAAAGATAAACGCCCGCGGGCAAATGACCGTGTGGCAGCGCCTCGAGTATCTGGTGGATTCCGGTACCTGGAACCCCTTGCATACATTGTACAATCCCGCAGACAACGTAGAGGGCACCAACAATGTAATTGACGGATTGGCCAAAATTTCAGGCAAATGGGCCGTGGTCATCGGTTTCGACAACAAGGTGTTTGCCGGTGCCTGGGTGCCCGGACAGTCCGAAAACGTGTTGCGGTGCACCGACCTGGCCAAGCGCTTGAATATCCCGCTGGTCTGGCTGGTCAACTGCAGCGGTGTGAAACTAACCGAGCAGGAAAAATTTTATGCCGATCGCCGCGGCTCCGGCACCACGTTTTTCAGACATGCCGAACTGGAACAGGCCGGTGTGCCCATTCTGGCCGCAATTTACGGCACCAACCCCGCAGGCGGCGGATACCAGGGCATCAGTCCTACCATCCTGTTTGCCCACAAAGACTGTAATATCGCCGTGGGCGGTGGCGGCATCTTAAGCGGTATGTCGCCCAAAGGGCATTTTGACCTGGAAGGCGCCGAACAGCTCATAGCGGCCGCCAAGCAATTCAAGGTTGAACCTCCCGGATCGGTTAAAATCCATTACGATGAAACCGGTTTTTTCCGGTATGTCTTTGAAAAAGAGGAAGAGGTTTTAGACGGTATCAAAGATTATATGAAGGATATGCCGGCTTACAATCCCAAATTTTTCCGCGTAGCCGAACCGAAAGAACCCCGCTTTCCCCAGGAAGATCTTTATCACCTGGTGCCCGTCAACCAGAAAGCCATGTATAATTTTGACGAGATTCTGGCCCGTCTGGTCGACGGCAGCGAGCATATGGAATACCGTCCGGATTACGGCCCCGAGGTCTACACCGGACTGGTTAAGATTGACGGGCACCTCATGGGCGTGATCGGCAACCGCCAGGGGTTTTTCGGCGAGGATTATCCCGAATACGCCGACTATGCCGGAATCGGCGGTAAACTCTACCGTCAGGGATTAATTAAAATGAATGAGTTTGTCACCCATTGCGGCCGGGACCGGGTGCCCATCATATGGTTCCAGGATACCAGCGGCATCGATGTGGGAGATATCGCCGAAAAAGCCGAGCTGCTGGGCCTGGGCCAAGCGCTGATTTATTCCATCCAGCAAACCGATGTACCCATGATGCTGGTCCTGTTAAGAAAAGGAACGGCGGCCGCTCATTATATCATGGGTGGCCCCACGGCCAACCGGCATAACGCATTTACCCTGGGTACACCGACCACCGAGATATACGTGATGCACGGCGAAACCGCGGCGGCAGCCAGTTTTTCGCGCCGGCTGGTCAAAGAAAAAGATGCCGGCCGACCGCTGGAGCCGATCATTGAAGAAATGAACAAACTGGTCCAGGAATATTATGACAACTCGCGGCCGATCTATTGCGCCCAGCATGGTCTGGTGGATGAGGTCGCCAAAATGACCGACATTCGCCAGTACCTGACTGCCTTTGCGGGTGCGGCGTATCAAAATCCCAAATCCATCTGTCCGCAGCATCAGATGATGTTGCCCAGAATCATCAAGGGCTAAAAAGCTGTTTTAAAAATGCATCAGCGATAGTGCGCTAAAGTTAGAAGTGAGCTAAAGTGACTAAAGTTAAGGTGTCGCTGCGCTCCATCTTTTTTATATCTAAATGATCGTTCGACCCAGAGGCTCTCGACGGAAGGCTCTCGACGGGCAGAATTTCTTAACTTTAGTCACTTCAAACTTTAGTTCACTTTAGTCACTTATTTAATGAAATTAAATCTGCTCCGGCCATTGACATTCGACACCATTTTGCTAATTGCCTGCACACTAATTTCCACAGCATCTCATGAGGCCCTGGCATCGACCCAAAACGAGCCGGACAATATTTCTCAGGTAGTCAGCCTTTCATCAACGGATGTCGCCAATGGCCAGGTGGCCTTACTCGAAATCAACCTCAACGAACTGGGTCCCGCCGCAACCGATCTGAAAGCCACATTTCGTAAGCAATCCATTGCCCTCATTCAGCATCCGATTAAGTCCCGCGGAATCTATGCCGGTCTGGTAGGAATTCCTTTAAGCGCCACCCCGGAAAAGGCGGTCATTATGCTGGAGTGGACGGACGCCGGAGGCCGCCGGGCCGCAAGCGTTCCCCTGGGCATCATCGATGGAAAATACAGAAGTGAGACCTTAAAAGTCGACTCCCGGCATGTCACGCTGAGCAAAAAGAATCTTGCGCGTGTCAAACAAGAGAAAAAGGAGATTCGACGCATCTTTGCCAGCGGCAGTGACATCCGGCTGTGGTTTGGCGGTTTTAAAAAACCACTTGCCAGTGAAACCACCAGTGCCTTTGGGACCCGGCGCTTATTTAACGGTCAACATCGAAGCTACCACCGGGGCACCGACTTTCGTGCAAAAGTCGGCACCCCCGTCTATGCATCCAATTCCGGCCTCGTCAGATTGGCCAAGAACCTGTTTTATTCCGGCAATATCGTCATCGTCGACCACGGGATAAACATATTTACCCTTTATGCGCATTTGAGTGAGATTCAGGTAAATGACGGTCAGCACATTGCAAGAGGCCATCAAATTGGGCTGAGCGGAGCCACCGGGCGGGTCAGCGGGCCTCACCTTCACTGGGCGGTAAAAGTAAATGGCGTTTATGTGGAGCCTTTGCAGTTTCTCAGCGTTATTTCCACCCTGCTTGGGCGCTAATCGCAACCCCTTTCACCTAAGCTGAGCGTTTCAAATTTAAAAATGTGGAACATTTATTTGTAAGGAATTCTACCCGTCGAGAGCCTCAGGGTCGAACGATCGTTTTTTATTTTTTAAATTTGAAACCCTTCGGGCTTGCCGATCTTACCGCATCTACGGTGTTAGATGCCGTTCCGCATAGGCGACTCTAGCGGGACGACCTCTGCCTTGTAGCTGCGGCAACCTCGGCAATCGCTCAACTTAGGCTTCATTAAAATCTCAATCCCGTGTTTACCAAATCAACATCGCCTAACCGCACTTGACATTTTCCGTACTAAAAGGGCAAATTTTTCTTTATTAGCGGTGTTCCTGTTGAATTGTTATTATTATTAACTATCTGAAATCATGATTAAATATTTAAATATCACTCTTTGGAACAAATATTGCTATTCAATTTAGGATCAAACTTCCGATAAAGGATTAATAAGCATACATGGCATTTAATGATCTGTATTCCATCAAAAATTATACCGGCAACAACACCATAGGGCGCTTAAGCGGTTCCCGAAGAAATTTGGCAAATCGGATCCCATCAAACGAAGGGAATGGCTTTCAAAACATACTTGCGGCATTCCAGACCCAGAATTCCGGTAACGTTTATAAAACCAGAGGGTTAACCATTACCGACTACCGGGCCCGACCGGTCATCTCAAAATCACGCTACCGGCCTCAACTCGAGCCGGTGACTGTGGAATTGAAAAACACGGTCACAAATCGATTTTCCGAGCATGGGACCCCACCGGCGATCAAAAAAGATCCGTTGAAAAACCATTCCTTCGACGGGCAAGATATGAAAGATGTTGGTTCTGTTGGAAAACCGGACAACAGAACCAATCAACAGCAGACAATCTTAGCAGATCAGCAAATCATCGCTCAAAACGTTCAAAAAGCGGCCGCAAAATACAATTTGCCGCCGGAGCTGATCAACGGTGTTATTCGGGCCGAATCAAATTTTAAGGTTCGCGCCATATCTTCGGCGGGGGCACAGGGCTTGATGCAGTTGATGCCGGCCACCGCCAAAGAGCTCGGCGTCAAAAATTCCTTTGATATCGAACAAAATATCGACGGCGGTGCGAAATATTTAAGACAAATGCTGGATCGTTTTGGCGGGAATGTCAGAAAAGCCCTGGCGGCTTATAACGCCGGCCCGGGCACGGTCATTAAATATAACGGCCGGGTTCCCTATCCGGAAACCCGGCAATATGTAAGGCGCGTGCTGCGATTTTCAAGACAGATGGCCTGAGCGAATCAAAATACATATTTAGCAGGAAAAACTCAGGGTACCCGAATGGTGTTTCCGTTTTTGCATGTCGCGTGATTGTCACCATAAGTCCGGTCAGTAGCGCGCTCTCGATAGTTATACGTGATCAGACCGGTTTTGCTACTGATTTGTACTTCCTGCCCTGCTTTAATCCAGCCTTCAAATACCGAATCCATCCTTTCTCTCTCATCATCTTCATCCCAGGCAAATACGTGCACATCCCCTGAATCCGCCTTGAACTTACACGTTAGATCTTCCGCAGCGGCATCAGAGAACAGAAAAAGGCCGGCAATTAAAACCGAAAAAACAGCCAAAATCGGTAAAGATAGGCGCTTCATCGAATCCTCCTTTTTATCAAAGGTATTTTCTGACGGTATTCTTAATATTTTTCCCATTTTCGACTACAAACAATTAAAAAACAACATAATATTTTTTTAAAAAAAAGCAAACCCAAAGCCACGGGAGTGAAGGCCGGCAACACGGGCGGAACATAAAACAGGTATTGGGTTCAGCCCACTGGCTATGATGATAACTGAACCCATTTTTTTGTTGACAGTGCTCTGGCATTCAATTATATCCCTCGCTTCTGTTTAGATTTAATAGATTTTAACCGGCTGAATTGATAGAAAAAGAAATTTTGAGCACTATATATGCGCAACAATATTAAACCGATCTACGATGCCGAAACGCAGATTTCCAAAATAGCCACCATTGCCGCGGCATTGGGGATTAAAGACCCCTATACCCAGGGTCATGCCCGGCGGGTAGCGGTTTACGCCCGGCGACTGGCCGAATGCATTGGCCTGAATCCGGCTGACGTTGAAAATATCCGGCTTGGCGGTCTGCTGCATGATATTGGAAAAATCGGCTTGAGCGAACGTGTTTTAAACAATACCCACAACCGGCTGTCCGGGGATATGCTGGCGGAAGTGCAGCAGCACCCTCAAATCGGTGTGACCCTCCTGAAAGATTATAATTTTCCGGCAGCGGTCATCGATTTTGTCGGTTATCATCACGAAAAAATGGATGGCAGCGGTTACCCTCATGGGCTCATGAGCTACCAGATACCCCTGGGTGCCAAAATAATCAGAGTGGCGGATTGTTTTGATGCCATTACCACCGACAGACCGTACCAGCAACACAAAAGCTGGATCGAGGCCCTGGCCATCTTGCGTCAAATCAGCGGTTCCGATCTCAGCCCCGGATTGGTCGAAGCATTCATTGCCGATATAAAAGAAAACGGAACGGCGCTGGATCATACCCGATCCATTTCATTCTACAGCCCGGTTTTTGACAGTCGTTTTTAACAGGTTGCTTCCCTAATTTATTTTTTCACCGCAGGCGGGCGTTGAACATTTTAAATTGAGGCCATTGAATTGATTGCTCACCGACAAGAAGCCAATGTAAAAATAATTCTGGTCCTGAGCCTGATCCACTTTGTGGGTGACTTTTATAACTCCTTTATTATCCCTCTGCTGCCGCTTTTCATCGACAAATTTTCTTTAACCCTCGCTCAGGCCGGTTTGATTATAGGTCTGAGCCGCTTTCTGGCATTTGTGGTTCAGCCCCCGGTGGGATATATCGCCGACCGCCACCCCTCGCGCCTTTTTGCTTTAGGCGGTCCCTTGCTGGTGATGGTGTTTATTCCGCTAACTGGAATCACACCTTATTTTTGGATGCTGGTCCTTTTCGTGTGCCTGGGCTCTGTCGGCTCATCTATGTTTCACCCGACAGTCGCCGGAATGGTTGAGCCTTACGCGGGCCGGCATTTTGGATTCGCCATGTCCATATTTGGCATGGGGGGCACACTTTCGTTTGCCATCGGACCGCTTTTCATCAGCTGGCTGGTCGGGGCATATGGTCTCAGTGCAATGCCGTTTTCTATGATACTGGGTTTTGCAGTATTGGTTTTTCTTTACAGAACCGTTCCGGTTCCTCAAGCCAGTACAATAAAGAGCCAGGGTTTCATCAATTCTATCAAGGAAATTTTCGGACCGGTCTGGCTGCCGATCATGCTGATCTGGATGGTGATGACCCTGCGCGCCTATGTCAGCCAATCGTTTATGACCTTTCTTCCCGTAATGGTTGCCCGCCAGGGCTATTCTCTGATTTCGATCGGTGCCCTGGTTTCCTTGTTCGTCTTTGCCGGTGCGTTAAGCGGACTTTTGGCCGGTCATCTTTCCGACCGGATTGGTTTTAAATCGGTGTTTATTTGTGCCCATCTTTTGGCCACGCCCTGCATGATTGCAGCGCTTTACCTGCCGGGCTACTGGATTTTCGTATTTGCCTTTTTATCCGGATTTTTTATTCTGGCCACCATGCCGCTCGGGGTTGCCTTGGCGCAAAAGCTGGCTCCCGGAGGAAAATCCATGGCCTCCAGCCTGATGATGGGCCTTGCATATGGTATGGGCGGGTTGCTAACCCCCCTGACGGGAAAACTGGCAGATATTTTTACCATCCGGCCGGTATTGGCTGCCCTGGCCATTATTCCCTTGTTGACAGTCGTGCTGATCGGTTATCTTTTTCGGAAAGACCTCTCACCGGTTACGGCCTGATTCCATCTATCGGATGGGTCCGCAATTCCCGGATTGCCAGGACAAAAAGGTTGCCTAATTTTTTTTTCTTATCTAATGATAAATATTTTCTATAAATAATAATTATTAAAAAAGGTACCAGGAAAGGAGGATGTAAAATGGCTGATAAAAAAACATTAACCACCGCATTTGGTATTCCGGTAAGTGATGATCTCAACAGCAAAACAGCCGGTGAACGCGGACCGGTCTTGATGCAAGATGTTCATCTGCTGGAAAAGTTAGCGCATTTTGATCGCGAACGCATTCCCGAACGCGTCGTACACGCCAAAGGCGCAGGCGCAGGCGGCTATTTCGAGGTCACAGCTGATGTCACCCAGTATACCAAAGCCAAATTTT
>JAUVTR010000008.1 GCA_030601425.1 Desulfobacterales bacterium
AAGGAAATGTCAAATTATGAGTTGATGTTCGATTTAAATCTGATTTTGAAGGAAGAAAAGTATTAGTGCAAATTTTGCGCCAATCCTTTATAGATAAATAGGCCCCTGCGGTAAAAGAAAGAAAATGCAGTATGATCAATATGTTAGTAAAAAAGTGACAAAACTTTTCAATCCTAAAAGTGGGCTTCAATGCGGCTGCCCAACCCCATCCAGCTAATTGATTTCCCAAAAACCGTCAAATTTTTGAAAAATCGGTTTAAAAGCAATTGCGATAGGGATATATCGGTTACCCTCTGTAAAAGAGCAGGTGTGCCATATTTCCGCCACCATGCCATTCGACATTTCGGTGCATCTTTGTTAGACCAATAAAAAGTTTCTATAGGGTCAATCCAACACATTCTAGGACATGAAAATAGAACCACAACTGAGATTTATTTGCATTCAATAGGTGAGTCTGAAAGGGAAGCAATGGACGTTTTAAATGAACGTTTTGAAAGTTTTTCTCACACAGATTCTCACACAAAGAAAAAGGGGAAATAACCCTAAGGCTATAACCCCTTGAAATTACTGGTACGCCCGGCCCGATTCGAACGGGCGGCCTACGGATTCGAAGTCCGGCGCTCTATCCAGCTGAGCTACGGGCGCTTATAAAGATGGGGTGAGTGATGGGATTTGAACCCACGACCGCCGAGGCCACAACCCGGAGCTCTACCAACTGAGCTACACCCACCATAAAAATGAATTCGGAAGTTGGAATGCGGAATTCGGAAGTCAGGAAACCGCATTTTTTAAATCTACTCTAATTAACAAATCAGATCCTTCTTTTCAAGCACAAAAAAACTTCGTAGCATCTAAAAGCATTTGCCAATGCATTTGTCTTTTTAGCTATACAATTCGGTCGTTCTTTAAACTGACGGGTAAAATTTCTTTAGTAAAAACTAACTGTTGACGGGATATGCCTTCTCATATAATGGTTTCATGATTATAAATTTAAATAGGTAGGGGTGAGGCAAAAATGAGTCAGCTTTCAATTTTCGTAATCAGAGCCTTTGTCGGTCTGGCGTTTGCCGCTATCGTTACGCGAATGTTCTACGGCAGGATTAATCCCGTATACGTAGCGGGCCTGGCCATTATTCTGGTGGGATTGGCGTATTTTGCGGAATACTTGCGAAAAAGAAAAAAACGCTGAATCCTCACGCAAACCCGCCCGCTGAGTACAATTAAACATTAATGAATTAGAAATGAAGTCCCGCATTTGCGGGGCCTCGCCTGAGCCCGCCCGGCATTGCCTGAGGCGCAGCCGATGGCGGACGTGGCGACTCGCGATGGCGGGCGTGGGACGCAAAGAAAATACTTTTGTAGAAACCTATCAAAACCGTACGCCTTTCGGGCGATTAATTTTATAGGGAGATTCGTTCATTGAAGCAGATTATTCTGGGAACTGCCGGGCATATCGATCACGGTAAAACCAGCCTGATTAAGGCGGTCACCGGCACGGATACCGATCGGTTAAAAGAAGAAAAAGAGCGCGGCATCACCATTGAGTTGGGATTCGCCGCGTTGGATCTTCCCAGCGGGCAGCATCTGGGTATTGTGGATGTGCCCGGTCACGAAAAGTTTGTCAAAAATATGGTGGCCGGAGCCACCGGAATTGATATCGTCGTCATGGTGATCGCGGCTGATGAGGGGGTCATGCCCCAGACCCGTGAGCATATGGAGATCTGCACCTTGCTGGGTGTTCAATACGGTATGGTGGCCGTAACCAAAATCGATATGGTAGACGAAGAATGGCTGGAGCTTGCCCTTGAAGATATCCGGGATTTTGTCAGGGGAACCTTTTTAGAGGACGCGCCCATGGCGCCTGTCTCTTCACTAACAGCAGAAGGGATACCTGAATTTATCGAGATCCTGGATGAACTCGCCGCCAAAATCCCCGAACGCTCCCCCTCTGATCTGTTCCGTCTGCCGATTGACCGCGTCTTTACGATGAAAGGATTCGGGACGGTCATCACGGGCACCCTGATTTCCGGCCGGGTTCAGGTGGGTGATACGATCATGATTTATCCCTCGGGAATCACATCCAAAGTGCGGGGAATTCAGGTTCACAACAAAAGTGCCGACGATGCCGGAGCCGGCATGCGCACCGCTATCAATTTTCAGGGTCTTGAAAAAGAAGCCATCAGCCGGGGTGAAGTGCTCTCTAAGCCGAACACCCTGGAGGCAAGTTACATGGTGGACGTATCCTTACATTATCTTGCCGGCAATAAAAAGCCGATAAAAAATCGCACCCGGGTCAGATTTCATACCGGCACCAGCGAAGTGCTCGGCAACTTAATTTTACTGGATCGCGAAGAGCTTGCACCCGGTAAAGACACCGTTGTCCAGCTGCGATTAGATACGCCGGTGGCACTCGTAAAGGATGATCGTTTTGTTATCCGGAGTTATTCTCCCATATACACCATCGGCGGTGGCGAAGTGCTAAACCCAATTCCCCTAAAGCATAAGCGACTCAAATCCGATACGGTTGAAGGGCTAAAAAGATTAGGGAACGAGGAACCGGAAGCCCTCATTTCGTTTCATACCGAAGCTTCAGGGTACCAGGGGGTTTCTCTATCACACCTCAAAATGATGACCAATCTTACCGATAAACAGCTTGAAAATACCTTACAAGGCTTATTGTCAAAGAAAACACTCATCCAGGTTGACAAAGAAAATAGAACCTATATTCACCCTAGCGTTTTTGAAAAGCTTAAACACGACACACAGGGCCAACTTGCAGATTTTCATAAAGCCAATCCCCTTAAACCGGGCATGTCAAAAGAAGAACTTAAAACCAAATTCCCTCCCCTTCTGACTTCAAAGCTATTCAACCTGACCTTGAATCAGATGATCAAAGAAAAAGAAATCGCTCAGGAAGAAAATATAATACGCCTGGCTTCGCACGCGGTATCCCTTGGCGGCAAACAGGCTGATGTTAAGGATAAAATTCTGAAAACTTATCTTAACGCCGGACTTCAGCCCCCCTATTTCAAGGAACTGGCCAAATCTCTGGAAATAGATGCCAAACGCGCCAAAGATGTTCTCATGCACCTGGTGAATGAAGGGGTTATCGTTAAAGTGAAAGAAGAGCTGTACTTCCATGCCAGAGCGATAAATACGCTCAGGAAAAAACTGGTGGAATTTCTCGAGGCTCAGGGAGAGATCACCACACCGCAATTTAAGGAAATGACCGGTGTCTCCCGCAAATACGTCATTCCCCTGGCTGAATATTTTGACTCTACCAATGTAACTTTAAGAGTGGGGGATGTTAGGAAGCTTCGTAAGAGATGATGTTTAAGATTACATTATTTGCGTTCACCTCGAATCTTTTTTTCTGCGAAGTATCGCTCATCTTAAATCTCTCTGCTGAAATAGATACTGGTTTCCCTTAAACTTTAGCCTAATAATCAGGAAAAGACATGATTCAAAAAAAGGAGAGAAGAGGATTCAATGGAAAATAAAGAAAAAGGCTATCTTAGATTGTTTAGAGATACATGTAAGGCAATAAATTCTAGCCTAAATCTCGCAAAAGTTTTAAATCTAATCACCGAAAATTTGATAGCCGCCCTAAATGTTAAAGCATGCACCGTTTTTCTTTGGGATAGGGAGCGAAGTATATTAGAAGTCATAGCAACCCAGGGTCTAAGCGAGTCATATCTGAAAAAAGGTCCTGTAGATGCTGATAAAAGTATAACAGGTACGTTGGAAGGTCAATCAGCCTTAATCTTTGATACTCTCAAGGACCCTAGACTTGAGTATCCAGATGAAGCAAAAAAAGGGGGTATTGCTTCAATCCTTTCGGTTCCAATATCAGTAAAAGACCAAATAATAGGCGTGCTGAGAATATATACGTCAAGGCGGCGAAATTTTTCTAAAGATGAGTTTGAATTTATCACCGGCTTTGCAGACATGGCAGGTATTGCTATTGATAATTCACGGATGTATGATCATCTAAAGGTTAATCATGAAAGTTTGATTGATGAAGTACTTTGATGTTTTGAGTATGGGAAAAGGAAACATTAAATCTTGGCTTCCGCATCGGAAACATTCCGGGAAACAAACATCGATGTAATACTATCCAGAAAGACCCTCCCCTGGCGTGTTAAGGCGCAGTGGTTTTTTACGACTTCTATATAATTCCGTCTCCCAAGATCGGATATAACTTCTTTAAATGTCTCAACAAAATCAATTCCAAATTTTTCTCTAAACCAGACCAAATCAATCCCTCTGGTCATTCTCAAGCCCAGGTAAATGCCTTCGATCAATTGCTGTTCCTCGGAAAGTACTTCCCTATCAGCTACAGGCAGCCTGCCGGATTCAATTGCTTCGATATATTTATCAACAATTGACACATTCCAGTAACGTTGCGGTTCGATAAACGAATGCGCTGAAGGTCCCAGGCCAATATAGGGAGCCCGGGTCCAGTACTTCAGATTATGCCTGGAGACGTGCGTTTCGCTTTCTTTTCCAATTCTAGCAAAATTTGATATTTCATATTGAAAATATCCATGATCTTCAAGAAATTCGATGGTGGTTTCGAAAAGTGCGCGTATGTTATCATCAGCCAGCGGTTGAACCCGGCCTGCTTTCAGACCGCTATGTAACGGGGTTCCCTTCTCATAGGTGAGCATGTAACAGGACAGATGTGCCGGATTGTATTCAACGGCCTTATTCAGATCATGGAGCCAATCCTGTTTAGACTGATCCGGCAAACCGTATATTAAATCAAACCCGGTATTTTCAAATCCCGCGCGGTGGGCATCCTCTATGGCTCTGTGAGCCTCATTTTCTGTATGAATGCGCCCCAGAAAATCAAGGTTTTTTTGCTGAAACGACTGCACCCCGATGTTCAAGCGGTTTATACCGGCTTTTCGGTATCCGCCAAGCTGCTCAAATTTCACGGTACCTGGATTTACTTCTGTCGTGATTTCAGCATCGGGCAGGATATTAAAAGATTGGAAAGCCTTTGTGGTGATGAGATCGATCTCATCATATTCATAGACAGAAGGTGTGCCCCCGCCGATATACAGCGTATCAAAGCAAAGCCCCTCTTGAGAAACCAGTTCCATCTCACGCAGCAAGGCTTTCAGAAACCTGGGTTTCAGAGATAGATCTGTTACCGAATAAAAATCACAATACAGACATTTCTTCACACAAAACGGAATGTGGATGTATAACCCGGCATTCTGGCTAAACTGTAAATTCATATTGATGACCCCTGTCGGGCTGTCAACGGTTCGACTGCCGTCGACCCATTACCGATCCTGCAAAACTCCCTCTCCCTTTGACGGGAGAAGGCTTCGGCCGTGAGCTCCCCTCGACGTGCTCGGGGCCTGAGCCTGTCGAAGGCAGCCGAACGGTCAGGGTGAGGGTGAATATAATGGATTTCGCTCTTTTTTATTCCCCCTCCCCTTGATCCCCTCCGACTCGGCTGAGCTCGTCGCAGGCCACCAGAGGAGGTAAAAAAGTAGGGCGGCCCTTCGTGGCCGCCGTTTCATGCCGGCGCAAAGACCGGTCCTACATTGAGGTCGGCACAGAGGCCGACCCTACTTTATTGAAAATTGATTTCACAATATTTAAATAATGTGTTTCCTTTTCTGAAACGAGGGATTTTTTCGATGGCCCCGCCCCCCGGCGGGATTTCACGCCCTAATTTTTAATATTAATGTGTTCAACAATCCGCACAAGAGTTTTAGCCTGAGGCGTACATGCGGGTACGTTGAAGGTTAAAACCCGCGGAGAACGCCGCACATCGGAAAAATAGCCATTTCAGGGAAGGAAACTACCAGCCCCCAATGAGGTGGAGATGCAAATGAAATATCACCTGCCCTCCCCCTTTTTCCACATTATACAAAAGCTTATATCCGGACTTGGCAACCCCATGTTCCTTCGCCATTTCCTTGGCCACCATAATCAATTCCGATAGGATTTCCTGATCCGTATCAGCAAGATCGTTGACACTGCGAATATGCTTTTTGGGCACAAACAACAGGTGAACCGGTGCGTGGGGGTTAATATCTTTAAATACCACCAGGGAATCGGTTTGATATAAAATTTCGGTAGACGTTTGACCATGTGCGATCTGACAGAAAATACAATCCTTCTCCATTCTAATTTAGCCCCCTCTTCCAGCGCTGTAGCTTTTCGCGGGTTCCCGCTTTGCATTATAAGAACCTGTCATCTAAACGAATTATTAGGGCCCTGTCAAGGAGCGGTTTATAGTGGTCGTCAAAAAAACGTCCGGTGTCCAAACGTTTTTTTCTACAACCACTTAACGGGCCCTGATGGATGTCCGCTATAAAGATATGGATGGGATTACTCAAAGATGGAGCCAGAGAAGGGATTTGTGGAGAAAGACCATTTATTTTTTATCGTGGTGGATTCGAGCGATTTCTCTAATTCCTTTAGAAACCGGGTTCTGGGTATCTCCCGGGCACCGAAACTGAGCAAATGGGTGGTGGTTACCTGGCAGTCAATCAAATTAAAATTTAAGGTCTTCAGGAGTTCAACCAGGGCCACAAAAGCAACCTTGGAGGCATTGCTGGTGCGCGTAAACATAGATTCGCCGAAAAAACACTTCCCCAATGACACGCCATAGAGCCCGCCGGTCAGCTTGCCAGCTTGCCAGGTTTCAACCGAGTGCGCCAACCCGGATTCATGCAGGTTGCAATAGGCTGCAATCATATCGTTAACGATCCACGTACCTTCTTGCATCCGGGTTCGACTTTGCGCACAGGCCTTTATCACCGATTCAAAGGCCTGATCCACCGTTACCTGAAAGAGTCGTTTTTTGATGGTCTTCTTCAAGGACTTCGAAACTTTGAGTTCGGAAGGATAAAGAACAAGACGCGGGTCGGGTGACCACCACATGATCGGTTCATCTTTTGAATACCATGGGAAAATGCCCATACGATAGGCGAGCAGCAGCCGTTCCTGGCTTAAATCACCGCCAACAGCCAAAAGACCTTCTTGCGGAGCAAGTTGTGGAGAGGGAAATATTAAATTTTCGGATAAGAGGTAGACAGGCATTCATTAAGGTCAAATGGTTAAATAGTGGATTTGCTAAATAGGTGTTACATATCCTCGTCAAATATCCATACAAATCACGATTTGCCCATTTAACAATTCGACTATTTAACTAAAATTAAAGATTAGCTGGTCGTCGGCCAGGTCAAGGGATACATGACCCCCGTTTTGAATCTCGCCGAACAGGATTTCTTCGGAAAGCTTATCTTTGATCTCGGTCTGGATGACGCGGCCCAGCGGTCTGGCACCGTATGCCAGATCATGACCTTTTTTTGCCAGCCAGGTACGCACCGCCGGCGAAATCGTCAGGGCCACTTTTTTGATGGCCAGCTGCTGATTCAATTCGGCAATGAATTTGTCCACGATCATCTCCATGATATCCAGATTGAGCGCATTAAACGTAATGGTTTCATCCAACCGATTTCTAAATTCAGGGCTGAATAGTTTTTCAATGGCCTTTTTACCCTTGGACTGCGCGTCTTTGTGGGTTTGTCCAAATCCGATGTTGGCAGCGCTCATCTCTCTTGAGCCGGCATTGGAGGTCATCATTAGGATCACGTTTCTAAAATCCGCCTTGCGGCCGTTATTGTCCGTTAAGGTTGCGTGATCCATTACCTGCAGCAAAATATTAAACAGATCCGGATGCGCTTTTTCAATTTCATCCATCAGCAGCACAGAATGAGGGTGTTTGCGAATGCCATCCGTCAGCAAACCGCCCTGCTCAAACCCGATGTAGCCAGGGGGGGCCCCAATCAGACGGGCGACAGCGTGCTTTTCCATATACTCACTCATATCAAATCGCATAAACTCCACGCCCAGAATCCGGGCCACCTGCAGAGCAACTTCGGTTTTACCCACACCGGTGGGGCCGGTAAACAGAAAAACGCCCACGGGCCTTTCCGGTGACCCCAGGCCCGCACGCGAACGTTTTATCGAAGTCACCAGTGCCTTTATGGCGTCATCCTGACCAAACACCCCCTTTTTTAATCCATCTTCCAAATTCCCGAGCTTTGATCGATCGGAGGTGGAAACACTCTGAGTTGGCACGCGCGCCATTTTGGCGATAATTTTTTCAATATCAGCCGGGTTGATCTTTTTTCTACGCGTTGAACCGGAAAGTCTGATAAACGCACCGGCCTCATCAATGACGTCGATGGCTTTATCCGGTAAAAACCGATCTCTGAGATATTTGGTCGAAAGTTCGACAGCAGCTTTTAAGGCCGCATCGGTATAGGCGATACCATGGTGTTCTTCATAACGGGATCGCAGGCCTTTTAAAATTTGAACGGTCTCCGAAACCGGCGGTTCCATGATTTCGATTTTCTCAAACCGTCGCGCCAGGGCTCGATCCTTTTCAAAATGGTTTTTAAACTCTTCAAATGTCGAAGACCCGATACAACGAATCTCCCCGCTGGCCAGAACCGGTTTCAGGATATTGGAAGCATCCATGGAGCCACTGCTGGTGGCTCCCGCCCCGACGATGGTATGGATTTCATCGATAAACAAAATGGCTTTGGGTTTCTTTTGCAACTCGGCAATTACGCCCTTCAAACGTTGTTCAAAATCGCCCCGGAATTTCGTCCCGGCCAACATCCCCCCCAGGTCAAGAGAGAAGATCTCCGTATCCTTTAAGAGGTCCGGGACGTCTCCCTTCTGTATTTTCTGCGCCAGGCCTTCGGCCATAGCTGTTTTCCCCACACCGGGGTCGCCCACAAAAACCGGATTGTTTTTCCTTCGGCGGCAAAGCACCTGCATCGTGCGTTCCAGTTCGGTTTGCCGTCCGATAAGCGGATCGAGCTTCCCTTCAGCGGCAAGGTTGATGAGATTAAGCGCAAAAAACTCTAATGGACTTGATTTCTTCTTTCTATCCGCTTCTTCTTGCCCGGGCCCTTCCAATCCGCTGGCGGTATCCGTAAAAGGGTCCTTCACAATATCGTGTGAAATATAGTTTAGAACATCCAGACGTGTGACGCCCTCGGAACTCAGAAAGAATTCAGCGTGAGAATCTTTTTCCAGAAAGATAGATGCCAGAACATCGGCAACGGCAACTTCCTGCTTTTCAGCTGAACGGGCATGATTGACCGCCCGCTGGATGACCCGCTGAAACCCAATAGTCTGTTGCAGCACATAATCATCACCTTTCGGTATCTGCTCAATTTTTTCATCAAAAAACTTCTCGAGCGCATCCAGAAGATTATCCGAATCACCGCCACAATTTTCAATGACCTCAACACCGGTGGGATCATTCATAATGGCAAACAGGATATGTTCAATGCTGACATACTCATGGCGTCTTCTTTTCGCCTCTCTGACGGCAAGGCCAAGTGTTGCACTAAGTTCTTTGCTGATCATGATTTACTCTCTTTCCATGATACATTTAAGCGGAAAACCTCTTTCGCGTGCAAGGGCTCCAGTTGTATTGGTCTTCGTTTCCGCAACCTCATATGAATATATTCCGCACAATCCGACACCGTTGTGGTGCACATTAAGCATAATCTGGGTCGCATCCTCTATGGATTTATGGAACACAAATCGGAGAACTTCAATAACAAAATCCATGGCTGTGTAATCATCATTCAACAGTAACACCTTATACATCGCCGGTTCTTTGAGCTCCTCACCGACCTCTGAGCCGACACCTTCTTCTAATTCCGGATTATATTCACCCATGGAATCGTTCTCCAATGAAAAAGGTTTTGTCGATATCTACCCGTATTTCCATCGTTACAGAGTGGAACCTGGTTGCTGCAGACCGGTTTGATGTCTTTATAATAATCATTTGAAACAGCGCTTGTAAAGGGCATGATTTTATTTTTTTTTGATCCTACCGACCACAGCATTTTTTATACTTCTTGCCACTTCCACAGGGACAGGGGGCATTTCGGCCGACTTTTTTTGCTTTTCGCTGCGCAGGTTTTGGTTTTTCAGGCTCGCCACCCCCTGAAAATGCCAATTTCTGTTCTTTCGGCTGCCTTAGATCATCTATCTTCTTGGGCTCTTCAATCTGGATTCGGAACAAAATTCCCAGGGTCTCGTCTTTAACCCGGGAAATCATATCATTAAACATTTCAAAGCCTTCTTTTTTGTAAACGATCAGCGGATTTTGCTGGGCATAGCCTCTGAGGCCAATACCCTCTTTAAGGTGATCCATTGAAAAAAGATGATCCTTCCATAGGTTGTCCACCGTTTGCAACATGACGACACGCTCTAATTGCCTGAATTCCTCAGGGCCGATGGCCGTTTCCCGTTGATCATAGACCTTGCTGGCTTCGTCAAAAATCAAATCAGCCAGGCCGCCCCGATCGAGGTTCTCCAGGGTGTCCGCATCAAAGGAGTTTAGGCGGAAATTAAACTGTTTAAAAACAGCGTCACGGATGCCCTTTAAATCCCATTCTTCGGGCGCGGCTATCTGAGCAGTAAAGGTATCGGCTATCTCTTCAGTTTTTTCTCGGATCATTTCTACAATTGAGGGCTTTAAGCTATTGCCGTCTAAAGCCTCGCGGCGCTGACGGTAAATGACCTCACGCTGTTGGTTCATGACGTCATCATATTCAATTAGCTGCTTGCGAATTTCAAAATTGTGGCCTTCTACCCGAGCCTGTGCATTTTCAATCGCTTTGCTAATCATATTGTGCTCGATGGGTTCGCCGTCCGGCATACCCAACTTCTCCATAATGCCGGTAATGCGCTCGCCGCCAAAGATTCGCAGCAGATCATCTTCTAACGCCAAATAAAAGCGGGAGGAGCCGGGATCACCCTGTCTGCCGGAGCGGCCCCGCAGCTGGTTGTCGATCCGGCGGCTTTCATGGCGCTCGGTGCCCATGATATGCAGCCCGCCGACATCCGTAACCCCCTCACCCAGAACGATATCGGTGCCGCGGCCGGCCATGTTGGTTGAAATCGTGACCGCTCCCTCCTGCCCGGCCATGGCGATGATCTCAGCTTCTTTTTCGTGATTTTTGGCATTCAACACGGAATGTTTGATTCCCCGTTTTTTCAGCTTCTTGCTGAGGTTCTCGGAAACATCAATAGAAATCGTACCGACCAAAACCGGCTCTCCTTTGGCATGCAATTCCTCAATTTCATCTAAAACCGCCTCAAACTTATCCTTGCGCGTTTTATAAATCGCGTCCGGAAAATCATCGCGAATCATGGGCATATTGGTTGGAATCACCATCACATCAAGATCATAAATCTTTTTAAATTCCGCGGCTTCGGTGTCGGCGGTCCCGGTCATACCGGCGAGTTTATCATACATTCGAAAATAGTTCTGAAAAGTGATGGTGGCCAAAGTCTGGTTTTCATTTTCAATTTTAACATTTTCCTTGGCCTCCAGTGCCTGGTGCAGCCCTTCGCTGTAACGGCGGCCGGGCATCAGGCGACCGGTAAATTCATCGACGATGATCACTTCGCCATCTTTGACAATGTAATCTACATCACGTTTAAATAAGGTATGCGCTTTTAAGGCCTGGTTGATATGGTGCAACAGCTCGATGTATCTGGAGTCAAACAAATTATCCACTTTCAGCAACTGTTCACACCGGGAAACGCCATCTTCAGTCAGCGTCGCCGATCGTGCTTTTTCATCGATGCTATAATGTTGATCCCCCGATAGTCTCGGAATCAAGCCATTGACCTGATAGTACAGGTCAGTAGATTTTTCAGCCGGACCCGAAATAATCAACGGTGTTCGGGCCTCATCGACCAATATGCTATCGACCTCATCGACAATCGCGAAGTTGAGCTGGGATTGAACAAGCGAATCATGGTCAAATTTCATATTGTCCCTTAAATAATCAAAGCCGAATTCGTTGTTGGTTCCATAGGTAACGTCGGCCGCATAAGCTTTCTGGTGCTCGGCATCATCCAGCCCATGGACAATCGAGCCCGTTGATAAACCCAGGAAGTTATAAATATGACCCATCCATTCGGTATCGCGACGGGCCAGATAGTCGTTAACCGTGACAATATGCACCCCTTTTGCGGTCAACGCATTCAGGTATGCCGGCAGGGTCGCTGCCAATGTTTTGCCCTCACCGGTTTTCATTTCGGCAATTTTGCCCTCATGCAGCACGATTCCGCCGATCAGCTGGACATCAAAATGCCGCATATTCAGCGTTCGTACGGAGGCTTCTCTAACGGTGGCAAACGCTTCCGGTAAAATATCGTCCAGGGATTCCCCTTGATCGATGCGCTCTTTAAACCGGGGGGTTTGAGCCTTGAGCCGGTCATCGTTCATGGCCTGAATTTCAGATTCCAGCGCATTGATGCGCTCAACGCTGGGTTGCAGCTGTTTTAATTCCCGTTCATTTTTGCTGCCAAAGATTTTGGTCAAAGCATTTAGTATCATCTTGGGGGTGTCACCTTCCCACATGGATTAAGTATGAAATATTCGGGTCTTTGGGTGGATTATACCAAATTTAGCGTATCTCTCAATAATTATTTTATTGGATCGGGGTTACCCGCAGGAGGATATGCTTACGTTCGGCTCAACCGCATCGCTGCCCCATATCCAAATAGATTTGATGCCCGGCGGGGTATTAAAATATATGCGCGGGAGGCCTCAGAAGCAAGGTCAGACAGGTCAAATCGAGATGACAAGAAATAAAAATCGGTCAGGCTGATACAGGGATATGGGTTGACCTTAACCTGCATCGGCCTTTTAAGGCGGACTCGAAATGCAACGTCCCTGGGGCATTAATTTAAGATATACTTATTAGGATTCACCGGAATTCCGTTCAGACGCACTTCGTAATGCACATGCGGTCCGGTGCTGCGGCCGGTGTTCCCCACCAGAGCGATGGGTTCCCAGCGTTTTACTTTTTCACCGCGTTTTTTCAGAAACTTCTGACAGTGTCCGTAGCGTGTAACCATTCCATGGCCGTGATCGATAATCATGGTCCTGCCCAGCAGTCCTTTGTTGCCGACAAAAGTAACAACCCCGTCGGCTGTAGCCAGAATCGGTGTCCCCTTCCGGCTGGAGATGTCAAATCCCTGATGGAATTCCCGTTGACCGGTAAAGGGTGATACCCGGAAACCAAACCCGGAGGTGACCCATGATTTTTCACCCCGGGATATGGGACGGATGGCAGGTGTGGAAGCCAACAAGTTTTGCTGGTCTTCCAGGGATTTGAGGAGGGATTCAAATTCGTCTTTTTGATGAATGGATGCGCTATTCAACTCATCAATCTGCTCATGCATATCGCGCATCAGGCTGTTGTGTTTTTCCATCAATGGCAGTCTGGCATCCAAATCTTCGGGTATGGAACCGCCAATGCCGAAAATGTTATTCGCTTCGCCGGTTTTTTCAATATTGGCGATGATACGAATTTTTTTCTCAAAGTTGTTCAACGTAACCAGATGGCTTTTCAAGGAATTGATCTCGTTGGCAAACTCTTGAATCTGTTTGCGTTGACTTTGAGTCTCGTTCAACTCGTTGGCCATAAGGATCGCACGGGTTTGCAAGTGCGAAGTGGTTTTTTTGAGCTGGAAGTAATCATAAATAATATAACCAAAAAATATCAGACAGGCTGCAAGAAAAACACTGACCAAACGTATGGAAGTCTTGGAGGCGCAGATTTGCTTTGCAGGCGCTCCACTGTTACTTAATATGACAAAAGAAATTTTCTTTCGCATAACGGTATACCTTAAACGAATTATGGATTTGCCCGGGTTATCTATATTCAAACGATCAATCTCATGTAAAATAAAGGTTGATCGAATTCAATTTGATTAATTGGTTATTGTTGTTCTATTTGCAGCCCTTGACGACACTTTGGGATTGTTGGTAACATATACCAAATATCCGTGTCAAGTGAGTAAATTTCCACTATATTCAATCTAGTTTTTTTACCGGTTTTTCATTATCAGGCGACGACCGGGTATCAGATATCTTGATACCTGTGGTTCACTACAGTTGGCGATTTATTTCGCTGCACAAAAAAGAACGCCTTTAAGCCCAATCACCCAAAGGCGTTCTGATAGCATATTATCGGCAACCTGGCAGTCTTAGCCGCATCGGCTTTAGATCCATAGCTTTGCGTCGCCATCTTTCGGTGACTTTGCCTTTTCATTTTAAAAAATTATCCTAAATAACAATATATTAGGGAACAATTTCTTTGTCAATATATAAATAGTTTAATCTATTAACAATATCGGCTTTTGATGGCTTAACTTTAACCCTTTTTTCATTTTTAAAAAATTAGGCCACCCCCAGCTTAAACTTCAGAGACTTGAGGGTATTTTTCATCAGCATGGTGACCGTCATGGGCCCTACACCGCCGGGAACCGGTGTAATTGACCCCGCAATCTCCTTGGCTGCATCAAAATCCACATCACCCTTTAAGATCGCTATTTTCTTTCCTGTTTTTTCGCTAATCTTTTCTCCGACCCGGTTGACACCCACATCGATTACGCATGCACCCGGTTTAATCCACTCGGGTTTGACCAGTCCGGGTACGCCGGCAGCGACGATTAAAATATCGGCCCGTTTACAATGTGCTGCCAAATCTTTGGTCCGGGTGTGTACAACCGTCACGGTAGAATTGGCGCCATCGTCTTTTTGCAACATCATATTGGCAATCGGCTTGCCAACGATGTTAGAGCGACCCACGACAACGACTTCAGCGCCGCTTGTTTCCACACCGGCTCGCACAATCATTTCCTGAATCCCGGCCGGCGTGCATGGCGGAAATTTTACTGCATCGCCACCAATCATCAGTCGGCCCACGTTTACGGGGTGAAAACCATCCACATCTTTATCCGGATCAATGGCATTGAGCACCTTTTTTTCGTCTAAGTGCTTTGGCAGCGGAAGTTGGACCAGAATGCCGTTAATGGAATCATCATGGTTGTATTTGTCAATTAGGGCCAGCAAATCTTCCTCGGAAAGATCTTCGGGCTGACTGTCCTGAATTTCTTTGAATCCCAGCTGATTGGCAGTTTTGATTTTCAGGGTCACATAGGAAATGGAGGCGGGGTTTTCGCCGACCAAAATCGTAACCAGGCCGGGCACAGCACCGTGCTTTTCTTTGAGTTCTTTCACTTCATCGGCAATTTCTTTTAAGATCTCTTCGCGGATTTCCGTCCCCTTAATTAGCTTTGCGGTCATCTTCAACCTCCTTATTTAATAAAACATTGATCGTTAACCATAATCCACCTAAATTGCGATATTCCCGATCTATCTAATTTAATAAATCCTTGATGTCAATGTTTTGGTTAATTGTTATTCGTTATTAGTTATTCGTAAATCACAATAAATTATCTACTAGATCTTCAAATTCTAATAACCCATAACGGATAACAGATAACCCGGCATTTAGAGTGGATATGGAATATGACTTAACCCGGCAGCTTCATCCAGACCCAGCATGATGTTCATGTTTTGGACGGCCTGCCCGGCAGCACCTTTAACCAAGTTGTCAATTGCTGAGATAAGTATGAGCCGATTGGTTCGCTCATCCAGTTTAAATCCAATATCACAGAAATTGGTTCCTTTCACATGCAGGGTATCCGGCACCCGCTCTTTAGCACATAACCGGATGAAAGGATGCTTAGCGTAGGCCGAGGTATAACAGTGAATAATATCTTCCGGTTTTAGCGCGGCGACCGGCGTTGCATAAACAGTGGTTAACATTCCGCGGCTCATCGGAACCAGGTGCGGAACGAATGTTAACTTAACCGGCTGATTGGCCTCACGGCTAAGGATGGCTTCCATTTCCGGATTGTGACGATGAACGGCAACTTTGTAAGCTTTGAGGGATTCATTTGCTTCACAGAAGTGACTGGTTAATGATACGGATCTGCCTGCTCCGGAAACCCCTGATTTTGAATCGACAATCAAGGTGTTAAGATCCAAAAGGCCTTCTTTCACCAGAGGAATGAGGGGCAACAAGACACTGGTAGGGTAGCATCCGGGATTGCCGATCAAATTGGCGGATCGGATGTCTTCAAAATATATTTCACTTAAGCCATAAACGGCTTTATCGAGTAAATCCTTGGCGGTATGCGGCTGATAAGCAGATTCATACACGGCGGCATCGTTAAATCGAAAATCGGCAGACAGATCCACGACACGCACCTTCCGCTTGACAAATTCCGGAACAAGGGTCATTGGCAGTTGATGCGGAAGCGCTGTAAAAACGACATCTGCGCTGTCACATACTTTCTCGACTGCCAGTTCCTGACAGACGAGATTCACGCATCCGGCCATTGCAGGGTAAATATCGTCAAATTTAACCCCGGCAAACTGGCGGGAAGTCAGAATAGTCAATTCAACTTGCGAATGCCCTGAAAGAATTCTGACAAGTTCCGCCCCGGCATAGCCGGTTGCGCCCACGATTCCGACCCGTATCATAAAGCCTCCTTTAACAGGAATTTAAAAATGACCTGTGCCGGCAAAATAGCTGTTTCTTTATAAATTTTGACTTTTAACAAATAAAACCGGTTCCTACAAGGAGATTCGGCAAGAGAGGGTTGCTGATGAGCTCAACTGCTCACCGGCTCAAAGCTGAAGGCTCAAATCGGTCCGCAGATTTCGCAGATTAACGCAGATTAAATTCATAAATAAAAAAATCCAACTCAAGGCAAAAATAGCTGGTAAGCCGGTAAGCTGATAAGTCGGTAAGCCAATAAGCTGATTAGCCTAACAGCTCAAAAACTGAACAGCTTAACAGCTGAAAAGCTCAACAGCTTAATAGCCAACCAGATCCACAGATTCAATAATATCCGCAGATTACGCAGATTACACGGATTAATTTTTAGCTAAAGAAAAAATCTGCGAAATCCTGCGTAATCTGCGGATATTTTTAACCTGACGAAAAAATCTGTGAAAATCTGTGCAGACCCGTGTCCCATCAAAAGATCCGCAGATTAAATCCTTTAATAAAAGCTCATCGCCGACTGAATTGGAGGGGGTTATGAAGCCGCTTATACCAGAGTATCAGACTGTTTGTGTATCTTCTAAAACCAGAACCCATCCGGCTTTACTTGAAGAAAGCAAAATGGCGGATACAGTAGTGTTGATGGCGCGATCGTTGAAATCTGTAAGAAAACTTATTTTTGATTTTGCGGGCGACTGAATCACCTGCTTTAGTGCGTCGCCCAATTTTGCCCTGACCGGCGTCGGAAAAATATCAACCACCGGACGATTAAGGATTTGCGTCTGTAATTTACCCAAAATTTCAAAGGCCAGTGAGTTTGCATTTAAAATACGCGTATCAATATCAACCACAATAACCCCAACGCCCAGGTTTTCGATAACCGCCTGATGAAACTTCAGGGAGTTTAACAATTCCACAGCGTCCCGTCGGGGATAAACACCGCCGGTTTCCATTATTTTCATTTCGCCGGGGGGAAATTCCGGATGAGTTTCGATTTCAGCCATAAATTCGTTCAACTGGACGGTCAGTTTATCTATGGGCCCTTTGGCCATAAAATAATCAGCGCCAATTTCGTTAAGGCTGCCGAGCTGCTCAATCATCACGCCCGATAAAGCGACAATCGGGAAATGATTGGGTCCATATTTCTGACGCACGAAATGAATGAATTGCCGGCCATCGACCTTGGGCATTACCAAATCGACAAACAGAATATCATGCGGGTTGTCTTCCAGTTTGGAGATGCCGTCTTTACCGTCATAGGCCTTGGTGACCGCATATCCGCGTTTTTCGAGCAATTCGCTGACAAACTCTACAAAAAAGTAATCTGCATCCACAACCATTGCTTGTTTTGACATGGTTTCACCTTTTTTTTATTTTACTCTACACAGACACGGCGGACTTCACGCATATCCGTAATTCCATCAAAAACCTTATTGACCCCGTCTTGCTTTAGTGTCGTCATTCCATCTTTGACCGCCTGCTTTGCAAGATCTTGAGAGGTTGCTTGCTTTTTGATTAAAATTTTAATCTCCGGCGTTCCCTCTATTAATTCATGAATACCCAATCGGCCTTTATAGCCGGATCCATTGCATTTTTCACAGCCTAAGGAACGCTGAAGCTCAAAGCTGGAAGTATACTCCACTCCCATATCCTTAAAGGCCTTTGCCCCGTAATCCTTTTGGATATAACCGAACTCTTCTTTATCCGGGTGATAGGATTCTATACAATCGGGGCACAATCTTCTAACAAGCCGCTGCGCCAATACCCCTAAAAACGAATCCGCAATATTAAGCGGATTCATTCCCATATCCAGCAGTCGGGTTAACGTCTCCGGAGCATTATTGGTATGCAGGGTGGATAATACCAAATGGCCGGTCAGAGAGGCTTCAATTGCAGTAGCAGCTGTTTCGCGGTCCCGCATTTCACCGATCATGATAATATCCGGGTCAAGCCTTAGAAACCCTCTCATAATTTTTGCGAAATCCAAACCGATTTTGGGTTTCACCTGCACCTGCCTCAAGCCGGCCTGGGTGATTTCTACCGGATCCTCGGCGGTCCAAATTTTGACACTGGGTGTGTTGATCTGGGCAAGGGCAGAATGCAATGTCGTCGTTTTTCCCGACCCGGTCGGACCCACACATAAAATCAGGCCGTACGGCCGAGTAATGATCCGATTCATAATCGATAGATTGCGTTCGTTTAACCCGATCTCATCGAGTTTAAGCGAGCCGGAGGTGGTCAAAATACGCAACACTGCATCCTCAAATCTTCCGGCTGTAGGCATGGTGGACATTCGAAGTTCGAAATCTTGTATACCCTTACGCTTAAATGTTATTTTCCCGTCCTGCGGTCGGCGGCGTTCGGCGATGTCAAGGTCGGCCAAAATTTTCAAACGTGAGATAATTGCAGGCGCCATGGCATTAGGGACCTGGATATACTCATGGCAAACCCCATCGGTCCGAAAACGTATGGTCGTTTTACGGGTTATGGCCGAAGGTTCAATATGGACATCGGATGCTTTATTGCGAAATGCAGTAACCAGGACTTGATCCACAAACTTAACCACCTGACTGGATGATTCATCCAGACCAGAGATATCCTCGTCCACCTCCTCCTCTTCTTCAAAGGAAATATCCGGAATGATATCGTCCAGGTTTTCAAATACATTTTCAGTAAGCTTTTCGACCCGCGGATCAAAGAAATGATTGATGTATTTTTCAATGTCTTCTTTAATTCCTATCACAAAATTGGTTTTCTGGTTGGTCATCAGCGCTTTGATATGATCCGTTTTCCGAAGATCTTTTGGATCGTCAACCAGAATTTCCACACCGTTTTTATCCCAGCTCAAGGGCACCCATACATAATAAAGCAAGAACGATTTTTTCAACTTGTTTGTGAGCTCAACAGGGACGGCTGCTTCCGGATCAAAGTCGCGAAACCGGCAGCCATAAAACAAAGATAGGGATTTGCCGACCTCCTCTTTTTTGACTTGAAACCGGTCTATCAAAACGAACTCAACACTCTTTCCGATTTTTTTGCTTATAGACAGGGCCTCTCGGAGTTGGTTGGTGGTTACAAACTTATTTCTCAACAGATAATCGTATCTCGAACTGGTAGAGCTGCTGGACTTTAAAGAATTCAGTCTATTTGTGATTTCCTCATTTTTCGGATCGACTTTAGCGGCGGTCTCATAAAGCTCAAGCGCCTGATCTCGTTGATCCCTTTTTTCCATCTCATTGCCCAGCCAGAATTGAATTTGAGCGTTTTCATTGTCTTTCAAATTGTGCTGATAAATGACCTTATAGGCCTTTTTGACGACTTCACGGGCCTGCTTGGTCTGGAGAAGACAAGTTAAATAATCGACGACAATCTGAGCCGGGGAATAATCCAGCTTCGAATAGTCAGATTTTCCAAAATCAAACTGCAATAATTTTTCATACTCGACCGTCGCCTCTTCAAGAAGGCCGAGTTCCTTCAGCGCGCAGGCGCCATCCAAAATTGTCGGGACATCATCATGCAGGGACAGGTTTTTTCTAAAAAGGGTAATATCTTCAGCGGATAAACCCTGGTTTTCAGCCATTTCCCGCATCTCTAATTCCTTGCGTAAATGATTGATTTTCTTATGAATCGCTTCCGAACTTTGACCATCCTGATCAGATAAGAAGGAAAGAACCTGTTCGTAAAGGGCCAAGGCCTCATCGATCATGCCCATGGAATAACAGGTCTCCGCCTCTTTAATTTTTAGTTTAATATCGGTTTGTTCAACCGTCTGTGCTTTGCTCATAGTTGGTTACCCCGACCGTTAAATCAGCAATGAGATCTTTTTCTCTGGTTGTTGAACGATCAATTTTATAAGAAAAGATGGAGCGCAGCGACGCCATAACTTTAGGCACTTCCAACTTTAGATCATTTTAGGCACTTTATATGAAAATCACACGAAACCCATTAAAACTATCGGCTGCTTTTGATAAAACTTTAGGAGGTTAAACGAATTTAGGCCCTTGATTTACGAGCATCCGTCAGCGCCCAAAAAGGCCCTTTGTGGCTGATTTTATCTGGACGATACGCCGGTGATGCTACCCCTGTAATTTAAAGAAACTTGACAGAATTTTTATTTCATTTATAATTTTCTAGGAAGGTTGATTTTACCGATCGCCATTTGTGATAAATATCAGTCGATACCAAGCGAGCTGACATTATGCCAATATATGAATATGAACATCTTAAACGACCGTGCAAATTAAGGAAGGTGTTTGATTTTAAGCAAGCTTTATCTGATGATCCGCTAAAGGAATGCCCTCATTGCAAGGGGCCCGTACAAAAAATCATCTCGCAAATCAATATCAGCTGTCCGAAGACCAACAGTGAGCTCCGTGACCTGGGTTTTACCAAATTGGTAAAACGGGATGATGGCGTTTATGAAAACGTAACGGCCCGCGACGGGGATAGCCGCTACATGCAGCGGGATAAACCCGAAACCATTCCGGATTTGAGTAAGACCATCAGGGATTAAGAAGCACTACAAGGAAGGTTTCGGGTTTCAGGGGTGTAGGCTTCAGGTGTCAGGCAACAAACCATGGTGTCAGGTGTCAGTGTTCAGGTGTCAGCGCCGCCTCTGGCCGCCGAATCGGCCAGTTTGATCGAAGAGGAAACTTTGGTGATGAAGTTTCATACGAGAGGTCAGAGATCAGAAGACAGATTAAAACCGGAGAGTAGTGCATCCCTTCGTGGCTGCGAGATAGCAGTGACCGGCAGCCAGAGGCTTGAACGTAGAACCCAGAAGCCTGACACCCGACACCTTGTGATTGCTGACACCTGACACCTGAACACTGAAACCTAATTGTTTGACTGCTGACACCCAAAATATGTCAACCACCCCGGTTACTTTATCAGCTTTGCCACTAAAAAGCCCGTATTTTTGCGCCGGATAAATAGATTAACCGATTCGCCTGAATCCACTTGGCTCAAAATTTCTTGATAATCCGATACCGTCTCTATCGGACGGCGGTTAATTTCTTTGATAATATCACCGACACGGATATCTGCCTCCTCTCCTTTACCGCCGCTTTGTATGTCGGTGACGATGACGCCGGATGTTTCGGCAATATTTAATCGCTGCGCAATTTCAGGAGTCAAATTCGAGACACGAATACCGAATTCTTGCGCCTGTTCTTTGGGCCGACCCCGGGAGGCCAGCTTTGTCTCATCGCGCTTGACGATTTTGACTTTAACTGTTTTTTCCTTTCCATCACGTAAAATTTTTATTTTAGCGGTTTCCCCGACAGGTATTCCAGCAATCATGCTGGTGAGACGTCGACTGGTTTTAATCTTCTGGCCATTTACTTCAAGAATAATGTCCTTTGGTTTTATGCCGGCCTTATCTGCGGGATCGCCTTCAAAAACGTCCATGACAAATACGCCTTTTTTGTTCTCAACTTCATAATATTCAGCCATATCACCGTTCAAATCTTGAATTGCAACACCAAGCCAGCCCCGAGTGACTTCGCCTTCGGTTTTGAGCGCCACGATAATCCCCTTGGCGAGATTAATCGGAATGGCAAAACCAATCCCATGACCGCCGGCGACAATTGCGGTATTGATTCCCACCACCTCTCCATTCAAATTGAGAAGGGGCCCGCCGCTGTTGCCGGGATTGATGGAGGCATCCGTTTGAATGAAATCATCATAGGGACCTGATCCGATAACCCGGCCTTTAGCACTGACGATTCCTGCAGTTACGGTGTGTTCAAGTCCAAACGGGCTTCCGATAGCCACCACCCATTGCCCGACTTTTAGCTCATCGGAATCGCCCAGCTTGGCAGTCGGAAGGTCCTGGCCCGAATCTATCTTTAACAAGGCAATGTCCGTGTTGGGATCACGGCCAACGATGGTTGCATCGTACTCACGTTCATCTTTGAGTTTGACTTTTATTTGATCTGCATCTTCGATAACGTGGTTGTTCGTCACGACAAAGCCCTCTTTATCAATAATGAATCCAGATCCGAGGCTGGGTTGTTTAAACTCCTTTTGCATGTCTTCGCCAAAGAACCGTTCAAAAAAGTCCTTAAAAGGACCCTTTCTCCCCCAGGGATCACGCTGAAACTGGCGGAAAACCGGACCCCCGCCTTTGATCGTCTTCACGGTGCGGATGTTGACAACCGCCGGGCTCACCATCTCCGCCAATTGGTTGAAACTGGCAGGTGCGTTGAAAAATTCTGTCGATTTGGCATGCGCGCTCGGACCGGTAACATAATTAGCGATAATAAATATTGCTCCGATCAGGGCCAAAGTGAAGAATAAAAGATTAGCTCTAAATACTTTTGCACTCATTTCACTAATGCTCATAAATATATCTCTCCTTTCAGGAAGGTATAATGCCAACCCCAATCAAATTGTTTTTCCATGACATAACCCTCAAAGGTTAGTTTAGGCAATAAAAAATTTATATATAAATCTGCAAGGTTGCGAAATCCGCCAAACCTGACGAAAGGGCATTATCAGAAACATTCGGATTTATTAAACGATCAACGATTTGACCGGCGGCCTCCCTTGCAAATATTAAATTTATGTATTAAAACTTCCAAAAACTAGCGTCACAAGGGCACAAATTAAGAATATACTAAAAATAAACCTTTTTTTCATTTTTTCCATATTTGAGTTAAAAATTTTCCCTGATTTTTGTCGGGTGCCTTTGATGGAATGATTTTCGTTTTTCCTGCCCCTTGCGTCATGTCAGTGCACTTACGACTTTCATCATCCCATAATAAAGCCATGTTCGGTCTTGACATCTGAACCTTATTTTTTTATAGCCACTTGCTCAAACACGGGTTTCTTATAATTGAGCAGATAGGTTAATCAATTACGATTCGAGAAGCATCTAAAAAAGGGAGATACAAAATGATCCATGTCGAAAATCTGACCAAATATTATGCCCACCTTTGTGCAGTGGATCAGATCAATTTCGATATTCAGAAAGGCGAAATCCTGGGGCTGCTAGGCCCAAATGGCGCGGGTAAAACCACCACCCTGCGGATGCTTACAGGCTATCTCCAACCAAGCTCGGGAAGCATCAACATTAAAGGCTTAAGCATTGATAAACACGTCTTAAAAATCAAAAAACTTTTAGGCTATCTGCCGGAATCCGCCCCGCTATACCATGATATGCTCGTTTTTGATTACTTAAAATATGTGGCTGCTATCCGGGAAATTGACAGCGATCAGAAGCTTCCGCGTATTCGTCAACTCGCCGATCTTTGCGGCATCAATGAAGTCATGAGCAAACCGATTGGCGAACTCTCCAAAGGATACAAACAGCGTGTGGGCCTGGCCCATGCGATGATGAGTGACCCTGAGGTTTTGGTTCTGGACGAACCAACTTCGGGTCTGGATCCCAACCAGATTGTTGAGATTCGAAAAATTATCAAAGAAATCGGCAAAGAAAAAACGATCATCATTTCAACTCACATCCTGAGTGAAGCCGAGGCAACTTGCGATCGCATCGTAATTATCAATCAAGGCAAGATTGTTGCTGACGGCAGCACCGAAACCCTGAAACAGTTTGCCAGCGGCAAAAACATCATGCATCTTTGCCTTCAAAATGCAGATTTTAAAACAGTGGAAACAAACTTAAGCAAACTCGATGGGGTTGAAAGTGTTACCAGAATTACGGAAACGGATTCCGAATTAGACGTCAGACTTACTTGCCAATCGGCAGGTGACTTGCGCCCGGACGTCTATCGAATAATAAAAGACACCGATTGGATTCTTTTAGATTTTCATCAAGAAACCCAGACACTGGAAAACATCTTCCGCAAGCTTACCAAGGAGAGCTAACATGCGTCAGGTTGCCCATATTTTCCGAAAAGAATTTAGTGCTTATTTTATATCTCCGATTGCCTATATCGTCATTTCAATATTCCTTTTGGTAACCGGCTGGTTCTTTTTTGCGACATTTTTTCTTTTTAACCAAGCGAACCTGCGTACGTTTTATACATTGCTGCCGGTTGTTTTTGCTTTCGTCATTCCGGCAATCACCATGCGATTGATATCCGAAGAATTAAACATCGGGTCAGATGAGATCTTGCTCACAATGCCGGTGACCTATGGCGATGTAATTCTAGGAAAATTTTTGGCCAGCGTTGCACTCATCATGGCCATGCTGATCCCGACTTTGGCTTATCCGCTGACAGTTTCTTTTATGGGGCAATTGGACTGGGGGCCGGTGGTGGGCGGATACGTCGGTGCAGTTTTTCTGGGTGCGGCTTTTTCAGCCGTTGGATTGTTTGCTTCAGCGCTAACCCGCAATCAAATAATTGCCTTTATTATCGGACTGGCAATCTGTTTTACGCTGACACTGATCGACAAAATGCTTTTTTTCCTTCCCCAGTCGTTACTTGGAGTTTTTTCCTATCTGGGAGCTGACGTCCATTTTCAAAATATTGCCAAAGGTATTATTGATTCCAGAGATATTCTGTATTTTATAAGCGTCTGCTTTGTAGGCCTTTTCGGGGCCCATATCGCCCTGAACCAAAAATATTAAGGAGCAAGAAATGTTGGGGAAAAAAGGATCTGAAAAATATATTAAATTTTTGGTATATCTTATCATCGTCGTGCTGGTTAATGTTGCGGGCATCACCTTTTTCTTCAGACTGGACCTAACCGCCAATAAAATGTACTCGATCTCTGAAGCCAGTCAAAAAGTTGTCTCCACTTTGTCCGAACCTTTAACCGTCAAAGTTTTTTTTACAAAAAACCTGCCTACTCCCCACAATAATACCGAGCGCTACATCCATGACCTGTTGGAAGAATACGGCATCTCTGCCAATCGTTATTTTAACTTTCACTTTTATGATGTTAGTGTTGAAGAAGGTGAATTATCTGAAGAAACTCAAGAAAACCAAAAGCTGGCAAATAATTACGGAATTCATCCCGTCCAAATTCAAGCCATTGAAAAAGATGAGGTCAAATTTAAGCGGGCATATATGGGAATGGTGCTCATCCACGGCGATCTGATTGAACGCATCCCGACCATAACTACAACCGAAGGGCTGGAATATAAAATGACGACTGCTATCCAGAAGCTGAACAATAAAGTAAGTGCGTTGCTGGGTCTGCAGGATAAAATTCACGTTAAGCTATATTTGTCATCTTCCCTTTATCAAATGGCTCCCTATATCGGACTAAAAAAGCTTTCTAAAATCCCCGCTGAGCTGGAAAGAATTGTCCAAAAGCTAAACCAGAAAAATTACAATAAACTCGAATTTAAATATTTGGATCCATCTGAGGATGAAGAACTGGAGGCTATTGCTAAAAAGTACAATATTATGACCGTAAAATGGCCGGCTCTGGCTAAAGGTACGGTCCCTCCCGGAACGGGGGCCATCGGTCTGGTAACGGAATTTGGTGAACGGGCTCTCGTCACACGCCTGCTGCAGGTGATTAAGATTCCGATTATCGGCACTCAGTATCAGTTAATGGACATTAAAGAAATAGAGGAAACCATTGACAAAAACGTTGAAGCACTGATCGATATCAATGAGGATCTGGGTTACCTTGCGGATCACGGAACACTGAATCTGAGTGGCGCCTCGCCTTTCGGTCAGACCGCCTTGCAGAACCAGGATGCCGTAATGAATTTTCGATCTTTGATCTCACAAAGTTATACGTTAAAGCCGGTCAATCTTAAAGAGGAATCCATTCCCGATAATCTCAATTCTATGGTTATCGCCCGGCCCACCCTGCCCTTTTCCGATTACGAGCTGTTTCAGATCGATCAGTTTTTGATGAAAGGTAAAAATCTGATCTTAATTCTTGATCGATTCATGGAAGTCCGGCCCGGCAATCAGCAGGGTGGAAACTTCGGCGCCCAGCAACCGGTTTATGTGCCTTTAGATACCGGACTTGAGAAACTTCTGGGTCATTATGGTATTCGGATTAAGAAATCCTATGTCATGGACGAAAATTGCTACCGTCAGGAGCTACCGGCCCAGCTTGGCGGCGGTCGGCGGTCGATTTATTTTGCCCCGATTATCAAAAGCCAGTTTATCAACAAAGATCTGGATTTTATGAAAAGCATCAAGGGGATGCTGGCTATAAGGATATCTCCACTGGAATTGGACTCTGAACGGCTGACGGCCAATGGCCTGAAAGCAACCCAATTGGTTGCTTCCTCGGAAAAATCATGGGAAATGAGCGGTCGAATTACATTGAATCCGATGTTCATTCAGCCGCCTTCCACAAAAGATGAGATGCAAAGCAAACCCCTGGCATACATTCTTGCGGGAGAATTTCCGAGTTACTTTGCCGGTAAACCCATTCCGCTGAAAGAAATCGATGAGAAGACGCCCGATGATAAAGAAAATGAGGCTGCCAAGCAGACCACCTCAAACGAAGCATCAGACACAGGTACCCAATCCGAAATCGATATCTCTAAAATCGTAACGGCCGGCCAATTTATTGCCAAAGGCAAACCCGCAAAAATTTTTCTGATGGCCTCAGCCGAGATGCTAAAGGACAATGTACTGGATGCCGGCGGCAGGGGGCCCAATGCGACTTACATGCTGAATGTCATCGATTATTTAAATGGCCGCGAAGATATTGCGGTCATGCGCGGAAAAGAGCAGCGCTTCAACCCTCTGGATGATACGAAAGCGGGGACAAAAACGTTTGTTAAAACCTTAAATATCATCGGCCTGCCGGCTTTTGTGGTACTTTTCGGCATCGCCGTGTGGTTTCGCCGGCATACCCGCAAGAAAAATATCCAGATGATGTTTCAAAAGAGATGAGGTTCAAGGGTTCAACGTTCTGGGTTCAAAGGTTTAAAAAAGGGCTAGGATGCTGGAAGGCTATGAGGCCAGAAAGATAAAAAGCACAGAGGACATTTTGGCATGGCTTCCAAGCTTGATAGCCTCCCAGCCTTATAGCCTGTAATTGTTCGGCTATCAGCTTAGAGCTATTAGCTTTGAGCTACAAGCTTTTATATGCTATAAGTTGATGAAAACTATGAAAACCAATCCTGATATAAAACTATTAGAAAAAGTCTTTAAAGACTATCCCGAAATAGAGGCAGTTTACTTGTTTGGATCCGCCGGAACAGGAAAATTGCACCGCGAAAGCGACATTGATCTGGCGATTTATCCGGATACTCCTGGACTACGGGAGAAAAAACTGTCTATTCTAACCGAACTTGCTCGACTCGGTTTCTGCGATGTTGACCTGGTTTTTATGGACAAAAACGATATTGTACTGCAATATGAAGCGGTTAGACAGAATATTGTCGTTTACCAGGCATCTGGATTTGACAGAGGCGCGACATATTCCAAGATTGTCCGACAATACCTGGACTTTTATCCTTACTTAACTGAACAGCGGAATGCATACAAAAAGAGGATACTAAGTGGTTAGAGTTGAAATTATCCGAAAAAGGATGAACAGGCTGGATGACTACCTCACCGTCCTTAAAAAATTACAGCGATACAGCTTTAAAGAGTTTACAGCAGACCCGGAGCGCTATGGGAGTGCTGAACGATTTTTGCATCTTGCCATCGAAGCACTAATCGATATGGGTAATCACGTTATTGCTGACTCGGGACTCGGAGTTGTCAATTGGTATAGCGACATTCCCAAAATAATGGCGGAGAAAGAGTTCATTTCATCTGAATTAGAAGAAAAGTGGATCAGCATGATCGGCTTCCGCAACACTCTGGTGCACGAATACATCGATATTGATCGCAAGATCGTCTACGATGTCCTCCAAAATAACATTCAGGACCTTGAGGACCTGAAACGCGCTTTCGCACATTTCCTGTAATAATTGCTCTAATCTGGCTGGGAAGCTGGGATGCCGGAAAGCCAGGAAGCTAAAAGCATCAATTGCATACAGATCAAAAAGATAATTTTAAGTTAATTAATGAAATAATGGAATCTGTGTTAATCCGTGAAGATCTGTGTCCTATTAAAAGAATCTTGCATTGAACAGACTACAGCAAGCCGAAGAATCCTTAGATATAAAGGAGTATACTCAGTCACCAACACTGATTTCTCGATGACCCGAAAAGGTGAAACATGGAACAAATAGCAGAGGGGAAAAAGTCATATTTGCCGTTAATCGTAACAAGGCTGAAAAAAATTGGAATTCACAAAATCATACTTTTTGGATCATTGACTTCCGGTGATGTCCGC
>JAUVTR010000280.1 GCA_030601425.1 Desulfobacterales bacterium
AACCACATAGGGCTCTCCATCCATTTCAAATTTCAGCCCTTTTCGCAGGTCTCCACTCTCAAGCATATCTCGTTTTCCTCCTTAGTGCTTCGATTCGCAACTACTGTAACGTATTTAAAGATGTTAAGTTTGTGCATTTGCTTACTCCATTCGGCCCGAGCTCATGGCCGAGGGCAGCACTAAGTCCTGAGGCCCTCGACTGTCTTCGACCCTGAGCTCAGACCGAAGGGAGCTCGGTCGAAGTCTAAATAAATTCGTTATCGAATTTTTTAATCGATGGACTTAGCGGCGCGAGGGATGTTTTAGGGGTTTAATCCGAACAATTTTCTTTAACATGTTTCTGTAAAATGGTTGACATTGTGAGCCGTCTCTAACATATTCACCCTGAATTCGCAAACCGATTACCGCAATTATTTACACTTACACCGCTTTCCATAATAATGTTCCGAATGACGGAATTACGGAATTGCGGCATAAGTGGTTGTAGAAAAAAACGTCTGAATACCGGAACGTTTTTTTGACAACCACTATAAGGCTATTTGTTATTTATAAATTAAATCTTTGCTTTTTTGGGAAATACATTTAAAATAATCACAAAACCACGAAATTTAAAAAGCACGAAATGCTATTGGTTATTCTATTTCGTGTTTTCGCTTTTTCGTGCTTTCGTGATGAATATTTCTCGCAGATCGTTTAGCTTAGCAATTCGGTAGTTAGCATGATACTCATCATCGACTTTGGATCCCAGTACAACCAATTGATTGCCCGGCGGGTGCGGGAAAATCATGTTTACTGTCAAATTGAGCCACCGACGATCAAAGCCAATGCGATCAAGCGTTTAAATCCAGATGGCATCATTTTATCGGGCGGACCGTCTAGCATTTACGAAAAGAACAGCCCCAAAATTGATCCGGCGGTTTTTAAACTGGGCCTTCCCGTGTTGGGTATCTGTTACGGCATGCATTTTATGATGTCTGCCCTGGGCGGAACCGTTAAAAGGACTGGCAGACGTGAGTACGGCTTTGCTGAACTCCATATTAAGCGTCAAACAGGCGTTTTTGAGGGTATTCATAAAAAGACCCAATGTTGGATGAGTCATGGCGACTCTATTCAGCGGCTGCCGAATGGTTTCACGATTTCTGCAGCCACCGAAAATACAGCCGTGGCAGCAGCTGCTCATCGAAGCAAACCTCTGATCGGGGTTCAATTCCATCCGGAGGTTGCCCACACGCTGTTGGGTAAAAAAATGCTGCAAAATTTTTTATTTAGCGTCTGTGGATGCAAGCGCTCCTGGACGATGAAATCATTTGCCAGGGATG
Organism: Desulfobacterales bacterium; assembly: GCA_030601425.1. Classification (GTDB taxonomy): domain Bacteria; phylum Desulfobacterota; class Desulfobacteria; order Desulfobacterales; family JAHEIW01; genus JAHEIW01. The sequence goes on from JAUVTR010000280.1 coordinate 1,320, forward strand.
CCGTTGAAGACATCCGCCAAACGGTGGGTGATAAAAAAGTTATTCTTGGATTAAGCGGCGGAGTGGATTCATCGGTGACGGCGATACTCCTGCACAAAAGCATTCAAAAGCAACTGACATGCATTTTTGTCGATAACGGTCTTTTGAGAAAAAGAGAAGCCGCTAAGCTAAAAGTTACCTTAAAACAGCATCTGGATATCAACATTCGATTTGTCAATGCCGGGTCCAAATTTTTAAAAGCACTGACCAAGGTTGCGGACCCTGAGAAAAAGCGAAAAATCATCGGTCGACTCTTTATGGAAGTTTTTGAAGCAGAGGCCAAAAAGATAAAAGGGGCCGAATTTCTTGCCCAGGGCACACTGTATCCGGATGTGATTGAATCGGTATCGGCTTTTGGCGGTCCAACTTCTGTTATCAAATCGCATCACAACGTGGGCGGGCTCCCCCGGAAAATGAAATTAAAACTCATTGAGCCCCTGCGATACCTGTTTAAGGATGAAGTTCGTCTGCTAGGTAAAGAGCTGAGACTGCCGGATAATCTGGTCTGGCGTCAGCCCTTCCCCGGTCCGGGCCTGGCAGTTAGAATCCTGGGCCCGATCACCCGAAAGGGTCTGCGGATATTGAGGGATGTTGATGAGCTTTTACTTGAACAGATTAAAGATGCAGGGTATTATAAAAGATTATGGCAATCATTTGCTGTTTTATTGCCCCTCAAAAGCGTGGGGGTAATGGGTGATCAGCGCACCTATGAAAATATTGTAGCGATCCGGGCGGTAACCAGCAAAGATGCCATGACAGCAGATTGGGCAAAATTACCCCACACATTGCTCGGGAAAATTTCCAATCGCATAATTAATGAAGTCGATGGGGTCAACCGGGTGGTATATGATATCAGCTCAAAACCACCCAGCACCATCGAATGGGAATAAAAGGGAATAGCAAACATGATCGATGACGAACAATATTCTAAATTTAAATTTAATGGAGAAGATGAACCTGAATCTGAGCAAACGCTCTATCAGGATGAAGCCAAAGATCGACGGGTTGAAAAATTAAGCCATCGGGTAACCATTATATCAATTCTCATCCCGGTTCTGATCGGGGTGGTTTTCTACATTGCTTACCGTGATATTACCAGCCGGGTCAGCCAAAGTCAGGATACCGAGGCCATGGAAATCCAAAATCTCTCCACCCAGCTGCAAGATAAATTTGATGAGTTATCAACAAAATACGGCGAACTCGAAGCATCACTGGTCCAGAAGCTCGCAGCTCTTGAAAAAGTGGACAAGGCCATGAAAGCCAACCTAAAAAAGGCTGAAAACACGGTCTCAAAAATAAACGCAACCAAAGCGGATAAAAAAGATCAGCAAGATGCCATTGCCAAAATCGACACGGCATTGAGCCCTATTCGCATGGAGCTAAAAGATCTCTCAACTATGCGCAATGATCTCAAGGCCGTAACAGTCGAGCTCCAGTCACTGGATACGGATGTGCAACAAAAACTGACTACAATATCGGCAAACGTTGATAAGTCATTGCAAAATTTAACAAAAATTCAATCCGATATGTCGGCCCTGTCTAATCAAAAATTGGACAACGACACGTTGCAGCTTGAGCTGCTCAAAGCCAAGAAAAGTTATCAAAAGGAATTGGACCTCACAAAGACGGCTCTCGATAAGCGCCTGTCTTCGATCCTTAGAAAAATAAGGGACCTGGAAAAAATAGCTCAAGCACCGCTGGCGGCCCCAAAGCCGTCAGGTGGAGCGAGTTCTCCAGGGTCTGCAAACATCGTTGAGCAGGAAATCAAGGAGTAAGACGGCATTATAAGGACATCCGTCATCCGGGACGATAGGCTTTGCTATCAAACGCTCTATGTAAATTCCTTATCCTGCACTTCTCATAGATTCGAACACAATCCGGTATTTTATATGAATAATGATGATTTAAATCAGCTATTAAAATCTGTGGCGGAAGGCCGACTATCGGTTAAAAATGCTGCAGGGAAGTTGCGTCATATTGCCTATGAAGATATTGAATATGCGCATGTCGATCATCACCGATCCTTGCGAAAAGGGTTTCCGGAAGTTATTTTCGGCCAGGGTAAAACCGCAGATCAGGTGATCGGCATTATGGAAAAAATGAAAGATCAGGAAAATGTCATTTTGGCAACCCGCGTTAAACAGAATAAAGCCGATGCGATTCTTTCCCGCTTTCCAGATGTGGTTTATCACCCGGATGCCAAAATGATTGTGTGGGCGTTTAAAAAGCCCCGAATCGTGGGCCGCGGAACGATTACGATTATTACAGCCGGCACGTCGGACATACCGGTTGCCAAAGAAGCCTATTTAACAGCAAAAGCTATGGGCAACCGCGCAGAAACCATTTTTGATGTCGGCGTGTCGGGGATTCATCGCCTGTTTAGCCACAAAGATATCATTGAGAAAGCATCCGTTCTGATTGTAGTCGCCGGAATGGAGGGTGCCTTGCCCAGCGTGGTCGCGGGCATGGTCAGCCGTCCGGTGATTGCGGTGCCGACCAGTGTGGGCTATGGGGTCAGCCTGGGCGGTCTGGCAGC
>JAUVTR010000096.1 GCA_030601425.1 Desulfobacterales bacterium
CGGCTGCTGGGTGCGATCGAAGAAATTAATCATCACTATCTGAAACTGGAGGCGGATTTTTTAATTTTCTTCCCGGATCTCGAATATTACGTAAAAAATCACTCAAAGCGGTAGTTGGGTTCATCCAATAACGGCCAGATAGATTGGCTATCCAGGTCGGAACCCTCCGTCAGACTATCCCCATGACACACCAGTGTTTTCATCTTCTCTTCCCATAACCAACAAAACTGGAACCTCAAAATTTTATTATCGAGGACGAGGAGGAGCACGAGGCTAGGTAGCGTTCCTCCGTTTTCGTACTCGTCGTCGTCCTCGTTCTCGTATCTAACCTGCTATCATGTTTTTAGTATCCCGGTCACAACACCCTCGGGCTGAGGATCGGCCAATTTGTTGTGGAGGGACCGTGGAGTTTTTTCATTTTGATAGCGGAATGAATCATCAGCGACTTCATCGTGCGAACTCATGCATAAGGGTTCGTAACGGAAAAACAGTGATCAAATTTAAAATTAGGGATTAACGGCTCTTTGACAGAAAATCTTTTAAGCTTTTCAGCAGCGTCCTGCGGATGCGAACCTTGAGGTACAGATCTCCTGCTGTACCACCGCCTTTTCCATCCTCGCCCATTCCAGTGAGCCGAATGGATTGATCGTGTTTGACACCCGGCGGAATTTGCACGACCAGCTTTTTATCTTTTTTCCGCAAATAGTAGGCATAAGGTCCCCCCTGCCGGGCGTGTTCCGGGCTAAGTGAGATCGTGTCATTAATATCGGTACCCTCTTCGGGCAATTCAATCCCGCTGAACTGTTTTAAGAAAAACCGGGCGAGTTTGCCGATGCTTCCTTGCAAGGGGAGGCCGGTATGATTCATCCCCCGGGTTTGTCGGGGACCTGAAAAATAATAGCTCTTCGCAAAAAATCCGGGTTTGCGGAATTCATAATGTTGATACTCCTGGCCGTAAAACTCCTTAAAGATTTCATCAAATCCTCTTAAGCCGAACGCCCGGGCCATCTGCTCCAAAATTTGGTTTATATCTGAGCCACTGAAAATATCCTGCTCGGAGTAGTTTTGTCTGAACTGGCTGTAGGCCGATGAACCGAATTGCTGTCTCAGGGCGTCATATTCACGCCGTTTGGTGGCATCCGACAAAACCGCATAGGCTTCATTGACCCTTTTCATTTTTTCAGATGCATCCGGATTTTTGCTGTTTCGATCCGGATGATATTTAAATGCGAGCTTGCGGTAAGCTTCTTTGATTTGCCTTGAGCCCGCCTTTTGATCCACATCTAAAATCTGATAATAGTCATTTTGGGACATCGATTTTATTCATCCTTTAGTTGAACCAGCTGCAACCAAATAGAAATTAAACCACGAAGATCACGAAGAACACCAAGAATGGCTTTAATGAATTTTAGTTAAAACTTCGTGAACTTCGTGTCCTTCGTGGTGATAGATTCATTCTTTTTCTGCGAGTTGGGATTGATAACTCTTGGCATCCCGGCAGGCATCTTTATAACCCAATTTGCAAGCGGTTTTGGCATTTTCTAATGCTTTTTGCAGGTCCCCCTTCTTGAAAAAGATGCGGCTTCGCATATAGTGGCTCCATCCGTTGTCCGGTTTCAACTCGATCGATTTGTTCAGGTGAATAAGGCTTTCATCATATTTATTGCGGCGCATCAGCAACCATCCGAGGTTGTCATAGGCCGGACTGTAACGGGGATTTAGTTCCACCACCTCATTCAAATCAGCGATCGCATTGTCAAATTGCCCCAGTCGAATAAATGCACGGGCACGCCAGAAATATGCTTCGGTATTTTGCGGGTCGATTTTAATTGCCTGGCTCAGCTCCTCTATGGCTTGTTTTTGTCGGTTCGCCTTATAATGGTCGTAACCTTCACGCACATGCTTTTTTGCGAGTCGGGTTTCTTGGCTTTTGGGCTGGCGCTCTTTCTGAAATTCGTCAAAAATGGCTTTGCCATACTGGGAAACGTCTTTAACCAGTTTGGAAAACTTCTGAAGCGGTTGCTTCAAAATACCGCGGTCAATGTTCAGGGTCAAATACACCCCGGCCCCAATCAGAACGGTTAATACGACAGCAAATATACCAATGGCCGTATAATCTTTTTTCCCCTTAGCCTGTGAACTCATTGATAATACGGATGACGTTTCATTCTTCGGTCGGGGACCTGATGGTTTCGTGCCGGCTGCCGCGGTTCGCGCCTGGTCCGTCTCGCGCTCAATAGAGAGGGCCGTACCGCATTTTGGGCAGGTCGTCTGCACCTCCGGCTGGTCCGAATCATCTTCGGCGATATCGCCGGCTGTTTTGCACACCGGACATATGAACTTCATATTAATCTCCTTTGGTGATCCCGGTTCTTCAAAAGAGGCCTTACTGGCAACTGGTCACTGGCTTCTGGCTACTTGTCACTGGCTCAAAAAAATACCAGCCGCCAGGAGCCAGAAGCGAGAAGCCAGCGGACACCCGACACCTAACATGAAATATAACACTAAAAGTAACCGTTGTCTTCACTCAACATGCTCAGATGTTTTCGGCTGTCGGGCTACATCAGGACCTTCCTTTTCTTTTACCAGATAAATGCCGGGCAGGCTGACCATCGTTACCAATCCTTTCACAATAACGTTGGCAAAAAATATGGACCAGACAACCGAATTCGGAAGCGTAAAACCGAACGCCCCCCAGCAAAAAATCAGACTATCGACCGGGATACTGACCGCATTGCTGGTGAGCACCCTGGCCCACTGATACTTCCGGGTGATACGGCTGACCCAAAAGTGGTAGATTTCAGTATCAATCAACTCACTGATCACTTCGGCAATAATACTGGCGATCACGATCCGCCACACCGGCCCGAGAATGGTCGCAAATTCCTTACCCATTCCCCATGATGGGTCCTGCGGCAGCCAGGCGGCAAATTGAAAGAAAACGACCATAAAAAGATTAATAACTGCCGCCAGAAAGATTACGGTGCGTGCGGCCGTCTTTCCCAGCTGTTTATGGATCAGGTCCCGTATCGTAAATGTGAGGGGATAAATAAATGTGCCGGCGTCCACACTGAATCCGGCAACCCAGGCGATTTTGAGGCTTCCAATATCCGACAGCAGCTGGGCGGCAATGTAAACTGAAACAACGACTATTGCAGAGGTCGGAATTAAATTCACTGCGTTGGAGTTTGAAAAATTCGTGCTCATCATATGCCTAAATATCCACTATCGGAGATTTTATTACCAGGCGCAAATTAGAAATTTCGGAATTTCTACAACATATTGAAAATCTATGATATTTTTTAAAGCCTTAGTTTTTGCCTCGCACGTGGAATACTGGAATCTTGGGGTTTAACTATTTATTGTCCATATTTTATCGACAAGGCGTGTTTAGCCATTAATCCAATGTTGCATTATTCCAAAACCCATTGTTCCATTATTCCAGCATTCCATCGTTCCAATAGGGGCTAGTCCCTAACGCGAGTATCGATCGCTTTAATCAGATATTGTTAAGTTAAGCACCGAATCTTGCTGAGGCTGTTTTGCTTTTTATCAGCGGTTATTTTCAGCAAATTGAGAGATGACCAGCCAGGCTTTGGCATCAAACTTAAGCGTTGGATCGCTTAGCAGGCGCAAAGCCTCATCGGGCGAGATGAACAGGGTTTCAATCAGTTCAGATTCTGTGTTGGCGCTGTTGGATGGCTCGCCTTCACATGCCACATAAACCATCGCTACGGATTCGTCGGTCATTCCGGCAGAAGAGTAGATCGGCGGGCTGCTCTTAATTATCCGGGTGACGGTTAACCCGGTTTCCTCCCTTAATTCGCGGCGCGTGGCCTGCTCAACGGATTCACCGTCGTCGACCAACCCCGCGGGGAATCCATATTCATAATCATTTAACGGTACCCGATATTCCCGGGTGATCACCATTTTATCTTTTACTTTGTGAAACGGTACGATGACCACAGCATCGGGCCGCTCGTAGCTGCCTGTTATGCATTTGGGTTCTTTTTGCCGGGTCGCAATTTTCCAGGATTTTTCATCACCGCTTCTGGCGACATATCTGACACCGAACAGATTTAACCACTTTTCATCGGTCAGCTTCTTGAAATCCTTAATTTGTATCATGGTACCTCTGCGTGCAATTTTAGAGTATTTAAACGGTTTTAGCGCTTGAGATTGTCTTATGCAGGCAAAATCAACAGGATTTTAGGATAGCCCCGAGACATCGGCTACGCTTTTAACCCGGTTGGTGAGGTCGCCGCCGTAAGCGATCGGTATATCGGCATCAATTAACTTGCAATGGCTTAAGGTAAGAGACGGGTGTTCAGCAGTCGGCACATGATGCCAGGACTCAGTCGGTTCAGCGCCGATGGCGGTAAAGATATGGTCAACCTGAAGCTTTTCTGTTTTGTCACCGTCCGGGACCACCCGCGCCCGGCCTTTGATTTCCGTGGCGCTGACTTTCATCTTCTGCAATGTCATCACATATGGGGCCGGGTGGTCCTCAGAAGCGCTGCCGGCGCCTTCAATACGTATCGGGGTTAAAAGCTCTTTTAGCTTGACGCCCTCATTCAAGGCCATTTGCACTTCAGGATCAAAAGCCGGCATATCCTGTCGCCGCCGGCGGTATACAATGATGGGATCGCCCCCGAGCCGCACCAGCGTGCGGGCCACATCAATAGCGGTATTGCCCCCGCCGATCACCGCCGCCGTGCCCTTTGTTTTGACCTCCACATCATGCTCGGCCCTTATGTTGTAAAGAAATTGCAGGCCGTTGATTGCCTTTTGCGCCCCTTTAATTTTCAGATCAATGGTACGCCCGTAGCCGCAACCGATGAAGACCGCATCATATTGGGTTTTGAAGGTTTCCAGCATTTCGGTGGTGACCGGGGTGCGGCAGTGTATGGTTACCCCGAGTTTTTCAATCCGGTTGATTTCTTTTTCAAGTACTTCCTGGGGCAGTCGGTAGGTCGGTATGCCCCAGCGCAAAATACCGCCGGGCTCAGACTGTGCTTCGAATACCTCGCAACCATATCCCAGGCGCGTTAAGAAGTAAGCTGCCCCTAAGCCTGCCGGGCCCGACCCGGCAATGGCCACTTTTTTGCCATTGTCGGGAAGGGCCTTGATTTTCGGGGTTTGCTCGCTGGAAATCGCCGTGTCTCCGACGAATCTTTCCAGATGGTGAATGGCAACCGCATCATCCATCTGGCTGCGGATACAGGCGCCTTCACAATTATGAAAACAGACACGTCCGCATACTGCCGGAAATGGATTTTCTTTTAATATCGTTTCCCAGGCCTGCGGGATCAATTGCTGGGATACAAGCATTTCAATGCGCGCAATATCCTCACCTACCGGACAGGCGGCGCTGCATGCGGAAGTTTTTTCATCATATAAGGGGCGGACATAGCGCCAGGAGCCGGTCTTATTAAGGTCGGTCGACGCAGATGAATGCGGCAAAAATAAAGGGATTTTATTATCCGGAGTCTTATAATCTGTCATATTAGCGCTACTTTTGCGTAAAGCTTAATTTCGAATCCTTGTGTGCTTGCATGTGCGCTTCTTTAAACACAAGATTAATCACTTAGCCAATTTGAATACCTTGACCTGTTCATAGGCTTCTTTCGAAGCCTGGATATTTTTATCCGGTTGGGTCGTAATTTCAGCTTGAATGGCTTCTGAAATGATATCCAGCGGCGGCATTTCCATGATGCGGGCAAAAGCTCCGATCATGGCAGTGTTAATGATGGGATGCGTGCGGGTTCCCAGATCGCATTTGACCGCAATCTGCGTGGCATCTACAAAAGCCAGGCGAAAGCCTGAAAATGGGTTCAACTTTTCCGGTGGGTTAGGGATGTTCAGTAAAATCCATCCGCCCGGTTTAAGTCCCCTGGTCACATCCACACTTTGCAGCAGCCTGGCATCCTGGACGACGACATGATCCGGTGTGTACACATTGTTGCGCGCCAGGATTTTTTGTTTGTCCAGTCTTAAATAGGCTTCAACCGGTGCGCCTCTCCTTTCCACACCGAACAGCGGAAATGTCTGAACATCGTAACCGGCTTTGAAAAAAGCCTTTGCCAGCAGAATCGAGGCCACAACAGTGCCCTGGCCGCCACGGCCGTGAAAACGGATTTCCTGCATCTTCTTTTCCCGGTTTCGAATTTAATAATTTGGTTATGCAAACGAACATAACCGCCCTATGCAGGTGCGCGCGGATGTCATATTATATTAAATGATCAGCACTGTCAAAGCACCTGCCATTTCTAAAGTTTTGCCTCTGTAATGCCGATATACCATTGGAAGTTCGAGTGGTTCTCGCTCAATTTCGGAAAAGATGTTATCTTTACACCGCTTTCCATAATAATGCTCCGAATGACGGAATTGCGGCATAAGTGGTTGTAGAAAAAAACGTTTGAATACCGGAACGTTTTTTTGACAACCACTATATATCTGATTTACAGAATTCGAATTTTCATTCCCAACCCGGACAAGCCGGAACTACTTGCCACAAAGGCACCAAGACACAAAGCGAAATCTTTGGTTAATATTCATCTTTGCGTCTTGGTGGCGTAAATGTTTTGCCACAAAATGCAAAGAATTCACAACTAAAACTCTAAAAAGGGGTGTAATGGCCAGGTTATTTGATTTCAAATACAATTCAAGTTCCGTTTCGGAATCATCGAGTTGCGCTGAAAAACGCTCCGGGAAAGATCGGCGCACCCATCAGTTCCCGAAATTAAAATACCTGTTATTTTCCGGCAGACGGGCCAAGGCGCGCCGGCAGGAAGATTTGCACCGGACATTTTACTTTGATCGTTACAGCTCAAATATTTTTGCGGCCATTGTAGCCATCCTGCTTCTAAGCGTACTCGACGCACTTTTAACGCTGTATTTGTTAGACAAGGGTTCAACGGAGCTGAATCCCGTCATGTCCTATTTCCTTAAATTCGGTCCCTTTGTATTTATGGGGGCAAAGTATATATTAACCTGTGCAGGGGTTATTATACTGCTGTTATTTAGAAATGTTTTGCGTAAGAGATCGATAACGCATACCCAGCATCTCTTCTCCTATATCATCGGCGCTTTCAGTACCGTAATTACATGGGAACTTTATTTAATCTTTTTTGTTGTATCTTGACTTTTGAGGGACAAAACCTATTATATAAATAATTTGATTTTGGAGGAGTCGTATATGCCGATTTACGAATATCAATGTAAAGGTTGCTGTCACTGCTTTGAAGAGCTGGTGTTGTCTTCCAATGATCCGGCCCCAAAATGCCCGGAATGTCAGTGCGGGGATGTCGAGAAGCTGATGTCGGCGGGCTGTGTGCGGCCCCGGGGCATTGCCACCGGTTCCGGCGGATTTGATGCCCCGGCCTGCAAGCCCAGCGGCTGAGGGATCTAAGTGATCCCCGGTCCGGGGAAAAGGAAATTAAAAAAAGGGTTTCAAACAATTTCGTTTTGAAACCCTTTTTTTAATTTATGATTTTATTTTAAGCGGTCCTTTACCCGTCAGGAAAAATTCAACCCAGTCAAATCCAAATTTTAAAAGATCCGTATCAGATTCCCTTTGTTTATCGATTTTGCTCGGCGTCACATCGAACCGATCTAAAAAGCTGCTCTCCATGATGAAAGTTCTCAGTCGGTCCACATTGAAGCAGGCCATAAACGCCATTTTCAGTTTGGGATTTTCGGGTCCTTCAGATCCCCATGGATTGTGTCGAAATAGGGTGTCGATTTCAACCCAGCGGTCATTGATTTCGTTATAATCTTTGATTTGCTGATCTTCAAGCCATTCCGCCACAGTCCATCTGTGGGTCTCCTGATGCCCGTGGCAGTGAGAGTGCCGTACAATGAAATACATTTCTTTTGTCCGGTTTCCATCAGCCACTCTGGACACCGCACGTTCCAGCGGATAGGCCCGGCATGAAAAAGGTCGATCCTCGTAAACCCTGCACCCATCTGAGGACAGAAACGGACAGGACTTGTCTTCCTTATCCGACATCTTTAGCATAACACTGGGAAAATACGGATTGTCTCTGAAGGCGGTGGTCGTATGCTGTTCCAAAAACTGCTCCGAAGACAAAGCCAGCCGGCTTTTTAACCGGATAATATCGTAGGGGTACAGGTACATGTCGGCATCCCGGCAGCAGCGTGTAAAACAATCCGTGCCGGGATGGCACTCAAAACTGAAGGATTCACTCTCAAGCAATTTCCGGTTGAAAGGCATAGGGTTGTCTTGTGGGATTTTTTCCATAAGCTATTGGTTTTATCTTGAGGGGATTTAAAACGCTTTTAGCTTTATCAGGATGAAAGCCAATTGTAAAACCCTATTCGGATACGGAAACCGGGGTTGTGACAACGGCTGCTAATGGTGTAAGGTAAACGCCGGGTATCGAAATCTTTAGAATCGGAGTTTGCCGAGTCCGTTAGCATGGGTTCTAACTTTAAGCAGGTTTAAATTGAAAAGCGCTGTCGACATCAATAAAAGTTTATTAAATTATCGCCACCTGTTGGCCGGAGTGGATCAGCTTCTGGGCAGCATCCAGCGCAAATATTCCGATCATATTGTGTGTCATAAGGGATGCGGTTGCGGTTGCCGTAATATATCGATATTTCCCGTTGAAGCCCTATCCCTGGCTGTCGCATTGCAGGCTCTGCCAGAGGCGGTAATCGCAAAATTTCGGAGTCGGGCGGCATCCGCCTCGTTCTGGGATTGTCCCCTGCTGGAAGATCGGGCCTGCAGTATGTATGCATTCCGGCCTATCATTTGCAGAACCCATGGATTTCCGCTGCAGACGATTTACAAGGAGCGGTCATCGATTGGCTATTGCCGTTACAACTTCAAAGATATGTCCTCCATCCCCGACGACGCCATCATTGACCTGGGCAGTATCAACGATACGCTCAGAGGCATCAATGCCGCTGCTGTGGATGAACTGGCCCATATACTGAAGCTGTCCGATCGTCTATCTATCGCCGAAGCAGTTAGGCTGGGAAGCTGGGAAGCGATAAGGCCAGGATGCCAGAAAGCTATGAAGCCAGGAGGCAACGCTAATTTGTTTGCATAACTTCAAGCCATACAGCCTCCTGGCCCATTTTGTGCTTTCTCCGTATTACGATTCAAAAGGTTGGATTTATAATATGACCCGTGTTTTGTTACTCCAACTTCCGGTACCGCGCCTGAACTATGGGGTGCAGACCGGCAATATTCCTCTGGGCGCGGCCTATCTCAAACAGGCAGCCGGTATATTACCGGAGGTTCAGGTTGATATATTACCGCAAAGCGTTGCTTCCTACCTTGGAGATGCGGCTTTAATTGACATAATCCTTGCTCGCAAGCCGGATATCGTGGGGTTTACGGTTTACTGCTGGAATCTGGAACGTTCCCTTTATTTTGCAAAAAAAATAAAAGAAAGCTATGCGCCGCAAATTATCTTTGGTGGACCGGAGATTACGGCGGATAACCCCTTGATCGATTCTCGGCATGTTGATTTTTATGTCTACGGTGAAGGCGAAGCAGTCTTGCTTAAACTGCTGCAGGATCAAACCTTCTGGGAAAAAAGGAATGCCGCTGAACCGGCCGGGGCAATATTCAGGAAAAGCCCCAGCCCCTATTTGCAAAATGTGCTGGAGCCTGAGATTGAAAATGTGATGCTTCTTGAGACCCAGCGGGGTTGTCCTTACCGTTGCGGCTATTGTTACTATAACAAATCCCATGCTGGCCTGTCCTTTGCCGATGAAGGCTATTTGCTTCAGGGAGTCAAATGGGCGCTCGATTACGATGTCAAGGAGCTTTATCTGCTGGATCCGTCTTTAAATGTGCGTCCCGGACTTAAAGATCTGTTAAAAAAGATCAGTCTGATAAACAAAGGCCGGCGTCTTGAAATCATCAGCGAAATTCGGGCGGAAGCCATTGATGCGGAAATGGCAGACCTATTCGCCGCCGCAGGTTTTTCCTGGTTTGAAATCGGCCTTCAAAGCACCAACTCGCGGGCACTGGAGATCATGAACCGGCCGACCGACATAAAGCGATTCGCACAGGGAGCCAAACTTGTAAAAGAAAGAGGTATTGTGCCGGCAATTGATCTGATTGTGGGGCTTCCCGGCGATGACCTGGAGGGGTTTAGCCGTTCTGTTGCATTTGTGGCTCAAAACAATCTTCAGGATGACATCCAGGTTTTCCCATTGTCGGTTCTGCCGGGAACCGATTTTCGCTTAAACAGCAATAAACTGGGCTTGCGTTTTAATAAATCACCACCCTATACACTTATTGAAAGCTCGGAGTTTTCTAATGAAGATATGCTTCTGGCCTTTGATTATGCGGAGGTCCGCTTTGATGTTGTACTATACCCCATGCCGGATCTGGATGTTTCCTGGAAGCTTGGCAGCGATCGCATGACGGCAACTCCGCAAGACATCGCCGTGCAGATCGGAAAAGAAAACTATGTCGCCAAGCTTCAACTGAATTCCAAACGACCGCTTTCTGAATTGGAATCCCTGGCCAAGCGGCTGACGCATCCCTATCAAGTTATTATCCATTCTAAACTCCGGGATCCGGACTTCATCAAAAAAACACTGAAGGTATTATCTACCATTAACCCGTTTACTCCCCATGAGATAATTTTCCTTGAGCCGAAGGGGACACCGGATACCGCATCGTTTTTGTCTGCCGTAAAACTGCAGCGTCCCCATTTTCTGGATCAGGACCTGCGCTATCTGTTTCCCAGAGAAGGCAATCGTGCGGTCCTGTTTTCATTCGTCACGCAGGACACAACCCGTCGATTCACCGGGGATATGGAGCGTCAGGTGTTTTGGTGGAAGAACAATCGCTTTCCGGAGATGGAAGATTTAGCAGAACTGTCTGCTTTAGACGGGATTCTAATTGATATGGCCCGCTCAGTTGGTGAAATTGAAATGTGGCAGGATCGTTTTGCCGGACATGCTGAAGATATCCCGCTTATCAGTTTTGCGGATGTGTTGCTGCAAAAGCGCTGGCTATTGTTGACCATGCCGGATGATTATGTGGGTAAGGCCCTCAACTGGGTCTGTTTCCGCCCGTTATCGAATTGCCAGTTAAATTATGAACACCAACCACCCTAGAATTATAACGAAACCGGATACGCCGAATGTCATCAGAATTTGATTTTTAATAGAGAAGAAGTCATCATTCGTCACCCGGAGGGAAAGCTTTACATCATCGGCAATTGATTCCAATTGAGGTCGAGGCAATCCCGTTACCTCCTGTAAAGCATCCAGTGTGTGTTGAGTCTTTTGCAGATTCTGCCTTTCCTGTTGCAGTCTGTCTGAGCGTTCAAAAGCGCGCTTGCGAATTTCTCTTTGGACCTTTGCTTCTAATTTGCGATTCATTACAGTTCTAAAGATTCTCCGGGGTTCATGACAGTTGCTTTTGCAGAAGTTTCCTTTTGTACCCGCGCGGCCCAGGCGTGCGGATCCTGTTTGATGACATCAAACGTATCGTAGTGTATCGGGACCACCTGTTTGGGTTCGATCAGTTTAACCGCCCTGAGCGCATCGTCGGGGCCCATGGTGAAATTATCACCGATGGGCAAAATTG
>JAUVTR010000200.1 GCA_030601425.1 Desulfobacterales bacterium
GAATGTGGTTATGCACGGCGGCGATGGTTCCTTGAGCGTTGAAGTCGATACGGATAGGCTCATTTTGGAGATTACAGATGATGGCCCCGGCATCGATGATATTGACCTGGCCATGCAGGCCGGTTACTCGACGGCCAACGACGACCATCGTGAAATGGGCTTCGGAGCGGGCATGGGGTTGCCGAACATGAAAAAAAATTCAGACCGGATCCACATTGAGTCAAAAAAGGATCAGGGAACCGTGGTTCGAATGATTTTTTTCTTACCTGAGGAAGGAAAAACTGATTGAACAAAAGTCAGACATCAACCTGCTTTGTCCGGTTTGACCATGACCTCTGTGCCGGCCATGGATTGTGTCTGCGGGTCTGCCCCACCAAAGCCATCCGCGTTAAAAACAAAAAGGCCGTCTGCACCGTGGAACAGTGCATCGGCTGCGGCGAATGCATTCGCTCCTGTCGTGAAGGCGCAATCAGTGCAGCCACCGAAGGCCCCGACGTCCTTGAGAAAGATCACATTGCCATCGCACTGGTTTCACCGGTGCTCTATGCGCAGTTTCCGGGTGTGATGCCCAAAGACGTGCTGCTGGGTCTTCGGCATATGGGATTTCAGCACACTATCGACATGTCTTACTTTCTCGAAATCTTTCAATTTGCCACCGAAGAATTTATCAGTCGCAATCGAAAATCCCAAAGGGCCCCCTGGCCCCTGATTTCACCGGTATGCCCGGTCGTGGTACGACTCATTGCTTTTCAATTTCCCAACCTTTTACCCAACGTCTTGCCGGTATTAAGGCCGGTGGCGCTCATGGCCCGCGAAGTCAAATCGCGCCTTATTCCCGAATATATCGAAAATGGTAAAGAGGTCGTCCTGTATTACCTCAACCCCTGCCCGACCAAAAAAGATCCGGCATGCTTGCCCTCCCGCAAACGACCGGTGCCCACTGAAATCGCTCTGGGAATTAACGACATTTATCCTGAACTGGTTAAACATGTAGACCAGATTAAAGCTGCCGATGACATTCCTTTTTATCAAACCCGCTTTGAATACGAAACATGTGCTACTGCCAATGCATCCATGTGGGGGATGTCCGGTGGTGAAATCGCCGACATGGATATTGACCGCTCCCTTGCGGTTTCGGGAATGGAGGAAACCATCAGCTATCTTGAAAAAATCGAAATGGGGCTATTTCAGGATATTGAGTATATCGAATTTAGAACATGCCGCGAAGGCTGTTTAGGCGGTGTGCTGACCGCTATAGACAAATATCTTGCCAAAGGCGCCGTTCAAAAGATGATCAAAAGGTTTGGACTCGGAAGACGTCTGCACCGTGAAAACATTCTGCGGATGTATGAAAAAGGAGAATTTCAAACCGAAAAAAAACCTGCTAAATTGGCCAGTTTATTCGGCGCTCACAAAGAAGCCCTGTCTCTGGACTCCATGCAGAAAATTGAAAAGGTCATGAACCTCATCCAAGGGACAGACTGCACGGCATGTGGTGCTCCGGACTGCCGGACGTTTGCTGAAGATGTGGTCCGGGGTGGCGCCGCCTTAAAAGAATGTCTTTTTTTAAGAGTGCAAACAAAGAAAAAGGTGTGATCCCTTTTTAAAATTTGAAACGCTCAATTTAGGTTAATACTATATTTGAACAACCGGCTGGAAAGGATGCTAAAAAAATGACGGTAAAAGATGTGGTGGAAAAATTCGATCTTACGGTAGCTGCCGGGCAAAGTGGACTTGATCGCGAGGTCATGGACGGTTACTGCGGTGATTTGTTAAGCGAAATTATGGGCAACGCACCGGCAGGGTGTGCCTGGATGACCGTACAGGGCCATCAGAATATTGTGGCGGTGGCCGTGCTGCGTGAAATGGCTGCTATCGTTATCACCGGAGGCCAAACGCCGGATGATGAGA
Source organism: Desulfobacterales bacterium (assembly GCA_030601425.1). Lineage (GTDB taxonomy): Bacteria > Desulfobacterota > Desulfobacteria > Desulfobacterales > JAHEIW01 > JAHEIW01. Next base: position 1,912 of record JAUVTR010000200.1, read on the forward strand.
CCGTGCAAAAGGCGGATCAGGAAGGTATTCCCATTTTACAGTGGCCGGATTCATCATTTAGCCTGGCCGGTCGATTTTTTAGCGCCGGAATCGGGAATCTTGCAACCAAATAATTTGCGGTCCGAGGCATATGACAGCATAAATGTTAGTGCACTTTATAATTTTACCACAAAGTTCACGAAGGGCACAAAAAAAGAATTCATAATTATTTTCAATAACCTTTCTGCATCTTCGTGTTCTTCGTGGTTGGGTAGCCGATCCATCACAATCATTAAATAATTGCGAGCCCTTGTTTTAAGAATCTTTGAGTAATGCCGGTAGAAGGAATCAGCTGTTGTTAACAAAATTTAAAGCTGACCTCCATATTCACTCTTGCCTCTCGCCTTGCAGCGATTGGGATATGAGCCCCAAAAAGATTGTTCAAAAAAGCCTTGAACAGCACCTTGATTTAATTGCGATCTGTGATCACAATACAGCCGAGAACGCTGCAGCGACCTTACGGGAGGGAACCCGGCAGGGTGTTGCGGTTTTGCCGGGCATGGAAATCTGTTCCAAAGAAGAAGTACACCTGGTGGCGCTTTTTAATAATATTGAAGACACTTTAAAAATGCAGGAATATGTGTACGCTCATCTGCCCGGAAAGAATCAGCCGGAAGTATTCGGCCATCAGGTGGTTGCCGACGAGCACGACCAGGTACTGGGAGAAAATCCCCGCCTGCTGATCGGTGCCACACAACTCAGTCTGCTTGATATTGTCGAAAAGGCCCATCATCTCGGCGGCATCTGCATCAGCGCCCACGTTGACCGCCCGTCCTACAGCCTGATTGGACAGCTCGGATTTATCCCTGAAGATCTACATTTAGACGCTGTAGAAGTTTCTTATCGGGTGCCCCTTGAAAAAGCCCTGACAGAGGTGGTCGGCATAAGCGATTACCCCTGTGTGACGTCTTCGGATGCACATTTTTTACACGACATTGGAAAAGTGTGGACGGAATTTGTTTTAGCTGCGCCCACCCTGCAAGAAATCCGTATGGCACTGGCCGGCACCGAAGGGCGCAGGATTCTAAGCGATACATGATGACACAAAATTCTGTGTAAATTTTGATTAGCACCACGAAGTTCACGAAGGATGCAAAGGAAAGAATTTAAAAATTTTGCATTAATTTTTGTACATCTTCGTGTTCTTTGTGTTCTTCGTGGTGAATAAGAAACCATGACCCGATCAGAAATTACAATCGATCGCAAAGGGTAAGGCTTTTTTGTATAAATGCGAGAGTTATCTTTACATATTTTGGATGTTGTGGAAAACGGGATTACCGCCGGGGGGAACTGCATCTGGATTGAAGTTGAAGAAGCCCGTCAAAAGAATCAGTTAAAAATTGTGATTCGCGACAATGGTAGTGGTATGCCGGTCGAAAAACTGGAAAATATCAACGACCCTTTTATAACATCCCGAACCACACGCAGAGTCGGTCTGGGGCTTTCACTTTTAGCTGCCGCGGCCGAGCGCTGCGAAGGGACCCTGCGTGTCGATAGTGAACCCGGAAAAGGCACTGCAATTGAAGCGACATTCCGTTTTAACCATATCGACCGCGCACCGCTTGGCGATATGGCTGCGACGATTACCACTTTAATCATGGGGAATCCGGGAATTGATTTTGTCTATTCCCATCGCATTGATGGCAAGGAATTTAGTCTGGATACTCGAGAAATCCGTACAGAAATGGAAGATCTTTCCCTGTCCGACCCGGTGGTTATCCACCATTTAACCCGATCCATCCGTTCTGCACTCAAAGAACTGGCGTCAAATGAAGGCGTATCTTAAACTTATGGAGGGACAAGATGGCAAAGTTGACAATTGATGATCTAAAGAAAATTAAGGAAAAAACATCCAAAGAAACCTCGTTGAGGGACGGTCCCGCAAATATTAAAATCACCGTGCATATGGGCACCTGCGGAATTGCAGCCGGTGCCCGCGATGTCATGAGTGCGCTTATGGAAGAGATGGCCGAGGCGGATCGACAGGATATCCGTGTCGTTGCATCCGGCTGCATGGGAATGTGCAGCAGTGAACCAAATGTCACCATTGAGGTCAAGGACAATGAGCCGATTGTTTATCAGCTCATGGATTCCAATAAGATGCGTCAGGTTTTCAAGCGACATGTTTTGCTGAGTGAAGTCCAAACTGATTTTGCGCTGGCGAAAATGTAATTATAGCGGTTGTCATAAATATGTTCCGTTTGCCGGATTCGCTAACAAGGAAAAATGTAATGTGTAACAGCTTAAAATTATTACAAACATGACAACCGCTATATTATTTTTTTTATCGAAAAAAATCTAGACTTTTTTGGACGGCCAAAGCCTTTCATGGCTACATCAGTGATCAGTATCAGATCCAATGCAGCTATGAGACGGTGGTACGGTTTTTTCACAAACAAGGCTATGCTCTAAAGACGCCTCAGCCTTGGCCGGACAAACAAGATGAGCAGTTACGTGAAGCGTTTTTGCAAGAGATCGAGCAGTTGTTCTGCCGGCCGGAAGTGGCTATCTGGTTTGCCGACGAATCCGGCTTTGAGGGCGATCCCGGTCCCCGGAAACGTTGGGACAAAAAGGGGAGAAAAACTATTAGAGCGTTTGGATCTGGCAATATTGGACGGTATCGATAATCCCAAGAAGACTCAAAAAACCACCGCTATCGGAACGTTATTCTGACAAACGCTCTAACGCTCACCCTGCTTGATATCAACGATGGGTTGAACAAACTGAGATTCGGTATCCCAGGGGAACAATATCCAGGTATCCTGGCTGACTTCGGTGATGAAAGTGTCCACCAGCGGGCGGCCTTCCGGTTTGGCGTAGACGGTGGCAAAGTGGGCCTTGGGCAGCATGTCTCGGACGATGCGAGCCGTCTGACCGGTATCCACCAGATCGTCGACGAGAAGCCAGTCATCGCCGTCCGTGTTTACTGATTTCAGTATCGTGCTTTCACCCTTATCCCGTACATCATAACTGGAAATACATACGGTATCCACCAGCCGGATTTCCAATTCGCGGGCGATAATAGACGCCGGCACCAATCCGCCTCGGGTAATGGTCACGATTCCCTGCCAGGCTTTCATGTCCGCCAGTCGCCAGGCCAGGGCCTTGGAATCGCGATGGAGCTGTTCCCAGGATATAGGGAAAGTTTTTGTGTAGCGCTCTTGAGTTTCGGGCATTTAAAGCCTCCAATAGTATTGAGCATCGTTGGACCCTATTCAGCAGACCCAAATGATCTATCACAACCGGTTTTCAGGTGCAAGTGTCAGATATTGGCATGCGATCCTTGATTTTTTTAGCCGATTATAGGTATGTATCCTTAATATACAAACGATTTATTCTAATATTGAAAACCTGGTCCCCTGGGCCAGGTCAGAAATCACCGGCTTTGCCGTAATCCAATGCCATGGGTTACCTAACGGCAAACACCACCCCTCTGGGGTGAAATCAAAGCCTGGCTCTCTGGGCCAAGATTCTTTACTATTTAGGAGCGATTATTAATTGGAGAACGTACTCAATTTAAAATGTTTAATTTGCGGCAGGCACTATCGTCCCGATGAAATCGATTATGTCTGCCCGGATCATGGCGACGAAGGTGTTCTCGATGTCATCTACGATTACGATTTCATCAGCCGGCGGTTCAGCAAAGAATCTCTTTTGAAATCCAATGATTTTTCGATCTGGCGGTACCTACCGTTACTGCCGGTTGATCCGCGGGTTGCAGTCCCATCCCTTTCAATTGGCTGGACGCCTTTGTATCACTCCCCGCGCCTGTCTTCCGACCTTGGGTTGAAAGACATTTGGGTCAAAGACGACGGCCGCCAGCCCACCGCATCCTTCAAAGACCGGGCCAGCGCGATTGCCGTGATAAAAGCCAAAGAAAAAGGCGCCGAAATTATTACGACTGCCAGTACCGGAAACGCCGCAGCGGCCTTAAGCGGCCTGTGCGCCAGCATCCAGCAGGCGAATGTGATCTTTGTTCCGGAAACAGCACCCCAGGCGAAAATTACCCAGCTCCTGGTATTCGGTTCGCGCGTTATATTGGTAAAGGGAACATATGATGACGCCTTTGAGCTCTGTCTTAAAGCGACCAAGACTTATGGCTGGTATAACCGCAACACGGCCTATAACCCGTATATGACCGAAGGGAAAAAGACCGCCTCCTATGAAATCTGCGAGCAATTGGACTGGAACGCGCCGGACCGTGTGTTTGTCAGTGTGGGCGACGGCTGTATCATTGGGGGGTTGCACAAAGGCTTAAAAGACCTGTTCACGCTGGGATGGATCGATAAAATGCCCAAACTGATGGGCGTGCAGGCTGCCGGCAGCAACTATATGTACGCGGCCTGGAAAAACAAGGAAGATATTCTCACCAAAATGCCGATCAACGCGCAGACGGTGGCAGACAGCATCAGCGCAGGCTTGCCCCGGGACCGTATCAAGGCACTGGCGGCCGTAAATGAAACCGATGGTGCCTTCATTTGTGTTGAGGATAACGATATACTGGGTGCCATCCCCGAATTGGCCCGCAGCACGGGGGTTTTTGCAGAGCCTGCCGGAGCCGCGGCATATGCCGGCCTGGTAAAAGCGGTTGAGCAGAACCTGGTTTCCAAAGATGAAACCATTGTCGTGCTCAATACCGGTAATGGCCTCAAGGATATCACCGGTGCCATGCAGGCGGTCGATCTGGTAGGAACAACACCGTTTCGAGTCGCCCCGGATTTAGAGTCACTCAAGCAGGTGGTGGCTGGTTGGTAACTGGTCACTGGATTACAATTAAGGTTTCAGTGTTCAGGTGTCAGGTGTCAGGTGTCACAAATTAAGGTTTCAGGTTTCAGGTTTCGGGTGTCAGGTTTCAGATGACAGAGGTCGAATATCAGAAAACAGATGACAGGATCATCATCGAGCATTGAGTGTCGCGTAAGCAGCGGCCAGCCTGCGACGAGGAGTTCGACAGCCCTCGGCCGTGAGACCTGAACACTGACACCTGA
>JAUVTR010000059.1 GCA_030601425.1 Desulfobacterales bacterium
CGGCGCCATATTTGCCTTTATGATTGCATTTGATGAAGTGGTCATCGCTCTTTTTATTTGCGGTTCTACAGCAGTCACACTTCCTAAAAAAATGTGGGATGTCATCCGCTATGAGATCGAACCCATGCTGCCCGCCATATCTACGTTGCTGTTACTGCTGGCTGCCTTGATTCTCGTGCTTGTTGGTCTTTTACAACAGCGCATCGCCCGCCGGATGACAGCAAGTTAGGCTTCTCAACTTTTTTGCGCATGTACTCAGCTATGATTTTAATAGTGTTTGGGTGATAAGCCGAGCAGAGGAAAACCATGTTTCCCGAATTTTCAATGTCGCCTGCATATTTAGATAAATACCCGGGTGTCGGTTTCGGGCTAACCCTGATAAGCGGGTGTCAAAATCATGAGAACCCGCCGGGATTTGATCAGCACAAGCGCAAGCTGTTGCGCAAAATGAGAAAGCGGGAGACGCTGGCCGAGATTAGCGCACGAATTGACACCTATGCCGTTTTTTTTCAAAGGTTCGGGTTTGAGTGCCCGTTAAGCAAACATCTGAAGCGAACCGTTAACAGCGGCTTTCCGCGCTACGATCTTATTGTGGATGCGCATTTTATGGCTGAAATGTGTGCCGGTATTCTGGTGGCCGTGACGGATTATGACCGCTTTGACGGCAACCTGATGCTGGATGTCACTGCTGAAGGCGAAGTGTGTGCCGGCATGGGCGGCCGTGAATTTGTGACCAAAGAATCTGAGATTGTGCTGCGGGACGAAAAAGAAATTGTTTGCGTCCTGTGCCAGGGTGCCGACGAAAAAACCCGGGCAAACGAGAGCACAACCAACGTTCTTTTCTACGCTTATGCGGTTCCCGGCATCGAAAGTCAATACCTGAAGGATGGGCTGACCGTTGCAGCCGAAACCATGGCTGAATTTGGCGGAGGCAAGATTGAAGGAATAGAAGTTTATTAATCGGTTAGACGCTTAAAATTAATACTTGTGCTGTTCGTGGCAATTTTTTTCACCACGAAGGGCACGAAGTTCACAAAGGATTTTAGCCGTAATTATTTGATTGTTTTTCTTTATGTTCTTCGTGATCTTCGTGGTTGTTGTCAGTTTGATTGTGACACTTGCTCATTATGGAGTTAGCTGCTGATTTAAACTTACCCTAGTTTAGGATTCAATTCGATTTTGAAATTTTTCCAATGCTTCCCGCAGCATCTGGCGAACGAAGACCTCTTTATCCCGGGTAGCAAGCTTTTGGTAAGATTCGTAGCCCGGATGGGACGGCGCCAGTTCCGGGGGATTATCCCTGCATTCTGTCTTTACCCGATCAAAATCCTGGACCATTATAATAATACTGATGTTTTGGCATGGCAGGATGTCGAGCCATTCTAAGCGGCGCATCATTTCAAAACGAATCTGGTCGGCTAAAAACAGGTGTATATCCACCACTCGCATTTGTTCTTCACTGGCTAGATAGTCAAACTTTGTTGCGGGTCCTAAACCCAGGATACCCATTATGGTTTCATAATAACCAATTGTGCTGTGTTCTCCGGGCTGGGCCAGGATAAAAAGGGTTCTATCGGAAAGATCAGACAGGCGGGTTTTTATATTGTAGGCTTCGCCAAAGCGTTTTTGCCAGGGGCCGAAGGCCTTCTGCTCGACCGCTTTGGTTCGATAGTCGTGGAGGTCAACTACTTTCGGCATGCAGGATTACCCTTCCGTTACAAAGTGGAAGAAGTATAAAGAAATGCAGCAGTGGTGTCAATTTATACCGCTTTCCATAATAATGTTCCCAATAACGGAATTGCGGCATAAGGGGTTGTAGAAAAAAACGTTTCAATACCGCAACGTTTTTTTGACAACCCCTATAAGTTCGCCGGTCGAGCCCGTTTGTTCGAATTGGGTCTTTATTTTTTTTCGAACATTTTTTCAAAAATACCCTGGAGGCCCTTTTGTAAGCCCTTTTGCAAAGCCTGTTGAACCAAACTTTCGGTCGCTTTCTGCATAACAGCTTCATTAAAGTTCGGATCGGACGAGGTGCCGCGGATGGGAACATCAATGGTGGCACCTTCGAGGAATCCAAAGGCGTCATTTCCCACCAGCGCAGGAGTGATCGGAAGCGTGGCAATATAGTCGATGGACTTATCAAATCCTACCGAACCGTTAAGCTCCACCGGGTAGCCACCGATCTCGAATCGGATAGGGGATGTTTTGATCCTGCCGTTACGGGCTACAAATTCAACGTCGAGGTTGTCGATTTCCAGCTGGCTTCCCCCCATACTGATGAGTGAAAGCAGTCCGGAGAGCAGATTGGTGGAATTGATTCGAACCCCTCTTAAACTTAGTGTCCCTGCAAAGGAAGCATCATTACGGTTTTGTTTTGCCAAGGGCCAATCAAAATGATTCATATATAGATCAATTTGCCCCTCGGCTTTAGTGGACCCTTTAAAGAGCGGATGGATCAAAGCCAGCAGGCGTTCGGCCATGGCGTCTGTGATTTGCACATCTTTTAAAACATAGGACTTTTGAGGAAGGGACAGAATGTATGGCTGCTTTCTCAAATCAATGGTTGGCTGCAATTTCAGCTGGCCGCCGTTGGCCGTCGCCTCCAATTTCGCGGTGGCAGTTTCATTGGCGACACGAATCGGCACTTCGGTGGCCGAAATAACCAGCCCGAAAGCATCAATAGCATCTGCGCGGATGGCTCCGGTAAAATCAGTGTTTCTAAGCGAATCGATCCAGCGGGATCCCCGCGAGATCATCTTCAGTTTAAACGGGCTGTCGCTTTTGCCGGATATGGTGATCTGGGGGCCGGCAATTTTTTTCAAATACGGAGACAGCATTTTCAGGTCCAGATTAAAATTGCCTCTGGCATCGAGTGTCTTTTTCTTTCCGGCCTGATCGAGTTTTCCGGCCGCCGAAAGGGATAGCGGTGTAGAGTTTAGCTGAATATTTTCGATCGACAGGGTCTTTCCGTCCGGGCTGCGCTTTAAATCCGCCTTCAGTTTGACATGATCTTCGGAGATCGGCGGCAGGGTTTCTGATATTAGTTGAAACGGAGAAAGATCCGCATCGACTTTTAAAAACTGCGCTTTCGGAGATGAAAAATCCACATCCAGCTCAAATTTTCCTTTTCCTGAAATCCGGGTTTTTTCCGGCAGCTGGATAAAATCTCCGTAGGCGCTGGTCAGCTTGGCCAGGTCCAGGTCCGCTTTTGCCTGAATTTTCATGTCTTTTTGGAAGTTTGACCAATCTCTAATCGTCAATTCAGGTATGGTGATCGTTCCCGGTGAAGCGTTGATGTTAACGGGAGCAAGGAAGGCGGATTTGTTTTTAAAATTGAGCTTGCCTTTAGTTTGCAAGGTCAAGCGGTCTTCGTGGAGCGTTTTCTGTCCGTCGCGGTATTTGAAATTGCGGGCAGCAATCCGGGTGCTTTGCAATACCAGTGTCTGTCCATCCATCGATCCGCTGGCTTGAATATGAACGGTTCCCGCCAGTCGAGTGTCCTTGGGAAGTTTGTTAAAATTTCGTAACAGGTCTGAAATCTGTTGCAAATTAAAATTGCCGTCGATGGATAGATTGTCGGCAATGGGCAGATTTCCCCCGGCGTTTAGCTTAAAGAGGCTGGCGCTGAATTTGCCCCTTGCCATCGACGACTCAACGGTTAAATTCGGCTGCCGGAATTCAGTGCCGGCCAAATCCTTACCCTTTTGGATCGTTGTGGATAGATCGGCTTTGACATCCTGCTTTGGGAGGATGGGGCGACCGTTTCGGCTTAAAGCAAGATCTCGGGTATCTAAATCTAATGCGGCCGTATTTATCTGAGGTGATGTTTCCTTGACTTGCAGTTTGGCAAACAGTTTGCCGGAGCCGTCCCATTCTTTAATGTCGATAAATTTTTTTAACTCCCTGAGCGCCGCTGCCAGATCCGCTGAAAGCGTAATCTGCATATCGCTCAGATCTCCCTGGCCGTCCGCATTTAAAAAAGATGAGCGCAGCGATAAGTTGTCGAGTCGAATTCCTTGCGCGTTCCTTTCCCCGCGGGCTTTTACGGATATCGGTTTATTCCAGGTCAGCTTTTTGCCTTTACTGACGCCCGTTATTTGATCGATTCGGGCGGTGCTGTCAAAAGCGGTAACGCCATCTGCCGATTTGACGTCGGCCGACAATACGAGTTTGCCCCGAGACAGTTTCGTATCCTCGCGCAGTTTCAATGTATGCGGCAGCTGGGTAAAAATTTCAGCTAGGTTGATATCGGCGGTGCCCTTTAAACGCTTTTGCCCCTGATTGGAAAAGCTGCCCGTTGCCGACCCGCTTGCCAGAGAGGATTGAAACCTCAATTGTTTTAAAGACAGGGTGCTCTGGATTATTGTGCCGTCCAGCTGTATATCGATTTGGCTGACAGCCGGCCGATCCAACCCCAGAGGCCCTCCCCATAGTTGAAGCTTATTCAGGGATGCATGGCCTTTGATGTCGAGGTTTTCAGAAGAGCTTCCCCGCAATGTCAATTCGGCGTTCAAGCGTCCTTTACCTGAGGGGTAATCACCGCGGGAAGCCGCTATGGCCAGGGCATCTTCTAGCTCCCAGTTTGTGATTTTCAGTTTGGTATTGGATTTAATCGCATTTAAATTAAAGGGGTCATCCCGGGAAAGGATCATCGTGCCTTCACCGGCAAAGCGTCCGACGCTGTCGCCGGATGTCAGAAAAACGCGGTAAGCGATGGGTTTTTCGATATCCGATATGTCCAGAAAAAGATCCAGATCTTTAACCACAACGTGTTCGCTGCGATCCGGTTTTACGGTAAGGATGGAGCCATCGGTAATTTTGAGTATGCCGGAAAAGGCCGGGAGCCCGGCCGATTGGGGGGATTCGATTTTCTCGGATGAATCAGGTTGCCTCTTATCTGTAAGATAAAAAACGACCTCCGGCTTGACGACTTCGACACCACCCAGATTGCTGGAGTTGGTTATCAGATGCACCAGTCCCCGGTAGCCTTTCAGTTCGGCAACCTTAACAAGTAGATTTTCCTGTCTGTGATCATAGGTAATGCCTTTGGCGTTAATCCCGCTAAACCATCTAAAGGTCCATTCTTCAATTTGCAATTGACCCGCTAAATGCCGATTGATTTCCCGCAGCAGACGCGGTTTTAGCATATCACTGGATAGTATCGCAGGCAGAAACACCAGCCCGGCAAAAATCACAAAAAAGAAGGCAACCGTGGTGCCAAGTAAAACCGACTTTGTTTTCATCTTTTTTCCTCAGAGATCATGTATTCAGATCTCTTTGCTTTAGGTCGTTTTATTGTGCCCCAATAAAATAGTGCCGATACCTGAATTTTGCAAAGAATATCTGGTTTTTATGCAAAGTAAGGATTGGAGTTCAAACAGGTTCTCGAATATGGTATGAACTTAGTTCAGTTCGCTCACAATTGGAATGATGGGCACGAAGTGAAGCTATAGCGCTATACTTGGCACGCAGTGAAGCTTTAGCGCTAAATTGGGTCTTTTTTGCATCGCATTGAAAAACATTATGATTCATGAGATAAACCCATCATGGATCGAAAAAACATCGACCGAGGATTTAAAAAGCTCGGGGTTTGGCAAGACGCGATTGCTTTATACGTCTTGGCTTGTAAAATATTTGTCAACTTTCCATTCGAACTCAAGAAAGTAGCTTCAAACAGCATTGATGCCGCCCGCAGCATTTCAAGGAACATCTCAGAATATTATAGAAATTTCGAGACGTTTGATTATTATAGTAAAGGATGTTGGTCCGTAAATTTAAAGGACGGCTGTGAAACGATAATGAGAGATAAGGATAGTTATGTACTGGTTTTTTCTCATATTTTTTGCCATATCAACGTTGCTGGCAACCTATATCACCTTGAGACTTTTTAGTAGAGCCGAATTCAGGCGTATCTGGAAAATTGCCATTGCCTTCGGAATTGTCGGCACGTTATTTTTGCCGGTTATATTGATTATTCTTCGTCGAGCAGGCTTTGACAATCGCCTCATTGATGTTCTTGTCTGGTCCGGGTATCTGGGGGTTGGTTTTTTAAGCTTTGTATTTACTTACCTGGTCATAAGGGATTTGCTGTGGTTGCCCGCGGGTGCCTTTAATAAGATTCGGGCACGGATATCAAAATCTGCGCAGAAGAAAGCGGCATCCAATCCTATCGAAAATCCTTCCCGCAGAGGGTTTCTGGTCAATTCCATGAATTATGGGATTATGGCTGTTGCGGCCGGTTCGACGGGTTACGGTATTGCCGAAGCCAGGCAGACACCGGAAGTCAAAGAGGTGTCGGTAACGATAACAGATCTCCCGGAAGATTTTGAAGCGTTCAGGATTGTTCAAATAACCGATTTGCATATCAGTCCCACATTTCGTCGATCCTGTGTGGAAGAAATCGTTGAGGTTGTCAACACGTTAAATGCCGATATTGTGGCTTTGACCGGCGATCTGGTGGACGGCACTGTCGAACAGCTGGCCTATGATGCTGCGCCGTTAGGGAAAATCAAGTCGGCCATGGGCAATTACTTCGTTACCGGAAATCACGAATATTATTCGGGGGTGATCGAATGGATTGAGGAAGTCAGGCGTCTTGGTTTTTCGATTTTGATAAATGAACACCGAATTATAACCAGTGGTAAGCGTAAAATGTTGTTGGCCGGTGTCACCGATTATCGTGAAGGCCGTATGCTGCCAGAGCATCGATCGGATCCGCACAAGGCCCTGAAGGCAGCGCCGGTGACGGATATCAAGATCCTTCTGGCCCACCAGCCCAAAAATATTTTCGATGCGTCCCGGGCCGGTTACGATCTGCAGATTTGCGGTCACACCCACGGCGGTCAATTTTTTCCCTGGAATCTATTGGTGGGTTTTACCCAGCCTTATGTATCCGGTTTGCACAAGCACGAGAACACCCAAATCTATGTCAGCCGCGGCACCGGTTACTGGGGCCCTCCAATGCGTGTGGGTTCTCCCTCTGAAATCACCCTGATTAAATTGGTTTCCGGCTAGGTTAACCGAACAGCTATTACGGTGTCGTCTCGGGCCTCGCAAGGCGGCCTTGCGTGACTCAGTGGCCGGATACCAACCTGAAAATCAGCGGAGCCGTTAGGATTACAAACACCACCCGTATGAAATGGAAACAGACCACCAGCATGGGCTGAGCCTCGCTCTCCAGAGCCAGCACAATCAGTGCGCTCATTGCACCCGGGCTGGTTCCCAGGTAGGCTGTTCCGATATCAAGCAGCCCTAAGCGGGTAAATACAACAGCCAAAATTACGCCGGTGCCCACCAGAACCACGCAAGAGATAATCACCGGTATCGCAATTTTTTTCATGACTTGGACCAGTTCCGGTTGAAACGAGGCGCCGACCATAATCCCTAAGAAAACCTGCAGAACAAAGGTGAAACTTCTCGGTATGTCCCAGTGCACTTTCATGAATATTTTAAAGAAGATTATGGTTAACATCGCGCCGATAAGGGCACCGGCTGGTATTTTTAGTTTGGCACCCAGCAATCCTCCCAGCAGACCGAGACCCAAGTACCCTATCAACCCCAGGCTGGAACTCATATTTTTTCCTTTCCGATTCGATTGAAAATCATGCCCTGAAGACAAGGCGTCAGCGGCTATCCCTGTGGAAGTATTTTTCCGGTACCAGAACATTGCCTTCCATGAGACGTCGTGCCGTGCGGCCCAATATCGCTTCTTTGTAGTTAAAATCTCCTTTGGTTTCTTTTACAACCGCACCCACTTCAATGATACCGCCGGGATGGCCAAGCCTCATAATTTCTTTTTTGCTTGCTTCCGGTGACATCAGATCGTGAACCACTGTTCCAGGAATACCGGCGGCACCCGCCGTCGCAATTGCGCCGCTGACGGCAAAGGATTTGTGCAGGGTTCCCATGGACATAATCCGGGCCACAAGATCGACCTCCGCAACATCGACGGCTTTGCCGCCCAAGGTTTGGTATGATTTGGGGGCACTGACCCATGCAATTTTGGGAACAGCCTGGCTGCGTTGGGTGGCTTCTTCGATGGTTTCTGCGATTCCAATTTCAACAGCTACTGCGCACCTGATACGCTCCAGGTGCGCTTTAATGGTTTCATCTGTGTCAATTCTTTCGATTTCTGTTCCTTCCAAATCGAGGGTTGCAGCCTGGACCAACACCACAGGATTGGCAGCATCGATAATTGTTAATTCGATATGACCCATTCCGGGAACATCCAAATTATCTTTGACGTTTCCGGTGGGGAAGAGCTTTCCCGTCAGCGATCCACCCGGATCGGAAAAACGCAGGATGATTTTGCCACCGCTACCGGGGACTCCGGCGATTTCATAATCACCGGCTTCATCGAAGCGTCCATCTTTGACCGGTACTTCGGCAACGATCAGTTTGTCGGTATTGACCTGATGGATTCGGACACGGGTAACAGGTTCGGTTGCAGCAATCAAGCCCTCATCCACGGCAAAGGGACCGACGGCTGAAGATATGTTGCCGCAGTTGCCCTTGAAATCCACCAGCGGACGGTCAATTGAAACCTGACCGAAATTGTATACGACATCATAGTCGGGCGATGCGGATGGACTGATAATGGCAACCTTGCTGGTGGTAGATACAGCCCCGCCGACGCCATCTATCTGACGCCGGTTCGGATCCGGGCTGCCGTAGGCCGCAAGAAGCACGGCATCTCGCAACCCTGGATCAGATGGAAGGTGATTGGCGTGAAAGAAAAGTCCTTTGCTGGTGCCGCCCCTCATTAAAACCGCCGGTATCCGATTTTGCATGTTTAGATCTCCCCAATGAATTCAGTCAAGCTTTTAGGATAGAAACAGATCGAAAACAACACGTTTCATAATTATCAACAATGATCAAACAAATTGAACATACAAAACTTGGTAACATGAAATCAATATCCATATCTTTTTTTATTGCGGCCTATCCTAATTCCTGTATAAGCTTATACGCTAAAATTATTCTCCTACAGCTGGGAAAGCAGTGTCAAATCCTGAACAAATAAAAACAGACGTCCTGGTCGTTGGTGGAGGCAATGCCGCGCTCTGTGCTGCAATGACCGCGCGGGAAGCCGGTGCTAAAGTCCTGCTGCTTGAAAGCGCTCCCAAAGATTTTCGGGGCGGTAATAGCCGGCACACGCGCAACATCCGTTATTTGCATCATCGCGGTAATGACTGCCTGACCGGGCCCTATCTCGAAGATGAGTTCTGGGAGGATTTGCTCCAGGTGACCGGCGGACAGACCCATGCGCAACTTGCCCGCTTGACGATTCGTGAATCGGCAGATATAGGCCAATGGATGAATGCACATGGCTGTCATTTCCAACCGCCGCTGCGGGGCACACTCCATCTGGCAAGAACCAATGCCCATTTCCTTGGCGGGGGCAAGGCCTTGATGAATGCTTACTACGCTACAGCCGGTAAGCTGGGTGTCGAGATAATGTACGAGGCAGATGTCCGCGATCTCGAGATACGCGACGGCAAATTCGAGGCGGCGATTTTTGAATTCGAGGGTGCTTCTCAAAAAGTGCGGGCCAAAAGTGTCGTTGTGGCTTCAGGTGGATTTCAGGCGAACCTCACCTGGCTGAAGGAATGCTGGGGAGAAGCTGCTGACAACTTTATCATCCGCGGCAGTCCCTACGACAGGGGACGGCCGTTGCGGGTGCTGCTCGATCATGGCGCCAAGCCCGTTGGCGATCCGCGCCAGTGCCATGCGGTGGCAATCGACGCGCGGGCACCCAAGTTCGATGGGGGGATTGTGACGCGATTAGACTGTGTTTCCTTTGGAATCGTAGTCAATAAAAACGCCCGGCGTTTCTACGATGAAGGTGAGGACTTCTGGCCCAAACGATACGCAATCTGGGGCCGGCTTGTTGCCCATCAACCCGATCAGATTGCCTTCTCGATTCTCGATTCAAAATCAATAGACCTGTTTATGCCTTCGGTTTTTCCGCCGGTTGAGGCCGATACGATCGGTGAGCTGGCCACTAAGCTGGAACTCGACCCAACCGCGCTTGAAGCGGTTGTGACCGAGTTCAATAAGTCTATACGACCCGGTACGTTCGATCCATCTATTTTAGATGACTGTGCCACCAAGGCGCTGGAGCCGCCCAAGAGTCACTGGGCGCGTCCCCTGGATACCCCTCCATTTTACGGGTATCCGCTGCGGCCCGGGATCACCTTTACCTACCTCGGCATCACCGTCAATGCGAAGGCGCAAGTGATCATGCAGGACGGCCAGGCAGCACCGAACATCCATGCGGCAGGCGAGATCATGGCCGGCAATATTTTGGGTCAAGGATACATGGCCGGATTCGGGCTGACGATCGGTACCGTTTTTGGCCGTATCGCCGGAAAGGAGGCCGCACGTTTTGCCATCGACGGATTTGCTTAAAGAAGCTGAACGGGTGATGACGATCTGCAACGCGTGCCGCTATTGCGAGGGATTCTGCGCGGTCTACCCGGCTATGGAGTTGCGCAGAACCTTCTCGGAGCAGGATTTGAAGTACCTGGCCAACCTCTGCCACAATTGCCGCGGGTGTTATTATGCCTGCCAGTATGCACCTCCGCATGAGTTCGCTGTCAACGTTTCGAAGACCTTCGCCGAGCTAAGGCTTGAGATATACTCGAATTTTACCTGGCCCGGTTTTTTGGCAGGCATGTTTCGGCGCAATGGGTTGCTGGTCTCAATGATCACGACGTTAAGCGTAGCCGTCGTTGTGCTGCTGGCATTTGTTTTGCAGGGGCCGGCGGTGGTCTTCTCGACCCACCTCGGTGAGAATGCATTCTACAAGGTGATACCCTACTGGTTTATTGTCATACCTTTTTCGGCGCTGGCGATATATGTTTTCATAAATCTCTTGATCGGGAGCATAAATTTCTGGTACGAAACAGGCGGTCAGCTGAGTGAGCTAATCGACCTTCGTGCGAACTCGCAGGCGATTAAGGATGTCTTGCAGCTCAAATATCTGGATGGGGGCGGTCATGGGTGCAACTATCCGGACGATCGGTTCAGCATGGTTAGACGTTGGCTCCATCATTGCGTATTTTACGGTTTCCTGCTCTGTTTTGCCTCCACAACGATCGCCGCGATCTACGATCACTTCTTGCACCGGGGTGCGCCGTATCCGTTTTGGAGCTGGCCCGTGATGCTGGGAACCGTTGGCGGCCTGGCTTTGCTTGTAGGCACGGGGGGATTGCTTTATCTCAAGTGGCAAATGGATACTGTTCCAGCCACTGCGCGCGCGTTTGGCATGGATGTCGGATTCCTGGCGCTGCTGTTTTTCGCCAGCCTTACGGGATTGCTGCTGCTGATTCTGAGGGAGACACCGGCCATGGGAACCCTGCTTGCCGTGCACCTCGGTGTGGTGGCCGGTCTTTTCATCACGATGCCGTATGGTAAATTCGTGCACGCTGTCTATTGTTACGCTGCTCTGGTTCGAAATGCGGTCGAACAGTCGCGCGGGGGAAGTTAACTCGAATATTTACTACGAAAGGAGGGTAATATGAAAAAGCTATTGGTGGCAATGGCAACAATGGTTTTGATTGTCGGCTTAGTGGGATGCGCCACTACTGGTGCGGGAGGGAGTAAATCTGCAGCACAACTTGTGGTCGTTACACCGGAGGTGGCGCTCAGTAAAAAAGCTACCGTCGATCTCAAGGGTGAAAAATTTACGCCGAACCAAGAGGTGGCGCTTCTATTTATCGATGTCGATGGGGTTATGTCTGATATCAATTTTGCGGTAGATCCCCAGCCGGTTGCCGATGAGACCGGCACCTGGACCACAACCTGGAAGTGTGGTCGATTTGTAAGCAAAAAACTAATAAAGGCAGGAACCTATACCCTAAAAGCTGCCGATGTCGATTACAATGTATTGGCAGAAGCAACCATTACCTTTTATGCGAAATAATAGCGCCGGATGGCGCACTTTTTAGTCTTCGCTCATCTCGACAACGAATGACGCGTAATAGTGGTGTCATAAGCAAAAAGGAGGCCGATATGCGTAAATACTTGCTATTTGTTGGTATCGTTTTTATTCTTGTCTCATCCTTGGCGATGGTACCTATGGTTCAGGGTGCTGATTTTTCAGGTAAAACCATCAAGTGGATTATTCCTTTTAACGTGGGTGGCGGCAGCGATGTCTGGGCCAGGCTCTATTCCCCGTTTCTGCAAAAATATCTTCCGGGGAATCCAATTATCGTGGTCAAAAACATGCCCGGGGGTGGCAGCATCATTGGCGGCAACTATTTTCACACCCGGGTCAAACCGAACGGACTGACCGTGTTCGGCTCATCGGGCTCAACATCATTTCCTTATCTTCTGGAAAATCCCAAGGTAAAGTACGACTTCTCGAAATATCAGATCGTATTTGCCACGCCCGTGGGCGGTGTGTGTTACATCAACCCGGATCTGGGCGTAAAATCGGTCAAGGATCTCAAGGGTTTTAAAAAACCCCTGCAATATGCCTCACAGGGTGCGACTTCGCTGGACATTATCCCCCTGCTGGCATTTGATATGCTGGGTCTGAACGTCAAGGCCATTTTCGGCTATAAGGGGCGCGGTTCCGGTCGAGTGGCCTTCGAACAGGGTGAGGTCAACATCGACTATCAGACCACTCCGGCCTATATTAAAAACGTGCGTCCGTTGATTAAGCAGGGCAAGGCCATTCCATTGATGAGTTGGGGTGTGCTAGACGCCAACGGCAACATCGTTCGCGATCCGGTTGCGCCGGATATACCCAGCATGCCGGAAGCATACGAGATGATTCACGGGAAGAAACCTTCCGGACCGGCATTTAATGCCTGGAAAACATTCTTCGTTGCCGGCTTCGGTGTACAGAAAGCCGTGTGGCTGCCTGAAAAAACCTCAAAGGATATCGTTGAAACTTACAGAAAAGCGGCTGCCAAGGTGATTGCCGATCCGGAATTCCTGAAAGTCGTTGACAAGAGCCTCGGCGGTTATAAGCAGCTGGCCGGGCAAAATGCCCGCCGGGCGTTCGATCAGGTTCTAAACGTGTCGGCCGAGGATAAAAAGTGGCTGATCAACTGGATCGAAACCAAGTACGACATCAAGATCAAATAAACCGCACAGGAGCGTAATTTTGGACGTTATCCTGCAGTCACTGGCTGTCGTTCTGCAGCCGACGCACCTGTTGATGCTTATCTGCGGCGTTGTCATGGGTCTGTCCATCGGTATCCTTCCCGGTTTGGGCGGTATCGTCGGCATGACCATTTTACTGCCGGTCATTTACGGCATGGATCCCCACAGCGCCTTCGGACTGCTGATCGGGATGGTGGCTGTTATTCCTACCTCGGATACGTTTCCGTCGGTGATGATGGGCATCCCGGGGTCTTCGGCATCCCAGGCCACCATTATGGACGGCTATCCGCTGGCCAAAAAAGGAGAGGCGGCGCGGGCCCTCGGCGCCGCCTTTACCGCCTCTCTGATCGGCGGGCTGTTCGGGGCTTTGGTGCTGACCCTTATCATCCCGATTGCCCGCCCGATCGTTCTGGCTTTCGGGTCGCCGGAGCTGTTTATGCTGGCCCTGTTGGGGATGTCCATGGTGGGGGTGCTGTCGGGCAACAACCCGATCAAAGGCCTCCTGGCGGCCGGCATCGGCGTGATGATCGGTGCCCTGGGGGATGCGCCGGCAGTGCCGGAATATCGCTATACCTTTGGGATCGATTACCTGATGGACGGGGTTCCGCTTGTGGTGGTCGGTTTGGGGTTGTTTGCTTTTCCCGAAATCGTGGATTTGCTGATTAAGGGTCGTTCCATCTCCGAAGTGCCCACCCTCGGTAAAGGCTGGCTGGACGGAGTCAAAGACACCCTGAGACACAAATTCATCGTCCTGCGCTGCAGTGTCATCGGCGTCGTCGTCGGTTTTCTGCCCGGGCTCGGTGGCTCGGTGGTGGACTGGATCGCTTACGGCCATATTATCCAGACGACCCGGGATCGCGAGAACTTCGGCAAAGGGGATATCAGAGGCGTGATTGCACCGGAAAGCGCCAACAATGCCAAAGAAGGCGGCGGTTTGATCCCTACTTTTTTATTCGGCATCCCCGGATCGGGGTCCATGGCCGTGTTTCTGGGAGGCTTGCTGATTCTGGGCATTCAGCCCGGGCCTTCCATGGTGACGGAACATATCGATCTGCTTTACACCGCCATCTGGAGCCTGGCACTGGCCAACGTGTTCGGGGCGATTCTCAGCATCGCCCTGTCCAAACCGATTACCCGTTTGACCATCGTTCCATTCAGCTATCTGGCTCCGTTTATGGTGTTGATCATCACTTTTGCCTGCTACCAGGCGACCCGCAGCTGGGGGGACTTGATTGCCCTTCTGTTCATGGGGATTTTAGGATGGGTGATGAAGCAATACGGCTGGCCCCGGCCGGCAGCGCTGATCGGATATGTGCTTTCGGACAACCTCGAAATTTACCTTTTTATTTCCGTGCAACGCTATGGTATTGAATGGTTCACACGAACCGGTGTCATCATTCTGGCCGCGATTATCATCGGATCGTTGGCCATGGGGGTATTCTATCAGGCCAGAAAGTCTTCTAAAGCCAAGGCTTCCGGAGAGCGTCATGCAAAGTAAATTTCACTATCTGGGAATAATTTTCTCAGCCTTTGTGATGCTTGCCTTTGGATACGGCATATACGAAGCATTATCTTACGCCTACCTGGCAAAAATATTTCCCCTGTATATCAGCCTGGTGCTCTGTGTCCTGGCCATCATTAATTTCATTCAGGAAATCAAGGCTTTTCGCAAAGGCGCCAAAACCGAATCGACCGGAGCCGCCGATCTTGCTTCCGAGTGGGGTGATTTCGCCCTGTCGGAAGTTTTGCGAAGATTCTCTGTTTTTGTCGTGGTGATCATCGTTCTTTACGCCCTTGTATGGCTGATTGGATATCCGCTGAGTATCACGCTGTTTATTATTATTTTATACCGATATGTTAGCAGGACTAAATGGCACTGGGCGATTGTGGCAGGTCTGGCCGGTCTGGGATTTCTGGC
>JAUVTR010000234.1 GCA_030601425.1 Desulfobacterales bacterium
CTGGTTTTTGATAAAGAAACAGGGGGGACCATCTATTGTTAAGCAATCTTAAAATTACAAAATTTTTGGAAAAAACAGCCGAAGGAACCGCCGTACCGGGTGGTGGAAGTATAGCCGCGCTAAACGCAGCTATATCAGCAGGTCTTTCGGAAATGGTCGCCAATCTGACCATTGGCAAAAAAGGTTACGAAGCCGTACAAAAGGAGATGAAAGAAATCACAGCAGCGGCATCCAAACTCAGAAAAAAGCTGGTAAAAGATATTGATAGAGACGCAGCAGCCTACAATGAGGTGATGAAAGCTTTTAAAATGCCGCAAAATACAGAAAAACAGCAAGATCGGCGAAATAATGCCATCCAGGCCGGTTTAAAAAATGCATCTTTGGTGCCGTTGAGTGTTGCCCGCGATGCCCTGAGCATCATGGATCTGACCGCAAGGGTGATTCGAAAGGGAAATAAAAATGCCGCCACAGATGGAGCTGTAGCGGCACTGACTGCCAGAGCGGCAATTTTAGGCGCTTTATACAATGTGAAAACAAATTTAAATTTTATAGAAGATCACAAATTCCTAAAAGAGATGACGAAAGAAGTGAAAAGCATGGAAAGTCGCGTCGTGCAGAAGGAGAAAGAGATCCTTTCACATGTTGACATTTAACCTATCGTAAGGCGAAAATATGGCGAATTTCAACCGCCCAGATACGCTTTTTTTATCAAAGGATTTTGCTGCAAATTTGATGCGGTGTCTTGGAGAACAATCCGGCCGGTTTCTAAAACATAGCCTCGCTTCGCCACGGTTAAGGCTTTTTTGGCATTCTGTTCGACCAAAAGAATCGTCATGCCCTCTGCATTCACTTGTTTAATTAATTCGAAAGCTTTGTCCACGGCGATAGGCATCAATCCCATGGAAATCTCATCAATTAAGAGAAGTTTAGGCTCCCCGATTAGCGCCCGCGCAATGGCCAGCATTTGCTGCTCACCGCCTGAAAGGTGATGGCCAAGCTGATTTTTTCTTTCGATTAAGATCGGAAAAAGCTCAGAGACCCAATCCAGGTTACGATTAAACCGGGCCTTTTCTTTAATAAAATAAGCGCCCATCTGAAGATTCTGGAGAACGGTTAATTCAGGAAATATCTTTCTTCCCTCCGGAACAATCCGAATACCCATTTTGACCCGCTCATGGGAAGGTACGTTTTTTAAATTCTGGCCGTCGAACCAGATCTCGCCCTCTATCCGATCTGCCAGGCCCAGTATGGCGCGGATTGTAGAGGACTTGCCGGCACCATTGGCTCCAATGAAGGTCACGAGCTCAGCCTGTCCGACTTCGAAGGAAAGATCCGCAACCGCTCGGTACGCTCCATAGTAAACTGATAGGTTCTCGGCTTTTAGCATGGTCACACCCTTTTAGCTTCCCAAATATGCTTCAATGACTCTGGAATCGCTTTGGACATCTTCGCATGTTCCTTCACAGAGGACTTCCCCAAAATTTAAAACAACTAAGCGGTCACACAATTCCATTACGTACGGGATATTGTGTTCAATTAAAAGAATGCTCAGGCCCTCGGATCTCAGGTTTTTGATGACCTGAAGCAGCGGCGTAATGTCTTCCTGGCTTAAACCGGCAAATGGCTCATCAAGCATCAACAGTTTAGGATGCAGAGCCAGCGCACGTGAAATTTCCATCCGCTTTTGGTGGCCCAGTGGCAGTGTCATCGGTGTTTGGTCGATATATTCCTCAAGTCCGACAAGGTTTAAAAGACGCAAGACTTCTTGGCGATGCTTCTTTAAACCCGTTCCAAACATAATGGGAGACAAGCCCTTTGTGCGATCCTTGCATAAGGAGGCCAGGATATTACGCTCCAGGCTGAGATTCTTAAACGGCTTTACAATCTGAAAGGTTCGGCCAATTCCCAGATGGGCAATGCGGTGTGTGGGCTGTCGCGTAATATCCTTATTTTTCAGCAGAACCCTGCCACTTTCAGGTGGAAAAACACCGCACACACAATTAAATAAGGTGGTTTTTCCCGCTCCGTTGGGTCCGATAAGTCCCAGTATTTCATTATGACCGACATCCAGACTGACGGTCTTCAGAGCTTTTACGCCGCCAAAGGACTTGCTTAGGTCCTCTATCCGAAGAATCGGGGTCATATTTCTTCTCCACCCGCTCTATTCCTTTTGGAAAAGGCCGCTCTTAGGTTTTGGCCAAATAGTTTCTTAATGATAAAAGCATTTTCACCGAACAGGCCCTGTGGCTGAAAACGCGTCATGAAAACAATCAAACCACCGTAAAATAGCAGGCGGTAGTTCGCCAGCGGTCGCAGCAGTTCCGGCAGCGCCGCCATCAACAAAGCTCCCAGGATCGGACCCCGGATCGTCCCCATCCCGCCCACAACCATCATGGCCACGATCGTAATCGAGACGGGAAATGTGAAATCGTTTGGCGTAATAAACCGCATGAAATGCGCGTACAGCACGCCCCCCAGCCCCGCAAATGCACAACCCATAGCAAAAGCAATAATTTTGAATTTAGCACAGTTAAGACCCGAGGCCTCAGCCGCATCCTCGTCTTCTCTGATGGTCTCTAATGCAAGACCGATCCAGGATTTGGAGATCAAAAAACAGAAAAATGCCGTAACAACAACGAAAAAGAAAACGAGCATGAGATAGTAAAACTTGCTGATCTTAAGACCAAAAAGCATGGGATATTGGATGCCCATAATGCCATAGGCACCACCGAAAAAATCAGAGTACTCAAAAACCGTTACGATGACGAAATTGATGCCAATGGTCGTTACCGCTAAAAAGTCCCCTTTGATCCGAAGAGAGATAATTCCCACCCCCGCGCCGATAAATCCGGCAATTATCATGGCCGCCGGCAAAGCCAGCCAAAATGAGAAGCCCGCCTTAAGGGTCAATAAAGCCGAAGTGTAAGCACCGATGCCGAAAAAGGCGGCATGCCCCAAAGAGATCTGGCCGGCATAACCGGATATAATATTCAGCGATAACGTCAGAATAATATAGATGCCCACAAAGGTGCCGATGGTGGTGAGGTAACCCAAACCCATAACTGCTTATACTCCCTTTCCAAAGAGGCCTTGCGGCCGGAAGATCAAGATTAATATCATTGCCGAGAATGCGATCGCATCGCGAGGCATGATGAATCCGAAGTAGGCCGACATGATGGTTTCTGCCATACCGATGATTAGGCCGGCAGCGATGGTCCCCGGGATAGAACCCAGTCCTCCCAAAACGACAATAGCGAACATCTTATAAGCTGGCACCGAACCCATGGTCGGCAAAACTGAATTATAGTTGATCGCCGTTAGAACCCCTGCGATTGCTGCAATTGAAGAAGCGATAATGAAGTTAAAATTGATCACCTGCTTGATGTTGATGCCCATGGCTTTGGCGGTGTCCATATCCTGAGCGGTAGCTTGCCAGGCAAGGCCAAGTTTTGTGCGGTTAATTAAAAAGTAAACAGACACCAGACAGGCAGCTGTGCCGATGACAATCAAACATTGATGCGCGGTCACAACGGTGTCAAAAAATATGAGCTTGTCAAACCACAGATCAACTTTAAAGGCGCGGATATACGGCCCTCCCAGGAGCCGAAACAAATCCTCACATAATATAAAAAGACCCACTGAAGCAATGAGGGGGACAATGCGGGCTTCTGTTAAAAGCGGTGTATATAAGAAACGTTGAATCAACCAGCCAAATATACTGCAGCCCACGGCGGCCAAAATTAAAGCCAGTATCAAGCTTTGCGTGTAAGTGTAGACGAGCAGGCCGAGATAGGCCCCGGATACGAACACCGCTGCGTGAGCGATGTGCAAAATACGCAAAATCCCATACACCATCGTCAACCCCACCGCTATAAGGGCATACAAACTTCCGATAATGATGCCGTTGACGACCTGCTGAAGCATTTGACCTTATCCAAATTCAATCAAGATGGCTATATGGCTGATGCATCCACTCCGAGGAGCTGGATAGGCCCCTCGGAGTGGAGTCACCGACCACCCGCGGGGCGGGTGGTACCGGGTGCAAAGCACCCGGTTTGAAAACACCCAATCAAGTTTTATGGCTGCAATACTTTTTGATCACTGATTACGCCGAAACGTCGGAACTTTCCTCCTTTGACGACCTGAAGTTCCACATCTTTTATAACTTCTCCATTCGGCGTAAACTCCTGAATCTTACCCGTAACGCCCTGCCAGCCCTTCATGGTCCGAAAAACCTGGACGATCTTTTCAGAATCTGTTCCAACCTTCTTGATTGCATCAATAATCATCAATAAGGCATCGTAGGTCGATGCGCCGGTCATGTCTGGAGCGACCCCATATTTCTTTTCATAGTCATCCAAATATTTTCGGGTAATCGGTACCGTCGAGTCCCGATCCAGGTTGGTGGTAATAACAATTCCTTCGGCTGCCTTACCCGCCACTTCCAAAAAACCGATGGTGCTATCCAGGCCTTCAGATCCCATCTGTTTGGCTTTAATGCCCAGGTCAGCAGCCTGCTTGAGAATAAGAGCGCCGTCGTGTGGGTAAGCGGTATTGTAAATGAGATCGGGGTTGAGTTTTTTGATTTTTGTCAGGACAGGCGAGAACTCCTTTTCCCCCATTTTAAACTTATCGGCCGAAACGATTTTAACGCCCAATTTTTCAGCATACATTCGAAAGCCTTTTGCCAGAGACTGACCAAAGTCGTTGTCCTGAATCAGCATGGAGACCGTCTTGACTCCCATCAGCTTGGCCGCGGCCATGCCACCGGCCTTGCCCTGAACGTGACCTAAAATGGTAACCCTAAAAACATAGGGTCCACCGGCAGTTACGGCCGGGTGAACGGCATAGCCCACAGAAAAAGGCACCTTATACTCTTGGAATACTTGAGCGGCAGCCCGACTTGTAAATGAGTAAGAGCCTGAGACGCCGGCCACAACCTTGTCGCCCTCGATCATCTTATGGGCAACGATTACCGCCTGCTTGGCATCAAACTGGTCATCGTATACAATCAATTTGATCTTGTTCCCATTAATACCGCCGGCGGCATTTATATTCTCTACCAGCATCTCACAGGACTGCTTAACAGACAGGCCATCGGCGGCGGCCGGTCCGGTCAATGGCGCCATGAGACCGATTTTAATCGGTTCAGCCTGTACCGCATGCCCGTAAGCCATAATAATGACCATGGCCAAAACCATGATTGATGCTCCCGCCCAACCTCTCTTGATGATAGCGAAAACCTTCATTTTTTGTCCCTCCTTTAGTTTTTAGGACCCATATTGGTCCTCAAATTATTATCTGATTTGGCCTCTCAAGTTTCAAATATTCTTTGAAATACATAATTTGAGAAGTATTTGCAACACGTACCTTTACAGCACCGGGTTAGTATCCTTAAAAGTAAATACCTGAATCTTGCATGAAAATAGATGAGAATCTTTTTGTTATTTAACTGAGCAGTCGGGGAGTTTTTCCCGTCATGCCCGCGCAGGCGGGCATCCAGCTTTTTCAGCAAGACATTTCGGGATTCCCGCCTACCAGACTGGGTCGTAATTCAAAAAAGCGCATAAATTCTGCCCGTCATGCCGGCCCCGGATCAAGTCCGGGATGACGGATCCGGCATCCAGAAACGTAAGTCTTTGAAAAAACACTGGATTCCGGATCAAGCCCGGAATGACGAAGACGTTGTGCGGCATCGTCCTGCCAATTATGACACAGTCTGGAAAGCCGGAATCCAGTCATTTCAATAACTTCTGGACTCCGGCTTTCGCCGGAGTGACGGGATTGGGACTTTTTACGAGGTTGTCAATATTCGATGTTGGACGTTCGATGTTGGACGTTCATCTTTCAAATTT
>JAUVTR010000205.1 GCA_030601425.1 Desulfobacterales bacterium
TGTCGAGGACAGCCTGTTTGGCCTCTTCGGAAACTTTTCTGATTTTAGCCTTTACTTCAGCATCGGTGATGATGATGTATTGCCAGGGCAGGGCGTTCATGGGACTCGGCGCCCATTGACCGGCTTCCATGATTGCTGCCACTTGATCCTCCGGTACGGTATCCGATTCAAAAGTGCGACAACTTCTTCTTGATTTCACAACCTCTTTGAATTCCATGATAGCTTTCCTCCTTTAAAATTCCGGTTTTAGCATTTCATTAATTTCCTCCGGGAAAGCCATGCAGATGCCTTCATTATAAAGATTCCGCAACGCGCCGATATCCGGAGTTCCCAGAGCCTGGTTAAAAAATGTACGCGGCGAAAATACCAGATGAAATCGAGCATGGTTGTCGCCCTGGGCTCCAGGAAAAAAGTTCATATTAAAATTGTAAATTCCCATTTTATCATAGGCCGCCATGAGTTTGGTCAGTCCCTCTGCCAGGTCATATATATCATCATCGGTGAGTTCAAGAGTACAGCATACATCATCTACAATCGCGGCAACGTCGCCGGCTACCCCCAAAGGAGCGTATACCGTGAGCCAGTTGGTGCGGCCGATTTTCCCAAGGAAACGTTCGCCGCTGGTCTTTTCAGATTGCACCAGATCGTCCCAGTAATTGGTTCCCTTTTGTTTTAAATAGTTATTCGCATTGCTGAGTTCCTCCTGCAAAAGATTGGGTGCATAGGCCGAAGCAAATACCTGTAAATGAGGATGAATTAACGAACTGCCCGAAGCGGGCATATAGTTCCAGTTAATCAGGTGATATACCGATTCCGGATGATTTATTTCATGAACCCGGCGGAAAAAATTGATTGCCAGGCCAAACGCATCCGCGATGTGCCGGGGTGTTATTGCGGTCATGGGAATAAAATGCTGACCGCTGAGCGTGGCACATGCACCCAGGCTGTCGTAAGGCGCGATATTTGGGAACAAAACTTTATCGTCTAAAACCATACGTCCTTCCGGAATAATTTCATCGGGAAAACAGGGAGTGACCTGCATCACCTTATCCGGGCAAAACGGACATATTTTTTCGGTTCCGGCAATCAGTTGGTCAAAATCCGGTTTTTCCCATTTTAAGGGCATAAAATGACAGATGCGCGAGGTTCTGCCTGTAAGGGGGTCTTTGCGAATTTCGCTGGGGATGCTTTTACGTTCCATGTTGTTGTTGGGGTCGAGAATGACGGTTTCCCTTTCAATCGCTTCAAACTTCATACGGTCTCCTTTGAGTTTAATTTAGCCACAGACCCACAATAGCGGTACAAGGTCAATCGCACAAGTCTTATATTACAAGGCTTACCGTACAAGGTTTCAGGTGTCAGTGTTCAGGTGTCAGTAAACAGAGGACAGAAAACAGAAGTCAGATAGAGTGTTGCATCATCCAGTTTTTACCATCTGTCTTCAACTCGACTGAGCTCGTCGCAGGCTGTCGTCTGACCTCTGCCCTCTGTTCTCTGTCCTCTGAAACCCTGCTATTGTTACTTTTTAATGGATTTCAGGACCTCGATAGTATGCTCCGGATCCGGCCGAATGGTATAATCTACGTCAACCTCTGCGTATCTTATCACACCCTCCTGGTCAATGATGAATCTTGCAGCCAGGGGCAATGTCCATGAATCGTTTCCATTGTGTTTGGGGACATCAATGCCGAACTGCAGATAGATTTTTCTCAAATCCTCCGGTAGGGCATAAACCAACCCGAATTTACCGGCAACCAAGTTGCCAGGATCGCTTAAAATCTCAAAAGTCAGCTTTTTGGCTTTTGCCAGCTTGCGGCTGTATTCCGCAAGCTGAGGAGAGATGGCAACCAGATGGGCCCCCAGGGAAGTGAAATCAGACACGGCGTTCTGCAGAGCTTCCAGCTCCAGATTGCAATAGGGTCACCATTTGCCACGGTAAAATGTAAGCACCATCAAACGATCCGAGAGGATATCCTTTGATCGAATCAGTTCTCCGGCAGTATTTTCGAGCTCAAATTCCGGAGCTGTGTCTCCTACCGTTAGCGTACGATCTAAAATTCCGGAATTGCGCAGGTCGGCTGTTGCCCGGTGCATCACTTCCAAAGCTTCAGGAGGTGCATTTTTTTCGAAATTGGCTTTATGTTCATTGAGTTTGTCTTGTAACGCCATCTTATTATGTCCTTTTCAATTCCGTCAGTTGCTCGAAAACATTTCTTCAAAAAATATCTGCATATGTTTCCAGGAGCGCTTATCGGCTTTTGGATTGTAGGCAATGCCTTTAATATGATAAAAATTACTTTTTTCATTATCGCTTCCTTTTCTCGTTGAATATTACAACTTGCTTGAAAACAAACTATGCAGAAAAGGTATGTACGACGATAATTAAGTCAATAGGTTCAAAGGTTCAGGGGTTCAGGGGTTCAAAGGTTCTGGGGTTTAATTGTTTCTCCTGGGTTGGATCAGGTGTCAGGTCCAGAAGACAGAGGTCAGAAGTCAGAGAACAGAAGTCAGAATCGAGTAACCAGAAGCCAGCGGCCAGACGACAGAAGACAGATGGTAGAGGTCAGATGAGCCGCTTTAGCTCTTTGAGCTACGGCGCGGCAGCTACCGCCTTCGTCGTCGTACTCGTCCCCTATAAAATTCTGATTCACGAGGACGAGCACGAGGACGAGTACGAAAAGAATCAGATTAGATCGCATGCATCCGCCCTGCGTCCTCAACCTTCTACCCTATACCACGTAGCTCGTATGAAACTACAAAGTTTCTTTTTTGATCAAACTGGCTGCGTCGGCGACCAGCGGCGGCGCTGAAACCTGACACCTTATTTTAGGAATCCAGGATCTTCTTCATGGTGGCAGCGTCGATGTTGCCGCCGCTGATAATGACTCCTACACGGCCGCGTGGCTTTACGCTGCCGCTTAACAGCGCTGCCACACCCAGGGCACCTGATGGTTCGACCACCAGCTTCATGCGGGAAAATAAAAATTTGACGGCTTCGATAATCGCCTCTTCAGAAACCGTTTGCATGTCATCGACATATTTTAATACCAGCGGGAAAGTGACCTGTTCACCCAGAGAAGGTGTTCGGGTTCCATCGGCAATCGTAGGTGGATTATTAACGGTATGAAGTGTGCCGGTTTGGAAAGATCGGGTTGCGTCGTCTGCCAATTCCGGCTCGATGCCGATCACCTGGCATTTGGAGCCCGCTCCTTTGGCGGCGATGGCGGACCCACTAAGCAAGCCGCCGCCACCGCAAGGTACCAGCAGCATATCCAGTGAATTGACTTCTTCAAAAAATTCAAGTGCCGCTGTCCCCTGGCCGGCGACGATGTCAACGTGATCATAGGGCGGTATTAATATATACCCATGTTTGTTTTCGAGGTCCTCAGAAATTTTTTCACGGGAGTTTTCTTGCGGGTCGTATTCCACGATGCTTGCCCCATACGCTTCGGTTGCGGCTCGCTTGGTGGCGGGGGCATCATCAGGCATGACAATTGTTGTCTGAATGCCCAAGAGTCGACCGACCAGGGCGATGGCCTGGGCATGATTCCCCGAAGAATGGGTAATAACCCCACGTTTGCGATCTGGCTCGGAAAGCTGAGACATGGCGTTATAAGCACCTCTGAACTTGAAAGCGCCCACGCGCTGAAAATTTTCGCATTTAAGATAGGCTTGCGCTCCAACTCTTTGATTAAGGGTTCGCGAGCTCATAATCGGCGTGATATGGGCATGACCGCGGAGTCGCTTGCTTGCGGCCTGGACGAATTCAAACATGTTGTCTGCAACCTTTGACATAATTTAGCCGGCGTTTTCCACTGAATTTTGGGTGTTGAGGGGAATTCTAATGCTGCGTCCCGCAAGTAATTTACAAAACACGGTTTTATTTTAGGTGTCAGGTGTCGGGTGTCAGGTGTCGGGCCTCTGGCTACTGGCTTCTTGCTTCTGGTCTCTGACTTAGACCGCACTGAGCATTTCGGCCGTCTTCGACCCTGAGGCTCAGGCCCGAAGGAAGGACTCGTCGGAGACTGGTCGCTAGTCGCTGACCACTGGTCACTGGCCAGCAGCCAGAAGCGAGAAGCCAGCGGTCAAAACGCTGACACCTGAACACTGACACCTGACACCATGGGCGGGGATAATAGCAGTCTTGGAGGTGTTTTACCAGTCGGATGGAGGCAACACCTTCCACGGGTAGTTATCTTTGGCAACCTGGGCCCAAAAAAGGTTTCCTGAATTGCGCCATGGATCCAGCACAATTCCTTTAAAGAAACTCTGCCCTTTGGCGGTAATCACAACGCAATTGTGTTCGCGCAATTCACCGCCGCGATATGCGACTCCCCAATGAAGTCGGAAGCTTTTTAGGTCTAACGCCTGAAGCCGTTTCATAAGGTCTTCTGCCCAATGATAGCAC
This sequence comes from Desulfobacterales bacterium, assembly GCA_030601425.1. GTDB lineage: Bacteria > Desulfobacterota > Desulfobacteria > Desulfobacterales > JAHEIW01 > JAHEIW01. The sequence goes on from JAUVTR010000205.1 coordinate 4,409, forward strand.
AACCCGCGTTCTTTCAGGCCGAGCACGACCAGCAGGTTGTGGGCAACAGCCGGACGAACCAGCTGATATTCTTCAGCCAGAACCGCCGATTCGCGAACAGCTGTTTCAGCCACCAGCTGCGCTTCTGTTTTGTCAACCGTCGTGCTTAAGGCAACCAGTACCTGTTTTAGTTGTTTGACCTTATCCCGGTAGATTTGGGGGTCACCCTGGCTGCCTGATGTTGTCGCGTTAAATGAACCGTTGCCCGGATAATAAACTTTTGCATTGGCACACCCGAACAGGACGACGAGCAAACAGAGCGCTGTGATATATCTTAATCTGGATTTCATGTTTCAAATGCGGATCCCTAAATCTGCAAGTTGCTTTATTATAACGGGCTCCCATCCACGGTTGGCTTTTGGATTTGCCGGACTTGGATGGGTAATCACACCTATTTTTACCTTATTGTCACTTAATGCGACCCGGGCCCGTTTTTCTGCGAACCTGCCGACACCTATCACATAGTTTGGCTTTAGGTGTTTAATCGTTCGGCGGAGGGCATGATCACATACCTCCTGCAGCGGGTTGCGTTCCGCGGCGCGAATTTGGTCCGGCGTGCGGTTTCGGCCGCTGCCTTCGATGAAAAGCAGGGGACAGTAATTGGCAACAAAGAAGCGGCTGAAAAATCGATGGGGGGTTTGAAACGTTTTTTGAGCCCATCCCCATAAGCGCTTACCGCTAACCTCCCTTTTGGTGCATTCAAATCCTAACACCGGCCGTTTGGGATGCATTTCGGCCGGGGTCCCGATGGGCGCGCTAATTTTCATCCAATCTCTGACCGCATTGATTTCACCAAAAGGAATTCCGGTCTGGGCCATGCCCCATGGCCCCGGATTCATCCCTAAAAAAACAACTTCTTTGGGTGTGAACGCATATTTGGCGTGGTATTGGCGATAAGGTTCACGTGCGTATTCAAGCGGGTTATAAACATGGCTGACGGGCGGACCGAATTTTAATGGACGCAGGCCATTAACTAAATCGCTAACGATAGATTCCAGCCGGTTCATATCAGGATTTATACGGTTCACGGCTTTATTCTAAGTTTCAAAATCACTTTTAACTTTAGCACATTTGCTTTGATGCATTATTTAGATAGCTTTTTGAGATAAGGTAGGCCATCTTGAATTATTAGTCAAATCGCCCTAAATGATCTTTAACAGCAATCGGCAATTTTCGTAGGGATGGGTTGGTGAATAAGCCGTGCGGCCACTTTAGGCTAGACATTATTTTTACGTTTTTCGCGGCAGCCTTCATCGGTTAAACAGTAAGACGATTGATTGTTCGGTCCGCAAAAAAAAGATCCTTCCATGCATTCAAGAAGGCCTTCCGTAACCAGATCTTCCAAATCTTTTCTTTTTCCTAAATGATTGCCCGGATAATATACCCCCCTTTGCATTTTTACTAAAATCTCTGGCTTCATCTGCTTCCTCTTGAATTTTTCGGCTGAACGTTATTGAAGTAGGTAATCATGTGTCATTTCATTTATCAATATAGAGGTGTTTTTTCATACACACGGCAGTAGCCGGGCATAGACTATTAAATTCGGCAGTTTCCTGAAACCACATCTGCCCCCGACAGGTCTACTTCCCAGAAATTTTGACATTTAATTTTAATTTTGCTGCTCCCGAAAGAAAAAAATCGGACTTTTAGGTAGGCAAGCGGGTTGATTGCATAGCCAAATCATATCCTTTCGGTAGTGTCAAGTCATTATCTAGTCGATATCTTCGGCTTAACACTTCTATATCAACGCTTCACAGGAATCGGCATTCCAAAATTGGTTGTATTTTCAAAGATTTTTCAACATACGTGCCATGCCCGGTGAGCCGATTTCAGCTTCAAAATCAGGATGGCGTTTTTCGTCTACAATTTTAAAACCCTGTTTTTCGTAGGCGCGTTGAGCGGGTAGGTTGCCGATGTATATGTTGATCTGAGCCTGCCGGAATCCTTCTTGGCGACCTTTTTCAAGGATAGCTGCAAGCAACCGGTCGACCAGTCCTTTGCGGCGGTGCTCTGGTACCGTGGCCACGCTGTCGATAATCCAGGTATGTTCCGTATCATCCGGTATACAACAAAGCACGCGCTCAGCGCGGATATTGGCCTCCGGATCCATACCGGTGTGCCCTAATTTCTTAAAAATCTCAGGCATAGCTCGGCGTAACGCATCGTAGCCGAACTTTTTAGGATCGTAACCGCCAAGACCCCCTGCCGGCTTGCCATCAAATTCGGCTATCAGGTAGCAGGAATAATGAAACAGGTGAGGCCTGGCGGACACGGCCAGCAGTTTAAGGAATTCAAGGTTGTCTTGCTCTGTTGCGCCAAGGATGACTTCCCAGATTCCCCTAGTGACATGCGCCCTTCCGG
>JAUVTR010000259.1 GCA_030601425.1 Desulfobacterales bacterium
AAAATTAAAAATTGTATTTGATCTCCAGATATAGCCTATCGTTTTCCCCGACGTCGCGGAATCTGGGCAGATCGCCGGATTCATAGAAAACAACTCCTCCTGTAAGTTCGATCGCATCGCTGAGATCATATTCGGCGGTAAACCTTTGAAAAGCGCCGTCATCCCCGGTGAGATCGAATGTTTGCGCCAGAATGGTTAAGGTAAGAGTTTGATTCAGATAGGTCCTCGTCAACCTTAAGGCGGATACCCAACGATCTTCTTCAGTAAAATCCGGTGCCTCTTTGATTTGGCTGTTAAAGTTGAGAATATGTCGGTCGGCAATCTCAAAAGACAGGGTCGTATCCGTAAACCCTGAATATTCCGCCCCGACCAATGCATCAATTCTGTTAAAGTCTTTTCCGCTGTTGAAGAATCTAATTCCATCAAAATAAGCCGCCTCTGTCTTAAAAAGCCAGTTGCTGATAGCGATGTTGAAAGCTCCGCCAAGCATTTTAACCCGGGCATGCTTTAATTTTGGACCGCCGCCTGAATCGTTGTCAAAGTGGGGGGTGTCGTCATAAAAATAGGCACCGTAAAGTGACGCATCCCAGCCGTGAAAGATTCCATGAAGCGCCAGGGCAAATTGGGAATTATCGATATCAAATCCTGTATCGGGCGTTTCATTTGTTGGCAGCGCTTGGGCGGCCGGGAAAAAATCGCTGCCGAATTCCGGGTCTTTGTTGTAGCGAATTTCATGAATGACCATAGCCGATAGGTTAAGCCCCCACATAAAGTAATCCAGTTTTGTCATGGTCACGGGCAACCGCAGATTCTCAAGGTCAGTTAAGCCCGGTTCGCGCAGATCCAGGGGATTGAGCACATCGGTTACACGGATGTTGTCTGATTTGCCCCATACAACAATTTGTCTTCCCGCCTTTAGATCCAGTCGATCTGTGATACTACCCAGAAGCCACACTTCGTCAAATTCTAATTCGTTCTCATTCTCATCCAATACTTCCTGGGTGAATTTATCGCGGCCCTGGATTTCGTAGGCAAAATCATAAAAACCATGACCGGCGACGCGTGCCTGCCAGGATTCGGAAAACTTGGCATCCAGCTCGAGCACCACTTTGGCCCGCAACCGCGATAATCCATGCCATTCCGTATCCGTGCCTTCAGCTTGGTGGTGATACATATTGTAGGATGACCCCAGCTTGAAGTATCCGTCAAGGCTTAGAAAGTCCGGCAGGTACTCTTTTTCAGGAACCGCCGCCTGGGCCTCTGTGGTGTCTTCGTCGAATCCTTCTAAAATTTCTTCCTCCTCCATTTCTTCTATCTTTTTTTCGCTTTGGGCCTCGTCCTCAAAACCTTCCATGACTTCCTGAAGATCTTCATCGGATTTTTGATTATCTTCAAACCCGCTTAAGATTTCTTCCAGTCCCGCCTCCTCTTGCGCATAGACCCCCCCTGTCATCTGGCAGAAGATGAAAATTGAAAAGAGAATAAAAATAAATGCAGTATTTCTGCTAACACCCATCATTCAATTCATATCTCGAATAAACCGGAAAAGTTAAAAGTGATCTAAAGTTAAGGAGTCGCTTCGCTACGTCTTTTTATATAAAATAGATCCGCCGGAGGCGGACCAAAACTTTAGGCACTTTAGTTCACTTTAGGCACTTTCAACTATTACTTAAATGCTAATATTTGCGTTTTGAAGAATAGCTTGCCATAAAAAGCGCAAAAATAATTATTAAGAGACTAATTACAAACCTTTTTCCATTCTGCGTACCGTAAACATCTCATAATCAAGCTTCTGATTAAACTTGACGTTGTCGAACTTCAAAACAGTTTTATGGGCCAGCTTTTTGCCTTTTTTCTTGGTTACATGAGTCTCGGTTGCCACCCAAATTCCGTCAATCAGCTCCAGGCGCTTAACATCGAGGTATTTCAAATATCCGCCGTCCTTTACCCAGTTGACGGCCCGAATGACAAAGAAGTTATCCTGGCGCACAAAGATAAGAGATTTTTTATAACCGGTTTCCTTGATCACTTTTTTGGTGCGCGGAATCGATTCGATCAACCAGGTTTTAACGCCTTTGACATCCATTTCTTTTTTAAGCGTAAAATCGTAATCCTCCAGATTGCGATCGGTTATATCCGAGTAGTTCAGATCGGAACCCATAAAACTGCCGCTTTTGTCACTGCTGGCAATCCGTTTGGTTTTGCGTAAAGCCGGTAAATACAGCCATTGATCGTCGTCTTTATCGGGATCGTCATAGTCATAGGTAAGGAAAGAGGTATCTTTCACATCGGCCGGATGCTGAAAAAACATCAGCCTCAGCTCATCTGCGCCTTTGTCCTTACTGAATGTCGAAATCTTACGAACGCGCTGGTTGCCACGTTTATCGATCAATATCATTTCCATATCGGCGGTCTGATTGTCGCCGTCATCTCTGGCATCGACTTTTTCCATGATTGCCCGCGCCCGGGGATCATCGGCCAATGCGCCCGGCAGCGGCCAAAGTCCTGCCAAAACCAGTAAGATGGTGACGAAGATGGTTGCGATTTTATTGGGTATCATTTTATTCCTCCGCATCTATTTTTTGGGGTCGATTAACCAGGACCATCAGCGCCGGAGCCACCAAATAGTCGGCTACCAGCGCCATGAGGATGGTAAAAGCCGTCAACAAACCAAAAGCGAAAAGATTGTTCATACTTGCAAACACAAAAATAAAAAACCCGATGGAAAGAGCGATGGTGGTGACCAACATCGCCCGGCCGGTGGTATGAAGGGTTTCATAAACCGCCTGTTTGGGGTCGCCGCTTTGCTCGTAATAGCGGCGAAAGTTATGCATAAAATGGATGGTATCGTCCACGGCAAGTCCGATGGCAATGCTGGCCACCATCATGGTGAAAAGATCCATCTTAAAGGGGGTCGCACCGATGACCCCGAGCATGAGCAGGATGGGGGCCAGATTAGGAATCATGCTAAGCAAACCGATCCGGATGCGCCCGATAAGAATGATCATGAGCGCCGTGATCACCACCAGGGCAATACCATAGCTCCTGGCCATACTGATGATGGCATGGCTTATGGTGCGTGACAGCAGAGCCATCATGCCGGTAAGGGTGATGGTTGCCTCAGGAAAATTGTCATCAAAATAGCTGCTGACGGTGTCGATAAACCGGTTGTATTTCACGGCATCTTTGAAGGGGCCTTTGATGGTAAACCGCGCCTTGGAAAACTGACTGTCGACCACATCTTCAAGATCGTCGGAGCCGCTGTTTTCAAAGAGCAGAAACTCCTGGGCGACCAGATCCCGGTTTTGCGGAATCGCATAGTAATCGGGGCGGTTTTCGTTGAGGGCCTGATTGATTTCTTTCAGAATCGTAGACACAGACCAGGCTTTGCCGACAAACAGATCCTCCAATTCCAGCGACTCGGTATATGCAGTGGCTTTGTCAATGCGATTCAGCAGGGCCGGTTCGTAGAGGCCGTTTTCCCGGCCGGTATCGATGATGACTTCAAGATTGAGGCTGCCGCGCAGCTCGTGATCGATTTTTTCAGTCGCCTGACGAATCTGGTTTTTTTCGGGAAACCACCTCAGCACGTCGTGAGAAAACCGGATTTGCAAAGCGGCGAAAATGGACAACCCCACGACAAGGAAACTAACGATAAGGATCGAAACCGGATGCGCCGTTGAAAAATGACTGATACCGCTAAGGAAACGGTCCATGAACGTATTTTTGGATTGATTGCGGTTTTGTCTTCTTTCAGCAACCGGCACAATAGCTAAAACGGCGGGCAGCAGTACGAGGGTGTTGACAAAAGTGAGCAGGACGCCGATGCCGGCAAACAAGCCCAAATCGGCCACCGGTGCGACCTCAGAGGTTGCAAATGACAGCAGGCCGCTGGCCGTTGTCACATTGGTCATCACAACGGCAAGGCCTGAGTGGCCCAGGGCATAGGCAATCGCCTCTTCTTTATCGTTGGTTTGCTGAAAGCGCTGATAAAATATTGCCAGAATGTGGACCGACGTCCCAACCCCTACGGCCAGCAGAAAGGACGGCAGAATTTGGGTTGGGACCTTGATGGCCACACCGGTCAGCGCCATGATGCCGATTGTGGAAAGCAGCGAAAGGACGACAATCACCAGGGGCAGGAACACCCCGGAAATCCGGCGAAACATGACAAACAGCAAGATGCCCACGGCGGCGATGGCCAAGACCATGAATTTACGCATATCGCTCATCATGGTGCGTTTGAGAAAATGGGTGACCACCGGGGAACCTGCCATATAAATTTGAAAATCGGATGCGTTATATTTTTCCGACACCTGTCGGGCTGCGTTGACTACCTGGCTGTTTTCTTGGTCTGTCAGATAGGTCCTTTGGGCCGCTGCTTTTGATTTTGCACCGGCAACCTCCTCGACATCCTCTTCGAATCCTTCCAGAACATCGACATCCTGTCCGAGACTGGAGTAGTTGTGGGTTTTGATAATTATCGTGGTGAATGTGGCGTCTTCGGAGATGAGCAAATTTTTATACAGCGGGTTTGTCAGTACCCGCTTTTTCAACGCTTCCATCTCGGTATTGTTTTGGGGCCAATGCTCCAGCAAATCCTCTACGATCAGTTCGTCGGCTTCGCCGCGGGTGTTGCGCGCGTTGACGATGCTGGTGATATCATCAATATAGGGAACATTTTCTTCGAGTTCCTCATGAAGTCTTTGGATCATTTCTAAGAATTTTTGACTAAAGATGTTCGGGGATTTAATTGCAATGATAATCACCTCATCTCTGCCAAACTGATCGCGAAAATTATTATAGGCCAATAGCGTGGGGTCATCGGGGTGCAAAAATCCTTCCATGGAGGTATCGATACTGATTTTGGGAATCTGGCTGACCATGGCCGCGGTCAGCACGAGCATGATAACGATGGTTTTGATGCGGTTGCGGTAAATGAC
>JAUVTR010000243.1 GCA_030601425.1 Desulfobacterales bacterium
CGCAAGCAAATTTGCCGTCGATTCGATTATAACCTGAATCGCACGTTAGCTGAAATCAGACCCAATTATTCCTTTGATGTGTCGTGTCAGGGATCTGTGCCCGAATCGATCATTGCCTTTCTTGAGTCAAATGACTTTGAAGATGCGGTTCGCCTGGCAATTTCGCTGGGGGGAGACAGTGATACAATGGGATGTATTGCCGGTGGTATTGCTCAGGGATATTACGGCAAAATACCAGCAGGTATTATTGACCAAGTTAAACAGCGACTGCCCGCAGAGTTTTTGCTAATTGTCGATCAATTTAACTCAACCTTCGGTTGTTCATTGTAACGAAATCTGTAAGATTTAAGCGACGAGTAAAATCGATCTCCTGTTCGAAGCCATCGCTGTCCTATCCTCTTGGATGGAATTTCTTATGCAATTTTTTAAGATGGTCACGGGTGACGTGCGTATAAATTTGAGTTGTAGAGATATCCACATGACCCAGCATGATTTGCACCGCTCTTAAGTCGGCGCCGCCTTCCAAAAGGTGACTGGCGAACGAATGCCTTATGCTGTGGGGTGTAATTTTTTCCGTGAGTCCTGCCTGCATCGCATAGCGTCGCAGCAACTTCCAAAACCCCTGGCGTGTCATGGGGTTGCCCGCGCGGGCAATAAAAAAAAATGGACTGGGTGCTTGCTTTAAACGCTGGGATCTGGCGGTTTTTAGATAATGACTAATTTTTTCTTTGGCATGAATGCCGATCGGCACAATTCTTTCTTTGGAACCTTTGCCGAAGATGCGAACAAATCCGGCTTCCAGATTGATATCTTGTAACTTTAAATTGATGAGCTCAGATACTCGCAATCCGGCCGCATAAAGCAATTCCAGCATGGCAGCATCTCTGACGCCAAGGGGTTTCTTGGTGTCCGGAGCCTCGAGCAAAAGCACAATTTCTTCCCTGGAAAAAACATAGGGTAATTTTAAACTGGTCTTTGGTAGATCAATCAGTCTGGCCGGATCATTGCGCAATACCTTTTCCTGGACCAGAAATCGATAGAGTCCTCTAATGGCGACCAGATGCCGTGCTCTTGAACGCGCTGCCAATCCGGATTTTCTGAGAAGAATTAAATGCTTCAAAATTAAGGGGGTGTCCTCTTCCGAAAAAGCCGATGATTTATTTTCAGCCAGAAAATTTCGGTATCGGATGATATCCCGGCTGTAAGCTTCAAGCGTTTTTTTCGATAAGCCTTTTTCGACCACTAAATAATTTAAAAATTGATCGATAAGGATATCCGCAGAAGGCGGTTTTGGATTCAGCATAACTTGTTTATCTCATGAATCATCATATTTTTCAATGTAAGTCCTTGCATCATAAGTCAAATCGTCAAATGCTCGATTAGTTAAGTAGTTTAGTTAAGTAGTTTTAAATGGATGAAATCTTCTGACTATTTGGCTATTCAACCAATTAACTAATTAACTATTTAACCAAAGGCTAGGGTTATAAATTATCAGAAAGTGCGATAACGTTTTTGTTAATGGCAAATTGTAGATCCGGTTGGATCAATTCGTGGTGCTTCTCAATGAATGGAACGTAAATAAGCACAAAGCTTTTTGCGGTAATGTCAATCGTAGGCAGGATATCTGCCAGCTTGGTTTTAGGTTTAATAAAGCTGGCCAGGTTGATTTTTAAACTCTCGATGGCTTCTGTTATCGGTAAGGTAATCGGATGATGGCGATGCTCGGGCAGTTCCTCAGTCAGCCCATTATGAAGTTGTGAAAGTGTCATATTCTTTGAAAGCTGCAAAAATATTTTAGGGCGGATTTTAAATGCCGGCACCCAGAAATGAAAACCGATATCCTCCCACCCTGACTGAACGACTTTCGGGATATTGGCAACCTGAACCAAATCAGCATAGTTACTGAGATTTAATCCGGAGATTTCAGGCCGAATGCGCCAAAATGGCAGATAAACCGCATCGCCTTCCTTGGCCGTATGTTTGCCGAACTGAATCTTTGTTAACTTTTTACCGACCGGATACCAGGCGGAAGTGCAATTTTTACACAGCAACACTAGGGAATCTTTTTCTCCTTCCAGATCCCAGCCGCAGTTGGGACATAGAGTCGAAATAAAATGAATGCGCCAGTCCGGGTTTTCTACAGGCAATTTTTCGATGTCAAAATCTTCAGTCCGCGACGCTGCGATTGGACGGTTGAGCACCGCATCATAAATGCGGTTTTCAATATAAAATGGGGCATAAATCAGGCTGATGGTTTCGCCGATATGGGCATGATGCAGCACGGGTTTAGGTAAAGACTTGCCAAAACGATCATCAAAGTTTTGTTCGATATGCGCCAAGGTTTGGGTGGGTTCCAGAAACCGACCCGCGGTCTCAGGTGTCACGAATTTAAGTTTCAGTGCCTGGCTGCGCAGGCCCAGGCTAACCGGAAACAATTGAGAGACAAGGGCCTGGACGCTTACATCGACAAATTTATGTCGAATACCGTTACCCGCGCAGGCAAATAGCATGCCTTTAAAGCGCCAATAGGGGAAAAACACTAAATCTTTCGACGCGGCTACCTTGTTTGGAAGCATATAACGAAACACATCTTCTGCCGCCAGATAAGACTTCACCCTGCAAAATTCGCAGGCAAAGAGGCGCTCTGTCTCTTTCATAATAGCAGGTGCACCGCATTGCGGGCACTGATGTTGAATTAAGAAATTAATGCGATTCTCCGATTCGTTAATACAGAACTTTAGCTTAGTTTTTCGCCGCATTCATTGCAAAAAAATGCATCGGGTAAGTTCACATTTCCGCAATTTGGGCATGATCTTGTTGCGGGTTTTTCCTCAGTCGGGTGACCGCAGCGAGAACAAAATTTTGCCGTTGGTGTGAGGTTTTTCGAGCAGCGCGTACATTGCTCGAAAACCAAAAGCTGATGGCCGCAATCCGGGCAAAACTTGGAGCTGGTTGGAATGGAATTGGCGCATTCCGGGCATTTAGATTCCGGTTGATCCTGGCCAGACCGTGGCTGAGCTCCTGCAAAATACTGGGCGAACATGGCCGGCATCATCAACCCGAGTCCGGTACCCATTCCCATACCGGAACCACCCGCGGATTCAGAGGCTTTTTCCATGGCCATAGCGGCTTTCATCTGCATTAATTTATTCATATCGTCGAAAACACCCATCCGGCTGCGATCGTCTATGGCCTGTTGCACTTCGGGTGGCGGGGTTATTGAGTTAATGTAAAGATGGGTCATGCGGATACCAAAATGACTGAAATCCTCCGTCAGTCGCTCCGAGAGTCCCTGGGACAGTTCATCATACTTTGAGGGCAGATTGAGAATTGAATCAATTGTTTCGCCCATATAATCATTATAACGGGAGACGATGACGCGATTCAGATATTCTTCTATTTCAGCCGTGGTAAACATACCCTGGGTGCCCACTAAACTGTTGACAAACAATACAGGTTGGACAATCTGCAGGTTGAAGATACCGAAAGCTCTCAAGCGAATCAGCCCCAGTTCGGAATCCTTGAAAGCCACCGGGTCGCGCGTGCCCCATTTCAAGTTAGTAAACACTTTTAAATTAATAAAATATATTTCAGCGCGTAGCGGACTCGTTCCTCCCCAGGGTAGGCTGGCAATTTTTGTTAAAATCGGAATATTGGCAGTTTTCAGGGTATGACGTCCCGGTCCAAACGCACCGACTGCCTTGCCCTTGTAGAAAAAAACAGCGGCCTGGCTTTCCCTGACGGTCAGCTGTGCGCCGTATTTGATCTCCGCGGAGCCCTCTTCCGGCAGACGGTGGACAAGCTCCTGGCCGGTTTCGTCAAACCATTCTAGATTTTCCAAAAAAATTAAGTTATTCGTGCCCATTTTCAATTCCCCTTTTCGGTTCGCTCAATAGTTTTTACAGAAAAAAATTGATATACTTAAAATTGTTCAATATTTTAGATGCTTATATGAAATCGGTTTTTCCTGGTATGTAGAGTGCCTATCGGTCACTTAAGGACCAAACTTAAGTGCACCCCACCTCCCGGCACCTATGCCGAACCGTGGTTTGCATCCATAATGAACTTAGTTCGCTTCGCTCACAATTGGAATGTAGGTGGCATAAAACCAGTGTCGTTAAAAGCTACATGCTTTCAATATGTTATAGAAATTCCGAGACGTGAGACGTAAGATTAGGGGAGCTGGAGCAAAACAGTGGGGAATTTATTTAATTTACGAACCGTTAGGAGTCAGGGGTGCCCTTTTGGAGAATTTTGAAAATATTTGATGTGTAAGCAAACATTGACTGAGTGTCGCCCATTTGATTGATATCACTATATTTTTTATTTGACATATGGGCTCTTTATCCGATACTAATAGTTGAACCTACAGTGATTATCTTCTGATTATTGCGCATCACACCCAAAACATCCTTACCCGATAAACCCCGGCAAGAAAGGGGAGGTGATGAATAAAAAAGACGAAAGAAGGGTGTTCGAACGTCATGACCTTGATGCTCCAGTTATCTATGCCTATCATAATACCGATCAATTTATTCAAGCGGTTATGTGTAACTATTCAAAAGACGGCATGTGTTTTAAAACGCCTGATGAGGTTAACCCGGGTTCCGACATTTACATTATGATGGAAAATTATACTCCGGATTCGATTCATGCGGAACTTTACGAAGGCTATTTTGCGGAGGTTAAGTGGTGCCGTCAGCGTACAGAACCTGAGGTACCGGAGTACAAAGTCGGTGTGAAATATTATAAAACCGTTATTGACTGATATTCTCCATTCTTTTGAAAAACCCTTTCCCGAATCTCCCTTATAGAAATGCTTTGATTTTGTAACTTCTTGATCTCAAAATGCTCTCTACCAATTGTAGCAAAGAAAAAACTTGTGATTTCCAGTAAGTCCTGCTATTTAATATCATCTAAACCTGATAAAGCGAACGCCTGACGTTCAAAAGGCAGAACGAGAGGCCTACCTTACTTTAACTTCAGTTGATCCCTTGTTGATTCCAACAAAAAAGCTCCCAAGCAAGTTGCTCTGGAGCTTTGGTATAAGTGGTACGCCTGGCAGGATTCGAACCTGCGGCCTACGGATTAGAAGTCCGTTGCTCTATCCAACTGAGCTACAGGCGCATATAGAGATGGTATTGATATCATATGTTCGTTTATATGTCCATCGTAGAAATGAGGGCAGCGATTCATTCATACGGCATAGCCTTCAAATGATTTATACCGCTTTCCATAATAATGTTCCGAGTCACCGACCACCCGCAGAGCGGGGGGCTTGGATTTTTCCGCCATCGGCGGGAAAAAACAAAGGCACGGCAGTGCCTTAATCGGTGCGGGTGTAACCGGGTGCAAAGCACCCGGTTTAAAACACCCAATGACGGAATTGCG
>JAUVTR010000179.1 GCA_030601425.1 Desulfobacterales bacterium
GGCAATGGTGCGGGCTGCAAGGATGCCGCTGGCTGAAGCCTGGATCAATCCCCGTGTAATGCCGGCACCATCACCAATGGCAAACAAATTTTTCACACCGGTTTCCAATTCGGAAGACAATTCAATGCGGTTGGAATAAAATTTTACTTCAACGCCATACAGAAGGGTATGCCGCGAATACACACCGGGGGCTAATTTTTCAAGCGCCTGAAGCATTTCAATAATACTTTGAAGGTGACGAAAGGGAAATACAAAGCTCAAATCGCCTGGTGTTGCCTCCGGAAGGGTGGGTCGTGTCAGGCAGCGATTCATGCGCTCCGGTGTGCTGCGCCGACCGGCCAGGAGATCTCCAAGCCTTTGAACAATGGGCCCCTTGCCCAGCAGATTCGCCAGCCTGGCGATGTAAAGACCATAGCCGATGGGGTCATTGAAAGGTTCTGTAAACGCGCTGCTCACCAAAATGGCAAAGTTGGTATTTTCACTTTTTTTTGTGGCATAACTGTGCCCGTTGACCGTAACGACTTCTTTGGCCTTCTCGATGACAACTTCACCGTAAGGATTCATACAAAAGGTACGCACCTTTTCATCGAATGTTTTGGAGTAGTAAATAAGCTTTGATTCATAAATGATATCCGTAATTTCCTTTAGAATCGGGGCCGGCAACTCCACCCGAACGCCAATATCTACCGCACTTGAAGTTGTTTTAAGCCCCAGCGACTCCGCCTGCTTCTTCATCCAGCCGGCGCCGGATCGCCCCGGAGCAGCCACCACGAATTTGCCGGTAATGGTTTCGCCACTTTCCAATTTGACACCCTGGATGCGTCCATCTTCAGCCAGAAAACTTTGGACCGGATTGCGGGTCCGTGTTTCAACTCGATCCACCAGGGATTGTCGCAGTTGATCTAATACAACCGGACAGTTCTCGGTCCCGATGTGCCGGATACGCGAAGGGATTAATTCCAGACCGGCCAGCCGGGCGCGATCGTCCAGATCTTCCAATTTGGGAGATGGCTCGCCAAATATAACTTCCGGCGCACCGTGTTTAACCCAGATTTCATCTGCCGACTTAAGGATCTGATTTAGCGATTCAGGGTCCAGATACTCCCCCAGTACTCCCCCCACCTCGGGGGACAATGTCAATTTCCCGTCACTAAAGGCGCCGGCGCCCCCCCATCCGCAGAGCATATCATTTGAATTGCGACGTTTGCGCTCGCTGAGCTCTTTGCCGAGTTCAAGCAAAAGAACCGGTTCGACCCCCTCATCGGCCAGGGTTAATGCCCCAAAAATTCCTGCAGGGCCTGCTCCTACAATAATGGCCTTATAATCCATAAATACCTCACAATCCAATAAAACTAAAAATGAAAAGTTAAAGTCATCACGAAAGCACAAAATGGGCCATAAGGCTGGAAAGCTATAAGGCCAGGGTGCCAGTTAGTCTGTATACTTGAAAATCAAATAGTGCCAAAGCGTCCAGGCCTTCAGGCCTCCAAGCATCCCAGCTTTCGAGCTTACTTTTAAACTTCGTGTTTTCGTGGTTAATAATAATTTTCGCCACCCCTACCATAAAAATTAGATCAAGTGATTAGAGTTCCTGATACGCATCGATGAGCCGATCTACCAGATCTGAAAAGTATTTGATGGCCCGTTGAATAGGTCCCGGAGACCGCATATCCACACCGGCATCTACAAGTTCGTCCAGAGGAAATTTGCTGCCGCCCAGCATAAGAAAATTCAGATACGCATCCCTGGCCGGTTGGCCTTCATTAACGACTTTATCGGCAAGGGCAATGGCCGCCGAAACTCCGGTTGCATATTTATAGACATAAAAAGCAGAATAAAAATGCGGAATTCTCAAACATTCCAGGCTTAACTCCGGATCTAAAACCAGCGTATCGCCGAAATATATTTCCAGCAGGTCTCGATAAGTTGCGGTAATGACATCAAGGGTCAGAGGCGCATTGGCTTCAACCGTGCTGTGAGTGATCTTTTCAAATTCGGCGAACATTGTCTGCCGGAAAAGAGTGGCCCGTATATTGTCGATTTCCCGGTTAAGAATATAAACTGTTTTAAAGGGATCGTTTTTATATTGCTCCAGAAGATATCGGCTTAGAAGATTCTCATTAAAGGTAGAAGCAACCTCGGCGACAAAAATTGTATAATCATGATCTACAAAAGCCTGGTGTTTGTTGGCGTAAAACGAGTGCATCGAGTGGCCGCCCTCGTGCAGTAATGTATAGACGCTGTTGATATTCTGATTCTCATAATTAAGCAGAATATAGGGTGATGAGTCATAACACCCCGACGAGTAGGCACCGCTTCGTTTACCCCGATTTTCATATCGATCCACCCAGCCACCCAGCAAGCCTTCCTGTAAGACCTTTATATACTTTTCTCCCAGCGGGCGCATGGCCTGGATGCTTATTTCGACAGCCGCTTCGTAAGGGATGTCAAAAGTGACATCGCTGACGATCGGCACATAGGTATCATAAAAGTGAAGCTCCGATAAAGCAAGTGTCTGTTTACGAAAATCCATGTATTTAAAAAAAGGCGCCAGATTGCTTTTAACGGTTTTGATCAAATTGTCATAAACCGTTTCGGGTATATTGTCGCCAAATAATGCAGCTGCTCTGCAGTTATCGAAATTGCGAACTCTTGAATAGAAAAGATCCTTTTTGAGAGAATGCACTAAAGTAGCTGCCAGTGTGTGTTTATGATCTTCGTAAGCCTGATAGTATTGGAAAAAAGCCTTTTTACGGACGTCTCTGTTCGGGCTGATTAAAAATGTGCTAAAATTGCCGTGGCTTAACTCGATTTCTTTTCCACTTTCATCTTCAAGGCTGCCGAAATTTAAATCAACATTGTCCAGCTGTCCAAAAACCAGGGTTGGCGCATTTGCCATTTCCCGGCTCATGGCCAAAACGTGCTCGACCGTTTCACTTCGGGTGTAAGGTTTATATCGCAGAATTTTTTCGAGATAAAACTTATATTCCGCAATCGAATCATCGGCCAGAAAGGAATTCATTTGATCGTCCGCAATGGACTGGATCTCGGGGGTCATAAAACTTGAAGATTCAGAAGCCCGGGTATGTAAACTGACGGCGCGTTGATGAAGCCCCTGGTAAAACTGATTTGATTTATCTTCATCGCTTTTTAAATGCGCATAGGTATAAATTCTTTCAATTTTACGAGTCAGCGATAGATGAAAATCAATAGCTTCTTTAAAAATCTTAACCGTTTCTTTCAAACGACCCTTATAATCGGTGTAAGCATTGATTTGACTTTCAACCTCGTCAAACAATTTATCCCAATCTTCATCTGAAATAAATAAAGATGTCAGATCCCAATTGTGATCATCCGGGATGTCTTTTCTCTCCGGAATTTTCTTGGGGGTCATTTCAGAATTCCTTTCGCCACAATAGGAACCTATCTCAAAAATAGTAGATCACGTTTAAATACATGTAAAACAAGAGTGACTAAAGTTTCGGTGTCGCTATGCTCCATCTTTTATAAAAATGATCGTTCGACCCAGAGGCTCTCGACGGGTAGAATTCCTTAACTTTAGTCACTTTAGATCACTCCTCACTTTAGCGCACTTGCCTTAATGCATTTTTAAAATGGGTTCTAAGAACATGCTATCGGCTGCCTGTTTTTTGTGAAGAATACCACTACCAAAGTAAAAATTAAATGGTGAATTGCAAACACTTAATCAACATCATCTAATATATCAGTAAAACGAGAATTTTCTGAGATCCTTAAAACCAGAGTTGGCACTTTTTCTTTTTGAAAGCAGGGGGGCAAACTTTATAAATGATTCTAATAAGTTTGGAACCTTATCGGATGCAGATCCCCCTAAATAATTGACATTTTTGAGCAAATTGACTATAATTATCAGAAAACATAGAATTTTTTTGCTGCCACACTATACAATTTTAAAAAATTGGAAAAAAAAGCGATAAAATTAAATTATCGCTCTGCTGAGCGATTTAGCAAGGTCTACGCCCTGTTAAAAAAGGGGAAGATATTTCTTCCATCCAAAACCTTTCTGCCCATAAAAACCACCCTAGTTTTAAATTTCACTGTTCCTGAAATCGAAAATGTATTCACGGTCACGGGGGTGGTCGTTAAAATCCTTGATGAACAAATCGCCGCGCAATTTAATAAACCCACCGGGATGTTGCTTGCAGTAGTCGGTGGATCGGAGTCGATTCTGAAGGAACTGAGCTCGACGTTGGGCACAAATAAAAAATATCAAAATATGCTGGGATTGACGCAGCCGGCAGCGATTAAAGAAGCCCCTGAAAATCAACCCTTTTCAAGCAAAACAGAAACACCGGTTGCACCAGCTGAACCTTCAGTCGATACGGTCCCAGTTTCACAGCAGCCCGATAATGACCTGAAAGACCTGGATGAAGTTTCGCCCGAAGAAGACGGCAAGGCCGATCTGACCCTGGATTGGCTGCGGAAAGCAGTAGCTCAGGAAGAGGTTGTCAGAGAGGATATACCAAAACCTGAAATCACAATTGCACCAACCACTGAAAAAAAGGACCTTACCCTCGAAGAGCGCAAAAAAATTAAGCCTTCCGGCGAGTTTCTTATGGACCTGACGAAAGCCATGTTGCGCAGCGGCTACTATTCTTCGGATCACCCCGGTTCAGAGGGCGCCAAGCAGGGTTTATATGAAAAGTTTCAAAACTGCCTGGGCGAATCCAGGGAGGTCATGATCACCAAGCAGGAAACCCGGGAAAAAGTCGATATCCTGATTACCGGAATTCTGGATGAGCCGGTTAATGTCCGCACGCTGGTCGGTGCGGGCATGGCTGAATTATTCGTTCCCAAACTGAGAGAATATTTCAAGCGCAAAGGACTGGTGAGCTTTGCCATAAAAAATGAAATCGGCCTCGAACACTTTGAACATTTTGTGGATGTCATGAGCGATCCCAAGGCCGACAGTGGTCAAGGCTCTAAAATTGGCCAAGTGTTGTCCAATGCCCTGGCTGATCACGGGATTACCGAAATATCCACGGTTTTCATGGACGACCTGATCATGCTGGAGTTAAACCTTCCGTGGCGGGTCGAAATGGCTATCCAACGCCTGGCCAAAGACCTCAAAGTGCTACCCATGTTTCAAAGCGACTCCGATGAAAAAATTCGAACTTTGAAACTTCAAATTATCGAGGATATCATCCGTCCCCTCAGACACCCCGAGTTCCTAAAAGATCTGATCATCAACTGTTACATCATCGCCAAACATGTGGACAGTATTGAGAAGGAAGACATCGAGCAGGTTATTATCGAGGCTTTTCCCTTAAACACGCTCTTGCCCACATCCGAATTCATATTTAAGGAACTCAATAACCTGCGGGAAAAGCATGCTGAAGATTTGGACAACCCGGCATTGATCAGGCGGGTTGAAGGCGTCAAACGAATTCTTAAGTGGGTCGTCCGTCGATTGATATTGGAGGATGTCAGCGGTGCGCAACACTTTCTTGAACGCCTCTATTTGAATGATATCCTGACTTTCGAAGAACTGCCGCCGGATGTTCAATATCTGGTCAATACCATATTAATGACCAAAGATGCACAAGCCCACGTTCCGGCCTATGTTCGCAGGCTCCTGAATGCTGAAACAACCGACGATGCGGTGGTTCTGGTGAAATTCTGCCGAAGGGTCTTACCGGGGCATTTTGAAAACAACGACTGGAAAATTGCCTTTTTGCTAACCCGGGCGGCGGATAGAGCCGGCAAAGAAAATGAAGTGTTTTCCAAAGAAAGCAGTTTATCACCAAATCCGCAACGATTTATTTATAAGAATTTGACAGAAGACCTGGTGACCGCATACGAAAAAGCGGAAGAATCCGACCGCAAGATTATTGATGAAATTGCCGGTCTGTTGGGATCGCAGGGAATTGAGATTTTAAGCAAAGTTCTATCCGACTGTGACAATCGCCAGGCCCGCAAAGCGGCCACGGATGCCCTGATAAAGCAGGGTGAAATGGCCCGCCAGTGGGTTCTGAAGGCTTTGAGTAATCCTGAACAACCGTGGTATTTGTTGCGAAATGCATTGATGATTCTCAGATTTGTGGACAAAGGCCAAAAAGGAATTGATCGGGCGCGCAATTTCGTATCCTACGCGCATCCCCGGGTGAGGGATGAGGCACTACACACGCTGCTCGCTTTAAAGGCCCCCGATGCCGAACAAATCGTCATCGACGCCTTAGATGATCCCGATGACAAAGTTTTGTGGCGGGCAACAACCGCGCTGGCCGAGCTTTCGCCTTTATCAGAAGCATCTATTGCAAAATTGATTGAGACCATTAAAACCGAATTTCCGGAAGAAGAGCAAGCTGCATCCAAGCACTCCCGCAAAGTATCCAATATCATCCGAGCCCTGGGCACTATGGTCAATATCAAGAACATCCAGGCAATAGAAGACGCTGTCCTTGACATCGCTCAGGTGATCAGTGGTCAGAAAAAGGGGATTTTTCAGCGCCTAAAAAAATCTTCATCAACCTACCAAAAATCCATCCTCTCAGCTGCCATTGCCACTCTGGGTAAAATTGGCACATCCAGATCCGAAGCTTTCCTGGATAAACTGGCAGGTGCAAAGACATCACAGGCAGAAGCTGCCCGCCAAGCAGTCGAAAACATCAAGCTGCGCTATGCCAAACAGCAGGCCGGTGCACCCGCCAACGCCTAAAACTCGTTTCAAAACACTCATCCTTTGGCCCAGCGCTGTGTTGCTCAGTGTCGAAATTTACTCACGTACGATAAAGTACGCTCCGTCATTTCGACCCTTCGCGTCTTGCCCTGAACCAAAATCTAAACATTTTGAAACGAGTTTGGTCTAATAATTTCAATTATTGGTAAGATTACGCTTATGTCTACCTGCTGCCGGTTGCCAATAAAATCGCAATAATACTCTTTCCTACCACTTTATTAGCCAGCTATCTTTTCTCTTTCCTACGACTTGTTGAACTCATTAATTTATAAAATCAAGATGTGAAATCCCGCCTTTTGGCGGAGCCCTCGAACAAGATCTAAAGCCCTAAGAGCCGGTTTAATATTCTCAATTATTTCTTTACGTACTAAAACAGTTGACTCGTTGAGCCCGTTTGCCCGTTGGCCAGTTAACATTAAATCAGGCCGCCATCCTCGTCGTCGTCGTCGTGCTCGTAATCGTAATCGATAAATCTAAAACTCGCGGAGCCTTGTTCCATATTGCCTCGAGGACGAGAACGAGTACGAGTACGAAAGGCACGTGGAGGATATAAGAATTAATTTATCCTTTCTCAACGGGCTAACAGGCAAACCGCTTTACTCGGACTTTCGTGTTTTTTTGGCATAGGTGGCGGCGGCGATTCCAGCGACGCAGCCCTCACCCACTGCTTTGGCCATCTGCCACGGGGGACCGCAAATGTCACCGGCAGCAAAAACCCCCGGCACATTCGTTTCCATTTTTTTATTGGTTTCAATATATTTCATTTCATCGTCAAATTGAATGCCGTTATGCGCGGCCAGTTCCTTAATTCCCCTGGCACCCAGCT
>JAUVTR010000282.1 GCA_030601425.1 Desulfobacterales bacterium
TGGGTCTGTGGTGAATTAATAGACCCCGGGGATCCACGTTTTCCATCATTTTATTTCTTTATATTTCGCAGACGGTTCTTCGCAGATCGGGCAGGTAGCTTGCGGAATCTCCGTTAGTGTAGAACCGCAGTGCTGACATACAAAATATTTAGAAAGCCTGCCTTCGATCTTTTTGGTCAACAATCCGAAAAATATGCCGGTACCGGACTTAATTTTTTTTAAGAGCTCCCGATGCTGTTTCTCGGATTCCCAGGCATAAATGATATATTGAATCGTTTCGGCATGATTCTCGGGCGTTATCTGTTCGATAAATTGAGGATATTTCTTGTCAATCTCTTCTAGTTCCACCGCGGTTGCAAGTTTAAGATTTTTGCGGGTGCTTGAAACTTCAACCTTCATTTCCGGTAATTCTACTGCCGGTAGTCCCCAGGCAGATAACAGATCTTTAAAATTCCTGGCATGAATTGATTCTGATGTCGCTATGGAAATAAATAATTTGGCGATGTTGGGGTAGTTTTCTGCCAGCGCCTTTTTCGCATAGGCATGATAGTTATTAAAGGCCTGGACTTCATCCTGGTAGAGTATTTGCAGCACGGAGATGGTTTCAGGGTATCTTAATTGAGCACTAACAGCAGGCAATAAAAAAGAAAAAATGCAAACCATAACAATTGAGATACTTAAGTACCGACAGTGATCAGTTCTTCCTGGCATAAGACTTCTCCACTATTGATATCTTTTTTAATTTTATGACGCAATCACAGATCAAAAAGCAACGATTTTTTAAACAAAAGATTGATTTATTGCTAAAAGCTGATAAATGAGCTTTTCTTTGCCCGCCTAAAGCGGCATAATAGGTACAGCTGCATATCGCTGGTTTTTTGATACCTAAATTTTGCATGAAAACAGATGAGAATCTTTTTGTGACTCGAACCAAAACCGAGAAGAGAAAATAAAAGATGAGCAGAATTGGTAATAGGAGATGGGAAGATCTGGTTGTCTCTCCCGAGGAGGTCCTGGCGCATGTCAAGCCCGGCATGACCATTTTTCTGGGGAGCGGCGTGGCTGAACCGCGAACTTTGATGAAAAGCCTTATTGATTCCGGCCTCTCCAATACAAATGACCTGGAATTGATCCAGCTCACCAGCCACAGCGATTTTCTTTCACTAAAAAAACTAGATTGGCAAAAATACCGCCTGAAAACGTTTTTTTCCACCTGGGTGTCCACCGAGGCGGTTATCGCCGGAAGTGTCGATTTGATTCCCGGTCGTTTTTCGCAGATCCCAAGAATTATCAAATCCAAAAGGCTATCTATTGATGTGGCCTTTATTCAAATCACACCTCCCAATCAAGACGGATATTGCAGTCTCGGACTGGCCGTTGATGTTGCCCGGGAAGCCATGGAGCAAGCCTCGGTGGTGGTAGGCGAAATCAACACCTATATCCCATTCACATTTGGCGATACCCTTGTCGCTGTTTCGGATTTTGACCTGCTGGTAGAGTCGACCGAACCACCGACTTATTTTAAACGCTGGCCGGTTAACAAGGTTATCGATCAGGTGGCCGCCAATATTGCCCGGGTGATCGAAGACGGCGACTGCATCAGCTTTTTAACCGGCTCTATGTACGAGGCTTTGGGCCGGCATCTTACCTGTAAACGCCATCTGGGGATCCATTCGCCTTTTTTTACGGATGCCTTAATGGATCTCGTCAAAAGTGGGGCCGTGACCAATTATCGTAAAGCGGTCTTCAGGGGCAAATCAGTGGCTTCCTATGCCTTAGGAACGCCGGAGTTGATGGCCTGGTTGGACCGCAATCCACTGGTGGAATTTCAAGGTCTTGAACAGGTGTTTGATCCCACCCAAATCGGCCGCAATCCTAATTTTGTGGTGGTGGACCAGGCTCGCAAAGTGGACCTGTTGGGCCGCATGGCTATTCCGGCCGGAAAGGGCGACATCATTTCAGGTCCGGGTCAAGCGGCAGACCTGTTTACCGGCGCCGAGATTTCCCGTGGAGGGCGAACCGTGATCGGACTGCCCAGCCGCAACCCAAAGGGAGATCCCAATATCGTGGGGATGCTGCGAAACCTTCGCAACCAGTTTCATATGCGCGAGTCCATTGACGCGGTGGTCACCGAATACGGTATCGCCAACCTGAAATGGCGCACAATCCGTGAGCGCGCTCAAGCCTTGATCGATATTGCGCACCCCGATGACCGGCAAAAACTCGTGGAGAAGGCAAAAGAAAAGCGGATTTTGTTCAGTGACCAGATTTTTTTATCCGAGAGCGCCCATTTATATCCCATGGAAATCGCAACTGAACACATCTTCCAGGGTGGGTTGAAGGTTCGCTTCAGGGCCATCAAACCCTCCGATGAAGAAGCCATGCGGCGCCTTTTTTACCGTTTTTCGAATACGACGGTTTACCGTCGTTTCTTATTTCCCATCTCCACCATGCCCCATGACAAAATACAAGAATACGTCAATGTCGATTATAGCCGGATGATGTCGCTGGTGGCACTTGCCGGAGAACCCGATCAGGAGGCCATCATTGCCGAGGCAAGATTTGTTAAGGATGACCAAAGCGCTTTCGGGGAAGTGGCTTTCATCGTGGATGAAAAATATCAAGGACGGGGTATTGCAACCTACCTGTATAAAATGCTGATCCGGCTGGCAAAAGAGCGGGGCTTGAAGGGTTTTACCGCTGAAGTGCTGCATGCCAACAAGGAAATGATGAGAGTTTTTGAAAATGGCGATTTTCCGATCGATGCCCGCTTGGAGAATGGCCTGTACCGGCTGACCGTTCCTTTTGATGCAAAATCCACCTAAATGATAAATTTAGGGTCCACTAAATCTTTTAAAGCGGAAAAAAGAGAGTTACGACGCATAATGTAATCACCATAATTGCTGCCTGCAGTGGTATACTTTATAGGGCCGATTTAATGAAAAGGCGGATATCACAAATTTTTGAAGGAAGCTGATTGTTGGTGTTTTTGGAGGTATCTGGATATGTAACGACCAAGCTCACCTGCCGCTATGAAGCGCAGCGGAATAGCAGTCAGGTGGAGTGTTTTGTTATGCTGTTATTAAATACAGATTTATATTGAATAGCATCAACTGGGCAAACATTCAGGCAACGAACACAACTGAAACAATCTGCTGGCATTTTCTTGCC
This sequence comes from Desulfobacterales bacterium, assembly GCA_030601425.1. Taxonomy (GTDB): domain Bacteria; phylum Desulfobacterota; class Desulfobacteria; order Desulfobacterales; family JAHEIW01; genus JAHEIW01. The sequence goes on from JAUVTR010000282.1 coordinate 3,172, forward strand.
ACCAACAAGACCTTTAGCGGCCTCCAAAGGGCATACCTTTACACAGACATTGCATTGGGTACACTCTTCTTTGTCAATTCGAACCCGAATAATGCTGAATCGCTCAGCTATCCATGAAACAAAACCAAAAGGGCAAATGAACTGACAAAAAGGACGGTAGATAATGAATGATCCCAACAAGGCAATAATAACTGTCAGCAAAATGCTAAAGCTTTCAAAATCGAGATCAAACAGATTAAAGGGATTAACATAGTGATAAATAACGGTTCCCTTGCGACCTCCAATGACACCGAACAGGAAGAGTAACATGGCGATAAAAAGACCGGCTCGGATTGTATTTGTCAAGATAAAAGGGAGCTTTTTCTGTTTAATTCTTCGCAGAATGGGCAAGCTATAAATCAACTCCTGAAAAGCGCCAAAAGGACACGCCCAGCCACAAATCATCTTATTTCCAACAACAGCAAGTATGATGAAAAAAACGAAGGCTATTACTTTG
>JAUVTR010000039.1 GCA_030601425.1 Desulfobacterales bacterium
TGATTATGTCATCCCAATGCCGGAGGCACTTTTATTTGAAGGACTGGTGGATCAGGTTGAAGCCGCTGGTTTTGGAGATCGCATTGTTGGGCTTAAAAAAGACGCCGCCTTTATAGAAGGAGATAAAATCAAATGCAAGGAATTATGCCAGAAAGCCGGCATTCCCGTGGCAGCCTCCTGGTCGGAGGTAGATGCAAAGGACTATGAGACCGTATTGCATATCTGTTTGGATTATATCCAGCAGTTTGGCGGAGCCGTTTTAAAATACCCGTACAGTGCCGGTGGGAAAGGCGCCCGGATTATTTTGAATTCCTGGGAGATCAGAGAAGTATACGATACCTTAATAAAAGATTATAAACCCGGTTATAAAAAAATGTACGGCGGAAAAGGGCAATGGCCTCTCTTAATCGAGTCTCTGATGTCCGGGGTGGAGATCAGTTTTACAATCCTGGTAGATAAACACGGCAATTATCAAATACTGCCCACCGCCATGGATTATCCGGAACGATTTGAAGGGCCGGCCAGCAAAATAAATCCGATTACCGGCGGGATGGGTGCCATATCACCGCACCCCATGGAAACGCCCGAGCTTATTGCACTGGCCGGAGAGCTCATTGCCCGCCCCCTTATCCAGAAAATGAAAGAAAAAGGCTATTTGCGTCCCTGTATTTTGTATCCGGGCTGTTTTGTTTCACTGGACAGCTCCAAGCAACCCACTAACATAAGGGTATCTGAAATAAATATTCGGCCGGGTGAGCCTGAGACCCAGCCGGTCGCGCGTCGACTTCGAAATTTAGGGGTGCTCGTTCAAGCCATGTTTGAGGGCAATCTAAATGAAATAAAACCGGAGGTAAGAGACGACCAACTGGCGATCTGCACCGGACTGGTGACCGGCCCCGGGGGGCCTGACGGTCAAAAAGGATATCCGTGGTCGTGTACGAAAGGCGAACCCATCGAAATCGATTTCAACTATATCAGAAAAAAAAACATCCAGGTTATCCCTTCGGCGATGACGTGTTCCATAGAAGACAATCGATTTATGTCGGACGGCACCCGGGTGGCCTGGATGAATGCAAATGTAAAGATCAAACCCAATGAAAGCCGCGGAGAGGCCGCGGAACGGTTCCGAAATAAACTCATTGCCGCTTTTGACAACGGTAAAATCCGGGTGATCCCCCGGGAAAATCCCCAGGGTAACCGGCTGGATTTAAGAAGGGATATTGGGTTTCATTACCTTAAAGAGGAACAAATATTTCCCAACAAATAAAAAGCCCTTCAGGATTTCATCTATCCTTGAAGGGCGTTTCCAGTCAGGATCCAGTGACCAGGCTGCCAGGAGCCAGAAAGTGGTGGCGATGCAGGGACTTGAACCCCGGACACTGCGGATATGAGCCGCATGCTCTGACCACCTGAGCTACATCGCCACAAGTACAAGCCACCATCCAAGGTAACCGGAATTCCGGTAAACCCGTCTCTTAGCAACCTGTTTTTGGCAAGTCAAGATAAAAGGTGCTCAGCATTCGCTGCGCTCATTCCGCTGTTGTCGTGGAATGAACAGGGTGGCCAAATTTCAGGAAGAAGACTCCGAAACCTCCACAGTATATTCATCCAGATTGGCCGGCAGTTTACTAAATACAATTAAAAATGGAAGGGTCTTACCGGCCTTAACCTTGATATTTGATCGATTGTTGCCAAAGCGATTTTGCAGCCGCTTGTTTATAGCAGTCAGATCCATCTGTGCCAGATCTGAATCAGTCAGTACATTACCGCAATAAACCGTGGCCGTTTTGACCAGCGTTTTGCCCTTGCGATAAAGTTTTCCGGTGATTTTGATATAGCTTCGGGGATGATCATATTCATTGCGAACTTGACCCTTAATCACAAAAATATCGCCCGCCGCAGTGTTTTCGATAAATTTATGCGAGATCGTTTTCCCCATAGGTATAATTTTCAGGTTGCCGGCGACATCCTGGCCCTTGGCTTTCAGCAATCCGCTAAGATACGGTATTTTAACATCACTCAGATAGGGAATCTTAATATCACTGACATAGGGTATATTAATGCCCAGGTTCTGAGTCACGACATATCCAATAAGGGATAGCAGCAAAAGAAAAAAAACAACGAGAACCGGTTTGCGGCTGCGTCGTGGCTTGATCGGTGGTTGAATGCCGGGGCTCATACGATCCATTACATCTGTCTGACCATCCAAATCACGGGTTTCGCCGAAGTCATCAGTGGCAAAATCATCTGTGGTGGCACCCAGGTCACTGCCGGCTGTCGGTCCTTCATCGATTTGGGTGGCATGCGCCTGGGTTGCACCAAATTGAAGGGTTTCCTCGTCGGAGTCTAAAAGCTTAAATTCCAGATCGTCTTCACCGGTTTCGGAAATGCTCAGCGCGTTTTCTGTATCCAGCATGTCATCTCCCAGATCCAGATTCAGTTCGAGTTCCGGCTCTTTGGGTCCGGCCGCTTCATCCAGCACCGCCTCTAAGTCAAGCTCCACAGGCTCTTCAGCACCTTGCCCGGCAGAGGCAGTATCTTCACCTTCTTCCAGCATCTTTTCAATATCTAAAAACTCGGCATCATCTGACTCGGAAGACGCGCCGGCCCCAACCGCACCTTCGGTCTCAAGATCGAGATCCAAGTCCAGTTCATCCGCGTCTCCGGATGTCGGGGTTTCATCGGATTCAAGCATTTTTTCAAGATCCGTCATCTGCAGTTGATCGGGGGCCTCCGCAGATTCAACCGCTGCGGTTTCCGCTGTACCCTCATCCACCTCAAAATCAAGTTCCAGATCCTCATCGATGTCATCAACCGAAGCCGCCTCTGCCGCGGTTTCGCCTGTCTCCATTATGCCGTCTAAATCCGACAGATCCAGTTCGTCGACCCCGTCAAGATCTGCAGATGAATCTAAGATCGGCTCTTCAGCCGCTGGTTCCGCTTCCAAATCAAGATCAAGATCTTCTGAAGCCTCAGCGGTGAGATCTTCCTGAGCAGGCTCTTCGTCGGTATCGAGGATATCATCCAGATCCGAAAGATCCAGTTCAGTATCATCTGAGGCCTCAACAGCAACATCTTCCAGGTCCATATCAGCATCGGAATCAACCAGGTCTTCCAAATCCGATAAATCCAGCTCGTCGGTTTCATGGTGCACGGCAGCCGTTTCCGTTGCGGTGGGTTCCATTTCTTCAGCATCCAGTTCCAGATCCAGATCAGATTCTTCGACTTGATCTAAATCATCCAGGTCCATCTCCAGATCCGCCAGATTTTCGTCACTGGCTTCGACAGGGCCCAGTTCGGATTCATCTACCTCTGCCATGCTTTCATCCTTCAGCTCCAAATCCAGCTCCTCTTCGTCCATGGACCCGATTTCTTCGGCTACTGCGTCTTCACCTTCATCCAAATTCAAGTCCAAATCAAGCTCGAGCTCACCGGAAGTTTCTTCGTCCGCCTCTTCGACTGCCGCCTCATCATCATCAAAGTCCATCATATCGTCTAAATCCGGCAATTCGTCGTCTGCGTCGCTGTCAATTGTCAAATCACCAAATTCTTTCTCAGACTCCAGGTCCGCTCCAAAATCTTCATCCACCTCAAGTGCTAAATCATCAGCATCTTCACCAAATTCAGAATCAGATGTGCCCGGATAAACGACAAAAACGCTGCTGCATTTTGAACATCGGACTTTTGAACCGTCAGCCTTTATCAGGCCATCGTCAACGTTGAAACTCGATTCACACTCTTTACAGGTAACAATCATCTTGTACCCCACTGGTTAGAAGTGGTTTCAAAACCCCATCTCCCCGCTCAATAAAGCGGGATTTCGCATCTAATTGAAATATTATTTATGGAGCTCAAAATGCTCCGAATGCTGCGTTGCGAGCCTCTTCAAAATGCTCACATACTCCCATGTATGCTGCGCTTTTTCATCGACTCGCGCCTTGCTGAGCACCTTAAATTAAAAAGATAAGATGCGAAGTCCCGCTTGCTAGCGGGGCCCTTGGACCTGATCTTAGATTTTGAAACAACTTCTAGGTATAATTCGAAAAAAATCTCGCTTACATACTTAGCGAACATCGTGAAATATATTAATATTTATAATAAAATTACCGTGAATAGCTGAATTTGTCAAATTTTTTATTCCTTACAATCCTGCCTCAGCCAGTTTCTCAATGAGTTTCCTCTGTTCATCTGACAGCTGTTTCGGCAGCTTGACCTGGATTTTAACATAAAGATCACCTTTTTTGTTGCCTTTCATGTGGGGGAGCCCATGGCCGGACATACGCATTTTGGTCCCGGGCTTCGTACCGGGTGGGATTTTAAGGCTGAGTTTTTTGTCATCAAGGGTGGGCACAGAGATACTGGTTCCTAAAACGGCTTCGCTTAACTTCAATTCATGGTTCATGTGCAGGTCATAGTTTTCAACGCGATATACAGGATCATTGAGCACTTTCGCCTGAATAAAAAGATCCCCGGGTGAGCCGCCGACCGGACTGGGGCTACCTTTGCCGGCCAATCGTAATTTTTTGCCTGTGATCATGCCTTTTGGAATTTTAACGGTTATTTTTTCAGAGCCACCCTGATGTTGCAGGCTGACCGTTTTTTGGGTCCCGGTAGCAATATCCTTCAATGTCAGCGGAAGTTCGTATACCAGGTCAGATCCTTTCATGGAGGCCTGCTGGTAGGTTTGTGAGCCAAACGGGGATCCGCCGCCAAAGTTAAATCGCATACCACCGCCACGACCGCGACCCCGACCTGAAAAAGAATCGCCGCCGAACCCTAGGTCACGGAAAATATCACTGAAATCAAATCCTCTGAAAATATCTTCCTGGGAGAACCGCTGCCGGAAACCTTCGGCGCCGAAGGTATCATATTCTTTGCGTTTTTCTTTGTCGCTCAATACGGCATAGGCTTCGCTAATTTTTTTAAACTTTTCTTCGGCAGCCTTATCGCCTTTGGTGTGATCCGGATGATATTTCATTGCCAGCTTGCGGTAAGCTTTTTTTATATCCTCATCTGAAGCGCTTTTTTGAACGCCGAGTATTTTATAGTAATCTTCAGACATGTGTGATCTAACCTTCTGAATCGCGCAGGAATGTATTTATAAGTCTTTGAAAATTAGTGAAATATCACGTCCATGATAAGTTGAAAGTTAATAGGTGTCAAGGGTTCAAAGGTTCCGCCGGAGGCGGTTCAGGTGTCAGGTGTCAGTGTTCAGGTTTCAGTGTTCAGGTTTCAGCCCACCACTGGCTACTGGCTTCTTGCTTCTGGTTACTGGTTTCTGGCAGCCGCGGAGGGCTGCGCTACTCTCCGGTTTTCATCTGTCCTCTGATATCTGTCTTCTGTTTGCTGACACCTGAAACCTGACACCTGTTTTTTACCCCGCTTGCCGGGAAGCCGCCTTGAGGGCGACCATCAATACCGACATTGCCGATGGTGTCATTCCGTCGATACGCGACAACTGTCCAAGAGTTGTCGGTTTGGTGCTGGACAATTTTTCTTTTAATTCGTTTGATAGACCGTGAATACGTAAAAAATCAAAACCTTCCGGTATCTTCATGCGCTCCAAATTTTTAAATTTTTCAATCTCATTGAGCTGCTTTTTAATATAGCCTTCGTACTTAACCTCGATCTCGACCTGCCGGACCACTTCCCGGGTGACGATCTCCGAACTTTTAGCCAGGGCTTCGACCATCTCGTACCCCAGTTCTGCCCGCTTCAATAGCTGATCCAGATAAGTACCGCTTTGAATCGGTTGGGTGCCGCAGCGCTGTAGATATTGATTTACGCTATCATCCGGTTTGATTACCGTCTGCTTGATCCGCTGAATCTCACGATCGATTTGCGTTTTGCGCTCTTTGATTTCCTTTAAGGTGTCGTTGTTGATTAGGCCGAGTTCGTGGCCGACTTCCATTAATCGCAAAGATGCATTATCCTCTCGCAGCATCAGGCGGTACTCGGCTCTTGAGGTAAACATCCGATACGGTTCCCGGGTGCCACGGGTGACCAGATCATCCACCATCACCCCCATATAGGCCTGGGATCGATCCAAGATAAAGGGCTCCCTTTTTTGGACCTGGCAGGCGGCGTTAACACCAGCCCACAGACCCTGTGCCGCAGCTTCTTCATAACCGGATGTCCCATTGATTTGCCCGGCCAAAAATAATCCTGTTACCCGATCGGTTTCAAGGGTGGGTTTGAGCTGGATCGGATTAACGTAATCGTATTCAATGGCATAAGCCGGCCGCATAATTTCGGCCTCTTCCAGACCTTTAACCGACCGCACCAGCTCGATCTGAATTTCAAGTGGCAGGCTGTTTCCCAATCCGGAGGCATAAATCTCCTGGGTGTCGATGCCCTCCGGCTCCAGAATTATCTGATGCTTATCTCTGTCGGGAAACTTGACGATTTTGTCTTCGAAAGACGGGCAATAACGGGCTGAAATACCCTGGATAATTCCGCCATACAGGGCCGAACGTTCAAGATTCTCTCGTACGATCTTATGGGATCGCGGATTGGTACGGCCGATATGACAGGGAAGCTGCGGTAATTTGAAAGTGTCTGTAAAATACGAGAAGGGCGTTGGATCGGAATCCGGTTCCTGGACTTCAAATTTTGAGAAATCAATGCTTGATTTTTTCAAGCGGGGGGGGGTACCGGTTTTCATGCGGCCGAGGTCAAATCCCAGTCCCTTAAGATCAGATGCCAGTCCATAAGATGCAAATTCGCCGGCCCGGCCGGCCTTGAACGAATTAAACCCGATATGAAGCAGGCCGCTTAAAAAGGTGCCGGTGGCCAGCACAACGGCCTGGGCCTGATATCCAAATCCGGTATAATCTCCCACACCGACCACCTGATTGTCTTCCACCACAAGCCGCTCCGCCATGGTTTGCTTTAGATCTAAATTTTGCTGTGACTCGATGACCGCTTTCATGGCCAGATGGTAGCGGGATTTATCGTTTTGGGTACGGGACGAATGCACGGCCGGCCCCTTTTTGGTATTCAGGGTACGAAAGGAAATGGCCGTTTTATCGGTAATTTTGGCCATTTCCCCACCCAGCGCGTCTAATTCCTTAACAAGCTGCCCTTTGGCCATGCCCCCTATGGAGGGGCTGCATGGCATTGCAGCCAGCTTATCCAGATCGATTGCCATCAGCAAAACGCTGCAGCCCATTCTGGCTGCCGATAGAGCCGCCTCGCAGCCGGCATGACCTGCACCGACAACAATAATGTCGTATTTTTTCGGATAATAAACCATATTCAGTTTTCAATTCTAACGGCAGTTGTCAGTTGAAGCCGCCTATGCTAAAAATAGTAGATCACAGTTTTAGGTTGGTCCCGCCGGTAGGCGGGATTGAGCCCATCGAAATCGGAAAAATTTCTGATTTTATTTTTTCCGGACAAACGGGCTCAACCCAAATCATGTGAGCACTATAAATATGCTCAAAACGAAACTATTGAGCTTTGAATACCGAGCACGAGGACGAAGCGGAGGAACATTGCCCAACATCGTCCTCGTCCTCGTGCTCCTCCTCGTCCTCGATAATTGCATTTTTGAGATGGGTTCTTATAACTTTTAAAGATTTTTGATTATATTACCGGCCAAATGTGGGGTCAAGGCTTTGTCAAAAACGTCATGAGAAAGCGATATAACGATTTAAATACACACCTGAGAGATATCTTTGGATGTCGGGTTCAAAAAATAACCGTCGATGCCGGTCTGACATGCCCCAATCGGGACGGCACCCTTTCAAGCGGCGGCTGCATCTACTGCAATACCCGTGGATCCGGTACCGGCGCTCATGCCAAAGGCCTGTCGGTAACCCAGCAGCTCATCAATGGGAAAAAAACGCTGTCAAAGCGCTACAAAGCTAAAAAATTTCTGGCCTACTTCCAATCCTTTTCCAACACCTATGCGCCGCTGCCGACCCTACAACGCCTTTATGATGAAGCGCTGAACATCGATGATGTTGTCGGGCTCTCCATCGGTACTCGGCCGGATTGTGTGAATGAACCGGTTTTAGATCTGCTCCAGACTTATGCCGAGCGCCACCTGGTCTGGATTGAATATGGTTTGCAATCGGCCAGTGATGCCACGTTGGATTTCATCAACCGGGGTCATGATGTTCAATGCTTTATCGACGCCGTTGAAAAAACCAAAAATCGCGGCATCAAGATATGTGCACATGTAATTCTGGGGCTGCCCCATGAGACCCGGCAGGACATCCTGCACACGGCCACAACCATTGCCAAGCTGGGAATCGACGGCGTTAAACTGCACCTGCTTTACGTGGTGAAAGGTACCCGCCTGGAAGCCCTTTACCGACAGGGCGAGTTTAAATGCCTTGAACAGCAAGCATATGTAGACCTGGTTTGTGATTTTCTGGAGCGGGTTCCTTTTGAGATGGTCGTCCAGCGCCTCACAGGGGATCCGCACCGCAAAGAACTGGCGGCCCCGGCCTGGTCTCTTAAAAAGACCGAAACCCTGGAACTGGTACGAAAAACGCTTGAAAAAAGAGACTCCTGGCAGGGCAAGTATTTCGAAAGATAAGAAAGCCGCTGGCTGCTTGTCTCTGGCCGCTTGCGGCTGGCTACTGGCAGTTTGCTGCTTGTCGTTTTTTGGTGTCAGGTGTCAGGTTTCAGAGGACAGAGGTCAGAAGACAGAAGACAGATGGCAAAAACTGGAAGATGAAGCACCTCACCGGTCCTTTATTTTCTGTCCTCTGACTTCTGTTTTCTGTTTTCTGAATTCAGAACCCTTGAACCGGAAGAATCTTAAGCTTGCATTCAACTGACGGCAACCCTATATTTACTAGAGTCTAAGTTGTGAATTCTTTGCATTTTATGAAAAAACTTTTTTATCACTAAAGCACGAAAGGACCCCGGTTAAACCGAAAAAAAGGTTTAAAAGGGCAGGCGAAAACACGAAAGAAAAGAAAAATTTCGTGCTTTCAAAATTTCGTGTTTTCGTGATTAATCATTTTGGGTTCCCCGATAAATCGGGATTTACGCTTCGCTCCAACCGGCTTGTCCGGGTTAGGGATAAAGCATTAAATAAGTGACTAAAGTTTAGGTGTCGCTGCGCTCCATCTTTTTATAAAAATGACAGAATTCCTTAACTTTAGTCACTTTAGATCACTTCTAACTTTAGCACACTTGCGTTGATGCATTTTTGAGATAGCTTATAGAGGTATTAACAGTTAACCTGAACCCAAGAGCGTTGCGGAGAATATGTTAACCCAGGGCCAACTGCACTCCGAAGATTTTGATCTTTCGTTTAAAGTTTTTCATGAGCTTATGGCCAAGAAGGTCACCGAAATCCTTCTGGTCTCCAGCCCTTATGATGCGTTTATTATGGAAGAAGAAGGTCGTCTTGCAGAACGTATCATCCATGAATATCGCGGCCTAAATCTTTCTCGCCCGCCAATGCTTACCTGGGTCTCTTCTGCCCATGAGGCCATAGAGACCCTATCCCAAAAAAAATTCGACCTGGTTATCACCATGCCCCAGGTCGATGAAACCGATGCGTATGTGCTCGGCCGTCAGATAAAAAGCAAATTCAAGGATCTGCCTGTTTTCCTGATGATTCAAAACACCAGTCGACATTTGCTCGACCGAAAATATGCGGATCGCAATTCCATTGATCGTCTGTATGTCTGGTATGGAAACTCGGATCTTTTGCTGGCATTGATTAAAAACCTGGAAGATCGCATGAATGTGGCCTACGACACCCGGCGGGCATTGGTAAGGGTCATCATCATCGTGGAGGATTCGCCCATTTATTATTCATCTTTCCTGCCGTTGCTGTATAAAGAAATTGTCACCCAGACCCAGGCAGTCATGGAAGAATCCCTTAATGATGAGCATCGTATTTTAAGGATGCGCGCACGCCCCAAAGTCCTGGTTGCACAAACCTATGAAGAAGCGGTTGACCTTTATCAGAAGTACAAACCCTATCTGCTCAGCGTCTTCTCCGATGCTCGCTTCCCCAAAAATGGAAAATTGGATGATGCCGCCGGCTTCAAGCTGCTTTCTATGATCAGAAAGGATAACCCGGATTTACCGTTACTAAATTTCAGTTCGGAAAAGTCCAATCGTAAGCTGGCACAAAAAATCCCGGCTGTTTTTTTAAATAAAAATTCACCGACACTGCATTCGGAAATCCGCAGCTTTTTTATTCATTACCTCGGATTCGGAGAATTTGTCTTCAGACTCCCGGACGGCGAAGAAATCGGCAAAGCCTCCAATTTGCGCGAAATGGAGGATATTTTGCCGAGCATTCCGGATGAATCCGTCTATTATCATGCAACCCGTAACCACTTTTCAAGCTGGTTGATGGCACGCTCTGAAATTATGCTGGCCTCCAAACTAAAGCCGGTTAAAATCAGTGATTTTGAAAGTATTGGAGACGCCAAACGATACCTGGTTTCCATCATTCATGATCGCCGCATGGGGCGTCAAAAAGGGATCATTACCGAATTCGATTCACAGCGTTTTGATCCGGATGCCGATTTTACCAAAATTGGTAAAGGTTCCCTGGGGGGCAAGGCCAGAGGGCTGGCATTCATGTCCACCCGACTGAAAAACAGCCCCGAGTTTCTGGAAAAATTTAAAGACGTCAACATCTCGGTCCCCAAAACACTGGGTGTTTCCACCGACGGATTTGATTCATTCATCAGCGAAAATGGCCTTGGGAATGTGGCCACCGGAGAATTTAGTGATGAAGAAATTATCCAATTATTTACAAGCGCGCAAGTACCGGAATGGCTTAAACTGGATCTTGAACAGTATTTAAATCACGCCCGTTATCCGTTGGCGGTGCGCTCGTCCAGTTTGCTGGAAGATGCCCAGTTTCAGCCCTTTGCCGGAATATATAAAACCTATATGATACCCAACAATCATCCGGATCTATCCACAAGGCTTGAACAGCTCCTTCTGGCGGTAAAGCTGGTGTTTGCCTCAACTTACTGCGAAAGCGCCCGAGCATACGTCAAAAGCACTTTTCATCGGACAGAAGACGAAAAAATGGGGGTCGTCATTCAACAACTGACCGGAAAGGTATATGGCGATTATTTTTATCCGTCGATTTCCGGAATCGCTCAATCCTATAATTACTATCCCATTTCATACCTGAAACCCGAAGACGGACTTGCCCACGTTGCCCTTGGGCTGGGGAAAATAGTAGTCGAGGGCGGTGTCGCCCTGCGATTCTCTCCAAAATATCCTCAATTTCTCCCTCAATTTTCAACAGTCGACGATATGCTGGAAAATTCCCAGCGTTTCTTTTATGCGCTCAGCCTGGCAAAGTTTCCGAATGATCTTCCCTCCAATGAAGACGCCACCCTCAAAAAGCTTGATATCGATGAGGCGGTCGGCGATGCCCCGGTGCGGCATCTGTGCAGCACCTACTCGGCTCAGGATCACCGAATCAGAGACGGCGTTCAGGATTCCGGGTACCCGGTGTGCACCTTTGCCAATATCTTAAAGTATCAATCATTTCCGCTTGCTGAAATCCTCACGGACCTTCTTGACATCGGCCGGAGGGGAATGGGATGTCCGGTTGAGATGGAATTTGCCGTTAATATGCCGTTTGATGAAGATCAGAAACCTTCATTTGACCTGCTGCAAATCAGACCCATGGCAGTCAACCAAAATAATCTGGAGGTGGAAATCAGTGACGAAGATATTTCAAAAGCCTGGTGTTATTCTACCATGGCTCTTGGAAATGGACGGTTTGAAGAAATTAGGGATATCATCTTTGTGAATCCGGATACTTTTGATGCGGCCCATACCATCGAAATCGCCATGGAAATCGGAAATGTAAATAAAGAGATGGTCCTTCACAACCGAAAATATTTACTCATTGGTCCGGGTCGCTGGGGCTCGGCCGACCGTTGGCTGGGAATCCCCGTGCGCTGGACAGATATCTCCAGCGTGGGCGCCATCGTGGAGACGACCTTTGAGAATCTCAAAGCGGACCCTTCCCAGGGTTCTCATTTCTTTCACAATATTACATCTTTAGGAATCAGTTATCTCAACACCGCGGAAGGCGGAGAGGATTTTATCGACTGGAAATGGCTGCGCTCCTTACCTGCCAAAAAAGAAACCCCCCACTTGAAGCATATAATTCTTAAAAGGCCGCTCACCATAAAGATTGACGGAAAGGGATCTAAGGCTGTCATCATCGCCTAATGAAGCGGCTTCAAAATCCCATCTAACGCTCGATGACTGCGTTCCCCCGCCATTATCGGCGGGATCTCACATCTCTTTTTATGAATATTAAGGGGTTCGTCAATCCGATTCAAGTTGGTCCCGCTTGATCTGGTGCCTTGCTGAGCACCTCAAAATTATAAGGAATAGATGCGAAGTCCCGCTTTCAAGCGGGGTCCTCGAACGTAATCTGAGGTTTTGAAACCGCTTCAAGTTAAAAATTATATTTACAGGTTGATGAATTCAGTCAGCATTGGGGAGAGTTAACGAGATGGTAGGTAGGTGTGACAATATGGAGTAATGGAGTGATGGAGTAATGGAGTAATGAAGTAAAAAAGGAAAAAATCAGCCAATCATTTCCAACACTCCACTTCTCCAATACTCCAAATGCAAATAAATCTGACGCAGCTTAATTATTGCGTATCTCCGAGAAACTCTTTACAACAGATCTATTGCAGGTTTTACTTTATCTCAAAACTGTATTTACTGCTTCCCCCGTAAACCTTTAAAAAGTAGGGCGGCCGCACATCTCTGGGGATCTCGAATGTATTGGTAGTACCCGGCGTCAACTCAGCGGTATACAGCACTTTCCTGCGGGCGACATTGCCCATGGAAAGCTTTATCGGTTCGCCATCCTCATTGGAAGTAAATTGAATGGCTTTGCCCTCCTGCGGCGAAAACGTATACCAGTCTTCTTTATCGAGGCTCCCCAGCTCTCCGGTAATCGAACGCCCCGGTTTAATCTTAAGCGCTTCGGTTATGATATCCCCGGCGTCGGTTCCGGAATCCCCATCGTTTTGGCTTTCCATTAAAACCTCAAATTCGTATGAACCGCTGCCATAAAATGCCTCAAGAAAATAAGTCCCACCTGCAGAATTGTTTATCACAACGCGTGTCGCATCCGTATGGCCGGGGGATGTGTCCTCTATATGCCAAATCTCATCGCGCTTAGCATCCCGAAAAGAGAATTTTATAGGCTCTCCTTCCTCGTATGTGGTGAGGGCTATCTTTAAAACACTGCCGGGAAGGATATCAAATCGATACCAGTCTTTGTCATCGTACCCGCCCAATTCTCCGGAATAGGCACGCCCGGGTTCAACTTTAAGGGCTTCGGAAATTTTATCTCCGGCATCGGTTTCGGAGCTGGCATCGTTTTGGTTCTCAGTGAATATCTCAAACTCGTATTGGCCGCTGCCATAAGAAGCCTCCAGGTAGTAAGTCCCGCCGGAAGAATTGTTCATCATGACTCTTTTGGGCATTTTTGCCCCTGGCGGCACCACACCCGAATACCAAATTTCACTGCGCTCAAAACTTCGCAGTGAGAATTTCATGGACTCTGCGCTTTCTTTTGGTGTGAATGCAAGATTTAGAATATGACCGGCCGGGATATCAAAACGGTACCAGTCGTTTTCATCAAACCCGCCCAATGCTCCTATATAGGAACGACCCAGCCTGATGTCCAGAGCCTTTGTAATACTGTCGCCGGCATCGGTTCCAGAACCACCGTCGTTTTGCGTCTCGACAAAAAGATCCAGCTGATATGGCCCAATTCCGGAATATACGACAGCATAGTAAATACCGCCGGAGGTATTATTCATCATCATACGTGTTGATTTGGCGACCCCGGTGGTTGTCTCACCGGAATTCCACAGTTCGCTGCCCTCGAAATTTCGAAGTGCAATCATCAGATTTTCACTTTCATCACTTGGGGTGAAGTCCAGATTGAGGATGTTGCCGGCGCCAAGTTCAAAACGAAAATAATCCTGCCGATCATCCCCGGACAGCGCTCCGTTCAGCACACCCATGGGAACTTCCATGCCTTGATTATAGGAATCGTTTGGTTCCGTTTCGGCAATTACCGATTTCCGGGCGACACGCGCCGGTTTCTCATTCTCTTCAGCGGAGCGGCTGATTAGAGACTTCATTTGCACCTGAAAATGTTCTGAAATTCGGTGCAGGTCTTTAATATTTCGTTCAATGTGTTTGAGCCTTAAATTTACCAGATCATATTGCTCCTGCTTTTTGGCGGTTTCGACTTCATCTACAAGGTGGCTTACGCGATCGATGTTTCTTTCATACTGGTTAAATTCATCCTGGCACTTTAAGAACTCCTCAAAAACAATCTTGTCTTCATTAAATAGAAAACAGCAGGTTTTTAAATCTCCAGCGATCTGCTCCGATTGATCCGACAATTTCTGAATCTCTTCCCTGCCTAAAATCAGCCCGCCTTTTTCTTTTAGGGTACTAATTTTCCCCTCCAGGCTGGCGACGGTTTGCTCAAAGATGTTGGCGCAGGGATTACCTCGCGAGATTAAGTTTGAATAAACGAAATATCCGAGTCCGATAAGAACCAAAGAGGCTGCTGCAACGATGATAATCTTTTTCATTCTGTTTCCCCGGGATTTGTTCCAGATCTGTTCGTAATCTCAACCTCTCATTAATTTTCATGTAAGATTCAGATAATAAAAGTATAACACAGCTTTTAGAAATTTGTCTCAAATAAAAAGTACAATTGTCGACTCGTCAATTAGTCAATGGATGTGTTCCTTTTTTAACTAATTGACTATTCGACTATTTGACTATTTAACCAGCCTAGTCGAGTCGCTGCAGGGTATTCAGGCGAAGGCGAATAAAAGGGCCGGGGCTGCAAATTAACCGCGCTGTTTTTTCATGGCAAGTTTGCGCAAATGAACCGACAAACGACGCAGATTTTCAGGTGCGCCCAGTTCGTTGAAAGATAGTGTTTTCTTTTTTTCGGCCCTTGAAAGCGTAAGCCGGCAGGAGAAATCATCCGGGATGGGTCGGGATTTTTGAGAGATTTGCTTCGGGCTTAAATCAAAAGCGTTTGAAGCTTCGATCAAATCCAATAGCTTCTTGGCCTCTTCAGGTGCTAATCCATTGGTGTCGCCCCGATATGAGAGCCGCAAACCACCGTATCCGCCTGAACACTCAAACTCAATGAGCATGGCACTCTCCTTTAGTCTATATCAGATGACAGAATACAGAGGTCAGATGTCAGAGGACAGAGGCCAGACGACAGAAGACAGATCGTAAAAACTAGAAGATGAAGCACCCTATCTGATTTCGACTCGACTGCCTTCAACAAGCCCAAGCCCCGAGCATGCCGGGAGGAGCTCGTCGCAGGTTGTTTTCTGTCCTCCGTCATCTGACCTCTGTTTACTGAAACCTGCCTGCCCGCCGCAGAGGGCTGCCCTACTCCGCTGTTTTCATCTGTCATCTGACCTCTGTCTTCTGCTATCTAACCTTTGAACCTTCAGCTCAAGTGGGGCAATCCCACTTCTCTGAATGCCGCCCTTACCCGCTGAGTTGAACCTATGGGCACCTGTTTTTGTTTGGTAAGATTTCGTGCCGATTCCACGATAACCTCTACGGCATCATTAAATTTGGCAGTGGACCACAGTTTCTGAAGCGCATCATACCATATAAGCGTCGCTTTATCGGTTCCGATTTCCATCGATACCAGATAGAACGCCCGGTTTGGAATTCCGCTGTTGATATGAACCCCCTGATTGTCGTCACTGCCCGCATAGTAATCGTTCATGTGAGCCGGCTGGGGGTCTTTTCCGAGAAGATTGTTATCGTAAGCCATGCCCGGCGCCTGCATGGATCGCAGCGATTCTCCATACAGCGTCGGCCCCATGATTTCGTTGCCGACCAGCCAGTCCGCCTGGCCGGCATCCTGTTTTAAAACGTACTGGGTGATGGCACTGCCGAAAACATCTGAAAAATGCTCGTTCAACGCGCCGGATTGGCTGAAATACTCGAGATCCGCTGTATACTGTGTCACCCCGTGAGACAGCTCATGGGCCACCACGTCCAGCGATTTGGTAAAACTGATAAAAACTTCACCGTCGCCATCACCAAAGGTCATTTCATCCCCGTCCCAGAACGCATTCATATAATCCTCACCGTAATGAACATTGAGGACGAGGTCCATTCCACTGTTATCAATGGAATTGCGCTGCAGTACTTTGTTAAAGTAATCACGCACATTGCCGGCATATTTGTAAACCAGGTCCGCGTCCTTGTCGCCGGTTGCCGGTTTGCCTTCGTCCCTTATCCGTTTGACCCGCTGCTCCCATGTATTTTGGCAGTCATAGACCTTGCGCTTGGGTTTGCGTCTGGATCGGGTCCCGATGAAGGCTTTCATGTCGACCAGCTTGTCTGCCCGTTTGGTGCGGCTGATTTTGCTCTGCTGGATGCTCAGCCTGGCTTCAGCAACACCGACCTTCGCCAGATTCTCCATAACCCGCGGCGGAACGAACATGCAATTGCATTGATGTTGTGCCATTGCTGTCTCCTCTCTATACGATCGCCAAATTTGTTTCAGCTAAAAATCCCGCCAAAAAGCGGGATTTTGCGAAATGCAATATCGAACACCTGTATCGTTTATTTTTTGCCTTCGCCGATATAATCCAGATAGTCCAGCGCGTCTTCATCGTCGAGTTCGGCGGCTTTCTTAAAATCCTCCATGGCTTTGGCTTTGTCGCCCCATAACAGATAGACCCTTCCTCTGCCGTAGTAATACATGCCGTTTTGCGGTTCCATCTTAAGGGCCATGTTAATTTGAGCAATGGCCTTCGGATATTGGCCCAGCTGCCCGTAGGATACACCCTGAGAGAAATAGGCCCTGCTGAAATTCGGATCCAGCGCTATGGTTTTCTGAAAATATTGGACCGCGGTCTTATTGTTGCCATAGGTGGAAACCAGGGCACCTTTGTTAAACCAATAATCTGCATCTTTTTTTACCGGTTTTAGCGGTTTTTTTGCGGTTTGGCTTTTGGTGGCGGCTTTTTTTTGGGCCAGCACAACACCCGAAAAACTAAAGACGAGCGCCGCGGCAAGCAGGCAGCTAAAATAAATTAAGATCGCTGGCTTTGATTTCATCAGATTCTCCTCTAGGTAAGTATAGAAATTTATTATATTATATGGTTATTTTTTTAAAAAGTCAAAATAAATGACAACCGAATTCGTGTCGATGATGCCTAGGCGAACTTCAAATTGGTTTTTTCCTTGATCAACGGTACAAAATCCTTTATGCAAAAGCTTTCATTGGCACTGTTTGACTTCAATTCAAATATTTTGTTAATTCAGGTGACTGCTTTCGTTGGATGGGTTGGATTAGTTCAATTGGTTGAATGGGTTAACGGAACCAGTTGAACTATTGAAACGGGCCGAAGGCCTCCAGAACCAACCAAT
>JAUVTR010000239.1 GCA_030601425.1 Desulfobacterales bacterium
TTCAACTTTTTAGATCGTATTTACAGCCTGGGGGTGAGATCATTCTGGCCTCTGAGATGAGAAAAACCGGTAAAGACCTTTTTAATCTTTTGAAAACCGATTTCGATATAAAAGTCGAGAAGAAAAGCTTGCGTTCGGATACTGCCGCAACCCGGATTGTGTTATTCAAGATGCGGTTTCATAATTTGCATTCCGCAAGCTAAATCCGTGTAAATAGAAACGATCTCAAAAATGCCAATATCGAGGACGAGGAGGAGCACGAGAACGAATACGAGATTAGGCAACGTTCTTTCGCCTCGTACTCGTCGTCGTCCTCGTTCTCGTTATCTAACGCTTAATATTTTCGTTATGAGCCTCCTTAAAATGCTCACATGATTTTGGGTTGAGCCTGTTGGCCCGTACCATAAAAAAAAAAGAGAGGCCGTTGCTTACATCGTAGCGGCCGTCTCTCTTTGTGTTTAAAGGAGGAGGTTCTGCCATTCGGATGGCTTGCCATCTCGTTCAATCAACGCTTCACACGGGAAGCGTGCCATTTGATTGAAGGCGATCATATTATCCAAGCCATTGCCCGGCCCCCTGGGACCGTTTTGACATAACAGCTTATTCGATCTTATCCACCAATCCCCAATCCATGGCCTTTTCAACGCTAAACCAGGTCGTTTTCTTTTCGAGTTCTTCCCACTTGGTTTTACTTAATTTAGTATTGGCAGTTAGTTTTGCAATATATCGTTCCCGCAAAAGATGCATCAAATCGTTTTGAGAGCGAATATCCGATGCGGTCTCGCGTCCCGGCCACTTCCATAGAGCGGCTTCATGAACCATGAAAATCGTGCCGGGCGCTGCAAGACGCTCGTCACAGACCGCAAAAACCGGCACAGCCGCACTGGCGATAATTCCGGAGGCGTGCGCCGTAATACGGAATCCTTTTCGTCTGGCGCGCTCGATCTGATCGGCCAGCGCAAGCCCTGAAAAGGCATCCCCACCGGGTGAATTAATGAACAGGCTCACATTCCGGATTTTGGTGTTGTTTTCCAGGACAACAAGATCATTCCAGAGTCGGGTTACATCAGAAATCGAAAGCCCGGAAAAGATCTTAACAAAGGCTCTATCTCCGGAAATGAAAGACAGCTGCGAAAGATGCCCTTCCTGATTGGGAATTTCCATTGATTTGTTAATTTGGTCTTTATCATCGTTCGCAGTCACCGTCACTTTGGCCGGATTGACCGCCTGGACTTTTACAATGATTTCCTGGGGCGGCGGGGTTTGCCCGGCCGGCATGCTAGCGCAACTTGCCAGAAAAAGACCCAAAACTGTACCGATTACGATGTTTTTCCACATGGCAGAACCTCCTAAGTTTTTTCATAAAAATGGTTTCATCTTGTATTAAAGCAAAATTTGTACCAATTTTTTTTTTACAGAGCGAATCAATATATATCTATTTAAAATCAAAGCATTAGAGAATTATTTGACTTCAGCTAAAAGCCTTACCCCCGCGAATTTTTTACCGGAGTCATGGATTTGACATATGGCAGTCAGCAATGCCCACAATTTCCCGTCGAATTTGCAATGCAGTTCAATGATGCCTAACTGAATGAAATTAATGTTCAAATTTCAAGTCTTCGAAAAATTAGCCGATATTACCTTTAACACCCAATCCGGATAAACCGGAACAAATTGCCACAAAGACACCAAGACACAAAGCGAAACCTTTGGTAAATATTCAACTTTGCGTCTTGGTGGCGTAAATGTTTTGCTACAAAATGCAAAAAAATAATTTCTAAGGTACTAAAAATTCTAAAGCCCCATCACAGGTCAAAGCCAAGGCATTTTTTGCAGTCATCAATCATCAAGGCAGACAATGCGTCTTGAACGCGCGCTTGTGCAAAAAGAAGAGGGACCGTCGGGTGACAGTTACTAAAAATAAGCGAAAAATTTTCAATTTAAATACAGATGTTTGGATCATATCCAAGGGCCGGGATTCTCAATTTGATTTGAGCACAATTGAAAGCGGCAAACATACAGACGCGGTTAAGGAATATCAAATTTCTGATATCGCCCATTACCTGCTGAACCCCAACCCGATTGAAGTTGAGAAACGGCTCATTGGTTGCGAAATTCACTATCCGCAGCGCACAACAACCAAAATTATTGATAACGTTAAGCGCATATTCCCCCGCAGATTCCGCAATCTGTGGAAGGGTCATGCAATCCCTCCGGAGGTATTAATTTCACGCTGCAAGATCAAGATACCGCCCTTGAAAGATAAGGATCTCGAATCCCACCTGAACACTATTTACGAGTCCTTACGATCATATGATGCCGTTTCCAAAAGATTACCCCAGCTGGACCCGTATAAAATCGCCCATATCATCGGGATATGCGAGGATATTGGCGGAAACTTCTCCTATCTAAAGCTGCAGGGCAGCATTGAGGACAAACTAAAATACGTTAATAATTATATTTCAAAAAATGTCGGTGTCCTTCTTCGAAAGGCCTGTATCGTTGAAGGGCTGTTTGAGATGCGAAGTTTTGACTTTAGCGCTTACGATTCCGGGCGCACCCGCCGTTTGATCACCTATCAAAAAAATGGAAAACTGAGGTGTTGCGTTTTGAATTCAAATAATAAAGTGGAATACGCACTGGATGAGGCCAAACTCATCAAATATATGCTCCTGCTGGAACAGTCGCTGCAAGCCGATGCGAACCTCAAAAATGCCTTTGATCTCTGCATTAAAAATCAAGCACGGCCCTTTAAATTGTTCTTTAATAGACAGCTTGAAGTTGACTATTCCAAGTCCCCGTTTCCTAAAATTTACCGCGATATTTTGAAGGCGAATGACATCGATTCAAATCAACGAAATTTTATCAGACCCTCCTTGAATTATATGCAGATCGGGATTTCATTCAATTATATACCGCAGTCCGATAGCGCTGAAGATAAGATGATGACACTGATTTCGGTCCTTCATGATTTAAGAGCCCTCGAGGTGCTCAGAAAGAATTTGCCCCGGGTCTATGATGAAATCAGCAAATACGTGAGTGTATCAGAAGCCGGAAAGTTTTATCTCCTGGATTCAATAGAAGGTTTCAACCATGACGAGTGATTACAACGACAATGATTATGGCTGGATAAAAGAGTTGCTGGATTATCCCCATACCCTGGCTGAGCGGCTTAATTTTTTTGAAGATACCTCCCAGATTGCCGTGCCCGAAGATCCCATTGACAGGGTCATATTCCAGGATAAGGCCAAACGGGCGATACGGAAAATCGCTCAAAACAGGGGACACATTCTTATGGTGGGAAGACCGGGAACCGGCAAATCCATGCTGGCCAACATGTTCAAGGAAGTTTTAGAAAAATCTCTCGGTGACTATTTGCGGCCCCAAGAAGCCATCATTGGCTACCCGGCAAAAGATAAAAACCATGTGCGGATTGCTTATGAGGATCCTGAAATAATAGAACCATTGCTTGATACCTTTATTAAGGGAATCGATTCGGCCAGGGACAGCGTGGATGAATTCAGTCTTGCGGCTCAAATTCAATCCGCCCGAAATGCGAAACGCGGGCTGCTCTGGGCGGCCGTTTTCGGCAGCGCCGCCGGCATATTTTTCCCGGCTGCGTTTCTTATCGCCGGACTGACGGGAATGGGTGCCATATTTATGTATATGCAGGAGAACAATCACAAAGCCCAGGAGAAAATTCAAAGGGAATCCCACTCGGATCGTCGAAATGCGGTCAAGCCTCTGGAAGATATGGTTCCGGAAATTTTATATGATCCCCGAAAAGACAAGGACTTGATGGCCAGAATATCGGAACCGGATGCCAGAAACATGAAAGGCGGATTTCGTCATGATCCCTACCAATCTGGAAATCTTGAAACTCCCTGCCACAAGCGTGCCTACCTGGGGGCCCATGCAAAATCTGCGATTATTTACATCGATGAACTAAAAACCCTGATCAAGGTGGGGTATATGGCCGAATTGCTGGAGATTATGCAAAACAAGCAATATTTCCTTGAGGGCGGCCGAAATACCGGCAGCGGCGCCGCAGACCGATCCGAGAACCCTTTAAGGGCTGAAAATATTTTCGTCGCCTGCTGCAACCATGATACGCTGCAACATCTTCAGGAAGAAGGCGAGGGCGCGTTTCTAAGCCGCATCGAAGACAAAGGCGAAATCGTTCAAATGGAAAGCGCCGTGCCCGAAACAGCTGAAAATATTCGACAGGTGGCTCAATATGTCAAGCAGGAAATTATCAACCTTGCAGGAGAGTTCAAGGATTCCTGGGGGGAAGTTATCGCCAAAGAAGGCTATGAAAGTGTCAAGCAGCGCAGCGAATATATATTCGGCAAAACGCTTCCCGATGATTTTAAGTTACAGGAACGTGAGATTTGCAGAAGCGCTGTTCTTGAAATTATCAAAGAGCTCAGGTGCCGCGCCTCGGACGGGAAATTGAGCGGCATTTTACGGCCGATCAACGGCATTATTAAATCCGCTGAGTTTGAAGCTATTTTTGAAAATGCACCTAAAGTTGAAGCCAGGCATGTCAGAAAGGCCCTAAAAGAGCATTTAAGCCTGGAAGGCGGGCTCTCCAAAGAATTCAGCGAGCATAAAAAGTATCTAAAGAAGTATATCAGCGCGATGACCGATTCCATCGGTTATGTTGTCGGTCTGGCTGTCATCCATTCAAAATCCAGCGGCCAGATGGTCGGTCAACCCCTTCCGATTCATTGCCAGATTAACGTCGGTACCGCGGATAAAGTCGTCGCTCCCGGTAAAATCGGTGATATTGCCAAAGCAGCAGCTCAAAATGTCAGGGCCTCTATAAAAAAGGTGTTGAATAATATTGGTGCCCCTTATGTTGGCTATGAAATGTATGTGGATTATATTCAGGCCCACGGAGGTGTAGAAGGCGACAGTGCTTCCGTTGCCATGGATATTGCCCTGATATCCGACTTTGTGAAACAGCCGGTCAATCAGCGCTACGGTGTAACCGGCTCACTTACCGGTGACATTATCCTGGCCGTCGGTGGGGTGACCGAGAAAATTCGATCCATTATGAGTTCGGCTTTGGGCATGGAAGGCGCATGCATACCCTGGTTGAACAAACGCGATATTGAACCATTGTTGATAAACTCCGAAAGTGAGTATATTCAAAATGATGATATTCCAGGGATCCGGATCTACAGAGCTGAAGAAAAAAAGGAACCGTTTGATATCTATTTTTGCAAGACCAAATATAATGCTTACAAAATCCTGATGGGACTGTCAAAAGAAGAAGTGGAATCCCGCATGGCCCAAAGAAGCAAAAACGATCTCGAATTTATGCGCAATGCCGAAGGTTCTTCGGTAAAGGTTGATTCCAAGAGCTAACGGCTGAAGGACTCTTTATTTGTGGAATTCACCAATGATCTGATTATTTGAGGGGTCGGGGAGTTTTTCCCTGGAACCCATATTGCGGCCGGCACAGGCATCTTCAAATAAAGTCAGAGGGCCCGCCTGGGGCCCCGCC
>JAUVTR010000090.1 GCA_030601425.1 Desulfobacterales bacterium
GGGGTGAATGATCAGGTCGATTTTTAAATCTTTGGCGTTGAGGATTGAACCTTCATTCCCAAATTCCAGGGAGCGAACCCGGGCGATCTTGCGCTGAATGCCAAAGCGGTCCGCAATCAAGGAGGCCATCATGTTGACGGCATCATTGTCGGTGACGGCAATGAGGTAATCCATCTTCTCTGCGCTGGCATCACGCCAGCATTGGATGCTCATGGCATTGCCCTGAATCACCCGGGCATCCATACCCCCATCGGCCTGGCGAATCAACCCGCCGTCCGATTCGATGGCCGTGATTGCGTAGCCTTCATGCGCCAGCCGTTTGGACAGATAAAGCCCGACGCCGCCAAGTCCCAGGATCAAGATATTTGTAGACTCTGTCGATTTTTTCGAAGCCATAGATTAAAACAACGTTTCGTTGCTCCAAATTTGAGTTTTTTGCGCGCCGTCCCGCCGGAACCGATCGAAAAACTCCACAATTAATACGTAATCCGACCCGCATTGTCAACTTAAGGTATGATTCCGCTGTCGAAATTACAGATACATTGAGAGACTGTCGAAAAACCTTAAATCTGTAATTTTGATGTTTGTAAGTTATTGATTTTATTAATTGCGAAATTGCTAAAATTGTTATTTTTGGACTTTTTCGACAGTCTCTGGAGGTATCAACACCCTGAAAGATCAAAGTGTTCCCAAAAACTGTTTAGCCTGATACTCAAATTCTCTAGTCTCAACATCTACCATCCTGTGTTTTTCTTCATCATAAATGGAGATGGACACATAGCCTCCCCCACCTTCAAATGATATACAGCATGGATTCCGTTCTTTTTCTTCTAATCCCTCACCGCCTTTACCGAAAAACTTCGATGCCCGATCTACAACTTCTTCAGGAGCTAACCCTGTTTGTTTGGCTATTTTTATCATAGTTATTATCTTCCTTAGATTATCTATAGGCTTTAAAAATAAGGTAGTTTTATCACTCCGAACAAGATGAAAAACAGTAAGCTTCCAAAAAAACATAATGCTCATTAAAATGAGTTTCAAGATGTTTCTTTTATTAATGGTTCAGCGGAGGCCTAAAAATGCGGTTTTTGGCCAGTAAAAAGGGCAAATCCACATGTCTGGATTCACCCTTGCAAGTTGTGATTACAATCGAATATCACAGGCTTTTTCAGATTTGATATCTACCGAATCGTTGGAGATACCTCAGGATTCATTCAAAATCCCATCACCCCACATATTGTATGGCCTTATCAAAATGGAAACCCGTCAAACCACTCTCTTTAGTGATATTTACAATCGGTATTTTTGAAATATTCAGATCAGTCCAGATTCAAGAATAGTATAATTATTGTCGAACGCTGCGCATCAGGCGTAGCTATGATTTTTTATGCAATGTTAGTGGTCGTTTTATTCTGTTTATTAATTCCTCCCAAAACAGATGCTGATTTATACACTTGGCAAAACATAAAAGAACACCGACATAAAATAGCAAAAACTACCTATTAAAACAAACATATGGAAAATGGCGTGATTGAATTTTATTTTTTTAATGCTGTATAAAATTGCACCAATTGTGTAAGATATTCCTCCTGCAAAAAGCCAAAGTAAACCTTCTAAGGGTAAATTATTAATTAATGGTTTTATGGCGAAAACGATAACCCAACCCATTAATACATACATTATAGTCGAAATTAAATTATATTTCCCTGCAAAGAAAAGTTTCAAAATTATTCCAGTCAAAGCCAATCCCCAAGAAGTACCGAAAATCACCCAACCTATTGTGCCTTTTAGAGTAACGAGTGTAAAAGGAGTGTAAGTTCCAGCAATGAGAACATAAATAGATGCGTGGTCAATGATTTTCAATCTGTTTCTTAACTCTGACTTTTTAGCGCTGTGGTAAAAAGTAGAAGCAGCATATAATATAATTAAACTTGCTCCGAAAATGCTAAAACTAACAATATGCCAAACGTCTCCGTGCAGATTTGCATGTGTAACTAAAAGTACGAAAGCAACAATGCTTAAAATGAAACCGGTAGCATGAGAAATGATGTTAATTTTTTCTTCTATTGGCGAGTAGTATTTTATTCCTTCTATATCTTTCATTTAATCAATGTCTTTTGTTTATATTTTTCAATGACTACTAACGGAAGCGTAATAAAAAACTTGCAACCAGCCATTTGAGATCGACTATCTTTGACCGTTCATATATCCGTCTATATTTCAACCGTTAATCCATACCTCTGAGAATTGATACGAATACCATATATGGTGGTCTGCACTCCAGCTTTCAAACTTTTGATTTATTGAGATAATCTGCATTTTACCAAAATTGAATATATCATTTGAGTATCACAGGTTTTTCGGCTTTTCAAATGTGTGTGCCAGAAAAAGGGGACGTCCGTGACATATGGACATTTAGATAGCGGAGCAACCCTTAATCGAAATTGAACTCAAATCCCCAGTATTTCTTTTTGGATCTTTGGGCGATCAGCTAAAGCTTGGCCCTTGATGACGGCCTTGCTTACTGCCGACGGGCTGATATTCAGCGCCCGGGCCACTTCGACACAGCTAAACATCAATTTTCTGACCGCTAAATAGCATAGTATAGACCGGGCCAAACTGATTTGTTTGGCTTTGGACGCCGTTTTTAGTTCTTCTGTTTCAATCTGATAGAATTTAGCGACCTTTTTAATTAATAGGGAAAGATCCGGACCCGTGGCTTGAAGCAGTGTGTTTTGTTCAAATTTTTCATTGGCCTTTTTTAACACTTTTTCCACAAAGTCCGAATTGCCTAAAATACGCTCATCGCCTTTTACCCGGATACCATCACGTCGGTAACCTTTGAGCACCGACCAGCCACCCACTGAACGAATCAAGCCTCCAGCGACTAAATCCGGCCGACGCCCCTGATTCTTCCCTTTGGCCACAAATGCGGCATATGCCCTCCGCGCCGCTCCCACTTTTTTTCCAAAAAGCCTTAGCACATAGTCCCGATCCTGCCAGTCACAGGTAACCTTTCCCATTAAAACGCTGTGGCCACACCAAGCAAAGTTGCGCAGCGCTTTTAAATCTTTAATAACATCGGCCCTTAACGGATTTAGATGAATGTACCGCACCAACTCCAAAAGGTAAGCATCTTCTTGGCATAAAAAGGATTTATAGCGGTTTTGAAACAACTGCCCGTGCCGTTTGTGCCGGCGATTAAACTGTTGAGCATAACCGGTCAAAAGGCGGCGCATTACAGTTGCTATCGGCGCTAAGCCTGTCTTTAACAGCAGGTGAACATGATTGTGCATCAGCACCCAGGCATAGCAGGGGGTGGCGGTTTCAGATAGGATGGTGCCAAGGCGTCTAAGAAAATTTGCTCGGTCGGTGCGATCCTTAAAGATCGCTTTGCGCTCAATACCGCGCACAATAATATGATGCAGTGCACCGGGTGCGTCTATGCGGGCTTTGCGTGGCATGTCGGCCTAATAACAAACCTCATTGCAAATGTCAATATGTCACGGACGTCCCCTTTTTGTGAGGAAACAAAAAACCCTCCCCATAAGAGACAATTGTTTTAATTGGGGAGGGTGAACAGTTTTAAGCGGCTGCGCCTTCAGCCTTACCAAAAAAGCCCCTGCATTCCCATCGCCGCTGGATGGACTTCCACATAAGCGCATCGTAAATGGCGCTGATGGCCACCAGGCAGTACACCGCTCTGGTCAGGATATTCATACCGCCGAAGAGCCACGTCACCAGGTTAAAATCAAATAATGCCACAAGACCCCAGTTGATACCGCCGACAAACAGGAATATGGCGGCGATCAGATCTATAGTTTTCATATAACTAAAATTCTTACTGGACATTCAAATCACCTCCAATGCATTTTCTTCAGCTCTATGATCCGAGCCTTGAAAAGGCTTCCAAGCTTTATATTGAATCGGGATTTGCTAAATAAACCCCGATGATAACATAAGCTAATATTGGAAACACCGCTGTCAAGCTGTTGTATTCATGTGTCATTTGCAGCCCCCGTGGATCCCGCTTCCGGCGGGTCCGCCTTGCGGACGCTCTTTTGCTTATTGGTTTTGCTGTGAAAAATATTTTGTAAACTTTTGCATGACAAAGGCATTCCGTATCCCTGCAGTGGGACTTCCCAGCACGATGACAAGCAGTCGCAAATCCTCTTTTTTTGCGGTGGCGACGATGTTGTGGCCCGCGCGTCTGTAATAGCCGGTTTTAAGTCCATCGACTTCCGGCATTTTTGAAAGCAGGCGATTTGCGCTGGTCATGAAAAATGTGCCGTTCCGGAACCGGTCACGGCGAACGGATGTCCACTCTAAAATCTTGGGGTATTTTAAAAGCTTTCTGGAAAGGATGGACAGATCCCGGCATGTGGTTACATCCGCTATCTGGCCTCTGGAAGGCGGAAGTCCGTGCAGCGAATGAAATTCGGTGTCTACCATGTGCAATGATCTGGCTGTCGCATTCATTAAGCGGATTGATAACAGATAGAAAAAAAGCTTGACATGCCACAAAGTGGCAGATATAGTAGGGCGCAGAGTTTAAGGACTCTAATGCATTATTATACCTCCAAAGTTTTTTCCTTTTCTATTCGAAAAGGCGGCACATTCCTCCGTGAGCCGCCTTTTCAATTTTTGCCAGCTGCGTTTCGAGATATCTCAGGTTAATCAATTTTCTTTTCCAATCCCGGTGACATGTGCCTGCGCTCCTTAAGCAGGATGCTTTGTGTTCGTTAACATGGATGCTTTTGATTTTATACCGCTTTCCATAATAATGCTCCGAGTCACCGACCACCCGCGGAGCGGGTGGCATGTTTTTTTTTTGCCTATGGCGGAAAAAAACAAAGGCACGGCAGTGCCTTAATCGGTGCGGGTGTAACCGGGTGCAAAGCACCCGGTTTAAAAACACCCAAATGACGGAATTGCGGCATAAGTGGTTGTAGAAAAAAAAACGTTTGAATACCAGAACGTTTTTTTGACAACCACTATACGCAAGACGCTTGACGGCCGGCCTCATGAGCCTTCCGATGGGTGAATTGACTTTGATGTTGACTGAATTTGAAGCGCTGGCAAGCCAGGATTGTATTGACCTGTGTTTAAATTATCCGGGAAGTGCGGTTTTGCCCTTTGCGGGAGCTGGCGTAAAAGTTCTTCCACAATTTCTGTCCTTCTCTGAGGTGCAAGCTCGCGGTTGAGGCGCTTCACTTTTATTTGCAGGGTTTCATCTTGCTGTACGCGTTGCCAGAATGTGAGCATGGCTTCGGGGTCATACTTCGAGCGCTGCAAAATCTGCATTGCAATCATGGTAGCCTCGCGTTCGTCTGCTTCGCTGTATTCGCGATCAAGCGGATCCAGATCCGAAATTTCAACATATGCCCATTTCATCCAGCCGCGTCCGTTGACGGACACCGCGCCATGGGTGAGCTGCATGATCGCAATACTGGTGGTTAGCTCGGCGACGTCAAAGAAAACATCAGACCACAGGGTAAACTGCACGGGAAAGGTATGACGGGCCAGAACATGGGCGATTTCGCAGGCCACCACTCCCGCTATTTCATCTTCGTTTTGCACGATGTCCAAGAAACCCGTCCAGACAAAAACATAGTTTCCATGAACGGCACGGACATCGGCAAGGTCCGGATCATTAAAAAGATGAATTTGCCAGGGGAGATGATCGACCTGTGCAGCCTGTATGAGGTGATCGAATACCTTCACCAGCTGGCCATAACGCTCATTTTGCGAGTCCAGTCGGTTGTCATCACATAAATCTTCAAACAATGATTTTCCGAATTCCGCATCCCCGGGAGTTAAGGCGTCTATTTTGGGGATCTCACCGGCCGGGATGGTACGATGTTTTAGCGTGCAGGCATTTAAAGCAAAAAGCACAATGGCGGGAAAAAATACAGCGAATGCGAATCGGTATGTCGTGTAAGTAAGGATGCGTGCGGGTATCACGAGCGGCCTTCCTATCTTAACCGGTTGATATTAGATAAGGTGACGAGTGAATCGGGCCTCTTTGAAACGGGTTGACGTTTCAGCGGCCACTTCTTATTGATGCAAAACATCGAAATGATTTACGCCTTCGGACAATCCTACTTAACACAGGTTGTACCTGATGAAAAGTCTGGAATCGTGCGTTATAAAAGTTGCCTTTTCATTAAAGTTTTCACCATGACGGCCGATAGATAAAATAATGTTATCAATCTCTTACAAAACCGCAATCAACCTCGGATAGAGGAGAGTGTTATAATGTATAAAAAATTATTTAAAATATTGGTTTTCTTCTTGCTTGTTGGCGTTCTAATATTTCCTGATAGTTCCTTTGCATTCAAATCGGTTACCCGGGATCAGATCGTTTACGATGCGATTGAATTTTGTCCGGTGGAGTTACAAGCGTATTTGCGTAATAATATTGCCATTGTATCAGCGGGGATTCATTTTGCAGAAAGACACCAACGGCGCAGCTACTCGATAAATCCGTACGAAACCGAAGTGGTCTACAACTACCTCATCAAGGATTTAAGAGAAGGCAAATATAATAAGTTCAATACGGCTCACGCTTTTGGCGTTATTGCCTGTTTTATTGCAGAAACGATCTCGCCGGATAATTACAGAACTCCTCAACATTTGATTCCGAATAATGTCAGCTACGATGGCTACCACAAAGTTGGCGATATAAAATCCCATATCACCAGTCTAATTAAGGACTACCGAATTCCGGGCCGCAAGAAAATGAAAAAAGGGATTACGGAGCTGCTTTACAATGTGGCGGTCAATGAAATTGTTGATTACTGGGTTAGTGCATGGGAAGAGGGCGGCTATCAAACAGGGATGTTCGCAAGTGCCGGGGAAAAGATTTCCCATAAGAATTTCGTACTTAATCAAAAAGCGGCTGGCGGATAGCCGACACTTTAACGGGCAGGTCCTGCCCCCAATTTCTGAGGCAAAAATAAAATCCCGCCTTTGGGCTTTGGCGGGATTTTATTTTTTTATGATGCTTTTGAGATCTTCCCAGGCATCGGTCAACATGGCATTCGGCACATAGCCATGAACCCAATCCCGGTAGGCGCGAAGATTGATCTGCTGGTACAGGGGAATGCCGACGGCCTCTTCATACCAGAGGTGCTGGAGTCTGGTGTATATTTTTTCGCGTTCCTGCGGATCCATTGTTAATATACCCGCATCGCAAAGCCTGTCGACTTCGGCATTTCGGTATGCCATATACCTGCCGTAATTACCCTGAGAGTGCATGAAGGTAGAAAGGAAATTATGAGGATCGGCATAGTCGGCAACCCAGCCGGTAATAAAGATCGGATACATATAACTGCGGTACTGAATCAAATAATCTTTCCATTCCACGTTGCGGACTTCGATGGTAAATTTGGGATTCAGGGACATGATATTTTCAGCCAGCATGATGGCCGCGGCTTCGCGCATGGCATTGCCGGAATTGTAAGTGATAACCATCTTAAACCCCTTCTCCCACACCTTGCCGCCCCACGCTTTTTTCAGGTAGGCTTTTGATTTTTTGAGATCATACTCGTAAACCGGCACATCTTTGTGATAGGGCAGCCCTTCAATATTGGGACTGGTAGGCATGATCACCAGATCGTTAAAGACATCTTCCCGGTAAGTTTTTCTGTCCATCGCATGTAAAAATGCTTTTCTGACGTTGATATCCGAAAAGAAATCCGGTGGTATGCCGTTGCCGTCCAGCTTGCCGCTGCCGATATTCGGATTGCCGGTGGGGTCGATTTTTTGGCAAAAAAAAGCAAAAGAAACGGACAGCTGGGGCACTTTGTAAAATTTCAACCCCTTCATGGCCTTAACTTCAGGCACATAGGGAATGTCCACCGTAACCCGATCGGCATCACCATTTTGCAGCATCAATTTACGGTTGCTCCATTCCTCCACGTATTTGACAATGGCGGCTTTAAGCGCCGGCCTGGGGCCCCAATACCGATCAAAACGTTCAAAGATAAACTGTTTGGAGGGCTCCCAGGATTTCATGCGAAACGCACCGGTACCGTTGGCAAGCTTTTGCAAAGGTTCATGACCGGGAGCCGGATTGTTGTATTTGGCGGCATGGCGGATATTGCCATCCCAGCATCCTTTGGCGATGGCCCATTCCTTATCCAGGATGACAGATGAAGAATACGCCAGAACGCCCATCAGGGGCGGATACGGTCTGGGTAAATGCAAAACCACACTGTCGCCTTTAACTTCAATGGCTTTATCAATAACTTCAAAGATGCCCGGGATGATCTTGCCGTTTTCATCCCGGGTGGAGCGTTTAGCGGTCAATGCTTCCAGCAGCATCCACATGGGACCGCCGTCCGGATCCGCGATCATGTTGCGCTTAAACGAATAGGCAACATCTTCCGGGGTTAATTCGCCGCCCTCCTGGAAATAAACGCCTTTGCGGATGAGAAACGTATAGGTGGTTCCTTCGCCGGTGATGCCACCGTTTTCCAAGGTGGGAACCCGGGTGGCCAGAACCGGGATGAACGCATCGGTTTTGGATCCGTCAAAAAATACGAGCGCTTCGTAGATATTCCAGATTCGTTGAGACCCGGTGGCGTCATAACACGCGGCCGGGTCCAGCGTACGCAGGGTTCCGTAAGTGGCTAAAATGAAGGTGTCCGGGTTTTTAATTTGGGCCTGAGCGTTGGGCAATAAGGTTATAAGTAATGCGCATATGCTGATTATTGCGATAGCTATTCTCATTATTTCAATCTTTATGAACTTTCCTCTACGCCTTTGTAGAACGCCACATAATCTTTTATCTGTTTGGCCGCCTCTTTGGGTTCAGGGTAATACCAGGCTGCATCGGTTTCCGTATCGAAAAATAATTGTCCTGCAAATTCTGTCAAGGATTAAATGCGGTTAAAGCCTGGTCAATATCCGCTATGATATCCGCGGCGTTTTCAACTCCCACCGACAGTCGCAAAAGATTGTCGGTGATACCAAGCTCGGCACGTTCTGCGTCTGTTATTTTTTCATGGGACGTCGTTGCCGGTGAGCAAATTATGGTTTCCACCCCACCGAGGCTGAGGGCGGGTGTAATCAACTTCAAATTTTTTAAAAATCGATCCGGATTTTGCGCTGCGTCGCCCAGCTCGAATGCCAGCATGCCGCCGAAACCCTGCATTTGTTTTTTTGCCGTCTCGTACCCCGGATGACTTTCCAGGCCGGGGTAGTAAACTTTCGGGATGCGGGAATCATTTTGAAGATATTCGGCGATGATCCGGGCATTTTGATTATGTTTTTCGATGCGGACACTCAGAGTTTTTAAGCTTCGTTCCAGCAGATAACAGGTAATCGCATTCAGGCTGCCGCCAAAATTGGCCGCCGCCGACCAAATTTTGCCGGCTAACTCTTTGCGAGCCAACACCGCACCGCAGCACAAATCGCTATGACCACCCAGATATTTGGTGCCGCTGTGGGCAACGATATCAATGTCGAAATCCAGAGGATTTTGATTGATGGGAGTGGCAAAGGTGTTGTCGATAACACTTAAGGCATTGTTGGCTTTTGCAATACGGGCGGTGGCCTCGATGTCCGTGATTAAAAGCAGGGGGTTGGAAGGGGTCTCGATGTAGATAATTTTGGTGTTTTTCTGCACCGCCTTTTCAATCTCTTCGGTACGGTTGGATACAAAGGTATATTGGATGCCGAATCGATCAAATTCAGCGGTTACGAAATGATGCGTCCCGCCGTAAATGTCTTTCTGGAGTACCACATGGTCCCCGCTGCTGAGAAAAGTCAGCATGACCGTGCTGATGGCCGCCATGCCCGAGCTGAAGATCAACCCATCTTCAGCATTTTCCAGCGCGCATAACTTATCGATAAGCGTTTTCTGATTGGGAGTATTGAAGTATCGGGGATACACATTTTCAGGTGCATCCAGGTATTCAAATGACGAAGAAGTGTAAATGGGCGTGTTGAGCCCTCTGGTGTTCGGGTCTTTACGGGTGCCGCTGTGAACGCACTGGGTATCTTTTCTCATGATCAAATCCTCCTGGGAATTAGCATTTTGATCCATAAGAACCATACTGTGCATCTATTTTGCAATGTTTTTTTCTGGCGTAACGGCCGCAATTCCGTCATTGGGTGTTTTTAAACCGGGTGGTCGGTGACTCGGAACATTATTATGTAAAGCGGTATAAAAGCATTGTTGTCCTTTATGGGGACCCTCTTCCAGGATCCAGCCTTCCCGGGTGGCAACTTTTTTGCCCACAAAACCGGCGGCATCAGAATTGTACTCGGTATCATTTGACGGTTGAAATAAGGCTTCAAAATACATAAATTAACTCCTTGATAAAGACATCATCTTATTACAGGGATTAGATTGAAAAAGGGTATTCAGTTCATGCCGGTTCACAACACTGACATTGCCAGGATTTTTGATGAGATCGCCGATTTTCTGGAGATCGAAGGGGAGAACCCGTTTCGTATCCGGGCCTATCGCAATGCGGCTCGCACGATTCGAGGTTTGGGCGCCGAGTTGAAAAATATGGTGGCTGCATTCGAGGATCTTACCCAACTGCCGGGCATCGGCAAAGAACTGGCCGCCAAGATCCACGAGATCCTGGAAACGGGCACGGCCAAAGCCCTGATCAAGCTGCAAGAACGCATTCCGAAAACTGTCCTGGAAATATTAAGACTGCCCAATCTGGGCCCCAAGCGTGTACGGGTGTTGTATCATGACCTGAAAATCAAAAACCTCGAACAGCTGTCCGAAGCCGCAGAGACCGGCCGCATTCGTGCCCTTGAAGGTTTTGGTGAAAAAACCGAAAAGGCGATTCTGGAAGCCATTAAGGCCCGGGCTCAAAAAGAAACGCGCTTTAAGCTTGCCGAGGCCAAACATTATGTCGATAGCCTGATCGAATACCTGAAGAAGGTGCCCGGTGTGAGCAAAGTGGTGGCGGCCGGCAGCTACCGGCGATCCCGGGAAACGGTGGGCGATCTGGACATCCTGGTTACCGCCCGCAAAGGGAGCCCGGTGATGGATCGGTTCGCAGAATATGATGAAGTCGACAATGTCCTGTCCAAGGGGTTGACGCGATCCAGTATTGTGCTGCGCCGCGGGTTGCAGATTGATGTCAGACTTGTCACGCAAGCCAGCTTTGGCGCGGCGCTGCAGTATTTTACCGGCAGCAAGGCCCATAATATTGTGATTCGCCGCCTGGGCCAGCAGCGCGGATTAAAGATTAATGAATACGGGGTGTTCAGGTTTGAGAAACGTGTAGCCGGCAATACGGAGGCCTCCGTTTATCGGGCGCTGGATTTGCCTTACATCCCTCCTGAGCTGAGGGAAAATCGCGGTGAAATCGAAGCGGCTCGCGATAAGCGCTTGCCGAATTTAATCGAATTTTCAGACTTAAAAGGTGATTTGCATATTCATACCGATTATACTGATGGCCGTAACAGCCTTCGAGAAATGGCGTTGGCGGCAAAAAAGCGCGGGTACAAATACCTTGCCGTTACCGAACACTCGGATCGTTTAAAAATTGCCGGAGGTCTTGACCCACCAAAGCTGCTAAAGCAAATGGAAGAAATTGATTTACTTAACGAAGAGCTTAAAGGTCTTACCCTCCTGAAAGGAATTGAAGTCGAAATTTTGGAAGACGGTCACCTGGATTTAGCGGATAACGTTCTGGCAAAGCTGGATCTGGTGGTGGGAACAATCCATAGCCATTTCGGTTTATCGCTGCAGAAACAAACCGAACGTATCTTGCGCGCCATGGATCATCCGTATTTTACGTTTCTGGCGCATCCTACCGGTCGTTTGATTAATGAACGCGAGCCTTACGAAGTGGACATGATGCAACTCATTAGCAAAGCGCGCGCGCGTCGCTGTTTCCTTGAACTGAACGCCAACCCCCGGCGTTTGGATCTTTATGACACCTATTGTCAAATCGCCAAGTCGGAGGGCGTTTTGGTGGCCATCAACTCTGATGCCCACCAGGTGAATGCGCTTGACGACATCGGCTTTGGTGTGGGACAGGCGCGCCGCGGCTGGCTGGAAAAAGAC
>JAUVTR010000176.1 GCA_030601425.1 Desulfobacterales bacterium
TTCTTTTACCAGGCCCATCGCAATACCGGCCACCGGGGCTTTTATGGGAACCCCGCCGTCCATCAGCGCCATACAGCATGAGCAAACGGTGCCCATAGATGAAGAACCGTTGGATTCCAGGACCTCAGAAACCAGTCGAATGGTGTAATCGAATACTTCCTTATCCGGTAAAATTTTTTGAATGGCCCGGGTGGACAGCCCGCCATGTCCGATATCGCGACGCGATGGGCCGACCATGCGTCTGGTTTCGCCCACAGAATACGGGGGGAAATTATAATGAAGCATAAAGGGTCTGAATTCCTCACCGTAAAGGGTCTCGACGCGTTGCTCGTCCTGTCCGGAGCCCAGGGTCAAGACGCCGAGGACCTGGGTTTCACCCCGGGTAAAAAGCGCGCTGCCGTGGGGTCGGGGCAGTAAGCCCGCTTCACAGGTTATCGGCCGGATTTCGTCAAATTTACGATTATCAATCCGACGGTTTTCTTTTAAAATAAGATCCCGGCTAATCTGTTTCTGGATATCTTTAAGAATATCGTAAACTTCTGCCTTGCGGTCGCTATAGTCTTCGCCCAGCTTCTCAAATATTTCGGCCTTGAGCTCACGCACTGCACTCTGGCGACTTTTTTTCTCAGGAATGAGAATGGTTTCACGCATCCGACCGGAAGCCTCGGCATTTAAGGTATTGACCAGCTGCGGATCTTTTTCCGGCGGGGTAAACGGCCGTTTCGGCACGCCATTGGATTCCTTCAATTTTAGCTGAAGATCAATTAGCGGCTGCATTTCCCGGTGGCCAAAAAATATGGCTTCCAGCATATCGGCTTCGCTGACCACGTCGCTGCCGCCCTCTACCATCACGACGCCGGTCTTGGAACCGGCAACGATGATATTGATATCGCTACCTTCTAATTCCGAAGATGGCGGATTAATCATCAACTGGCCGTTAATCCGACCCACCCGCACGCAGGCAATCGGCCCGGCAAACGGGATGTCGGAAATTTCCAGAGCTGTCGAGGCGCCGATCATTGCCAGGGTATCCGGGTCATTTTCCTGGTCCATGGACAACACGGTAGCGATCACCTGAATTTCATAGCGCCACTCTTTTGGAAACAGGGGCCGAATGGGCCGGTCGATCAGACGGGCAGTTAACGTTTCTTTTTCACTGGGCCGACCGATTTCTCGACGGAAATAGTTTCCGGGGATTCGTCCGGCGGCATAAATTTTTTCTTGATATTCTACGGTCAGAGGTAAAAAACCCATGTCCCTTTCATCATGGGTGGCCACAACGGTCACAAGTACAATGGTATCTCCATATTGAACCACAACCGATCCTGATGCCTGTTTGGCAACTTTGTCGGTCTGGATACTCAGCGTTCGGCCCCCGATTTCTTCTTTAAGTAAAATTTCCATGTTTTCTCCTAAAATGAAGTAACGCCAAATCCTTTTTCATCCGTAATGAAGTCCGCATTTCAAACCGGCGATCATAGAAAGGCCAGGCGTTAAATTTTGTATGTCTATCAAAACCCGAAAAGGATCGGGCTTCGGACAGCGTTTGTTTCATCCGGCATCGCTGTTCCTATCAGCAACGACAAATAATTGCACCGCTGAAACCACTGATTATTGCGGCGCAAGGGGTGAGCCCGATCGGCAGGCTACCGTTTCAACCCTAACGTGTCAATTATGGCCCGATAGCGACTGACATTTTTGTGCTTCACATAGTTCAACAGTCTGCGGCGTCTGCCGACCATCATCAGCAAGCCTCTGCGGGAATGATGGTCTTTTTTGTGAATTTTTAAATGCTCGGTGAGAGAGGAAATACGATAGGTCAATAGTCCCACCTGAACTTCGGGTGATCCGGTGTCTGTTTCGTGCAATTTAAATTTGTCAATCAGCTTCTTTTTGTTTTCTGTGTCAAAAACCACTTCTCCGGCCTCCTGTAAGGAAAATTGTCGTTTATATTGTTTTCGGTTTGACTTTTTCAATTCGGGAAAACACACGCATATGAGAATCTGTCCGGGTCTTTTCCATAATTGAGTACAGCGAGCAGCTTATTGCCGGCATCCACAACTTTGATGTTAACATCATGCATGTTCTTTTTTACAGACACTTGGCCAAAACTCAAATCTTTTTTTGTTACGGGTTTGCCGTGTCTGATCTTCTCGATCAAATTCTGATCGGCAACACAGGCCGGCATGTCCGGAAGGGCGTCTGCCATGCTGACGATAAAGCGTGAATATTTGCCCGCTGACGCAAGTTTTTCTAATGCCGGCAGCGAGAGGGCCTGTTCAATTTTAAACCCGCTGCTTGCGAGCCGCTTCAGCGCAAATAGATGGCCGCCACATCCGAGCTGCTTTCCAATGTCGGCACATAACGTGCGGATATATGTACCGGCGGAACAGCAGACTTTAAAACGAACCAACGGCAGCTTTATTTCAAGTATTTTAATGCTTGCAATATGGACACTTCTGGCCGGCTTTTGAACCGGTGTGCCCTGTCGAGCCAACTTATAAAGCGGCGTTCCTTTGTGTTTTAATGCCGAAAACACCGGTGGTTGTTGTTCAATTCCACCTTCAAATTGCTTAACCACTGATCTTATCGTGTCTTCCGGGTAATCAAATCCCCGGCTCACGGCTGTAACGGTCCCGGTTGAATCCTGCGTGTCGGTTTCGATTCCCAGTTTGAGGGTTGCTTCGTAGGTTTTACTGCCGGCCAGCAGAAACCTGGCCAGGCGGGTTGCATCGTTGATGCAGCAGACCAGAACGCCCTCAGCGAAAGGGTCCAGGGTACCGGCATGACCCACTTTCCCGGCATTTAGCAGGCGTTTCACATAGGCAACGACTTTTGCCGATGTTATATTTTGAGGTTTATCAACGGCGACAACCCCACTTAATTCCTGCTGATTTATTAACGCTTGCTTTTTGTTACCTGAATCTTGCATATGAAAGCCTCCGACTCGTGCAAAATTCAGGTATTAGAGATGATGAACTCATCCGATTTACAAATTTTCGGCCAATTCAATAATTTTTGTTTTCAATGCGACCAATGTTGATTCAATTTGAAATCCGGCGGCACTCCTATGACCGCCGCCGCCAAATTTGCTGGCGACTGCCGCCACATCCACAGAGCTATCGGAGCGCAGACTTACATGGTAGCGGTTCATGTTGCTGAATTTACCGGCCCCGTTCTTTATTTCATGGATCAGTGCGGCGACTTTAACGTCTTCAATCCGTCGCGCATAATTGATCATACCGTCTAAATCTTCAGGGCTCGTCCCGGTTGCATTGAGCATGCTGCGGGTTATGGTCATGATTGACAATTTGCCATTATCAGAAATTTCAATAGAGTTAAGCGCCATATTTAACAGCTTGATACGGCCCAGGGAATAGGTTCCAAATACGCGTTGCGCAACGCTGTGCGCATCAACGCCGACTTCTGTCATTTCTTTGCTGATGGCGAAAGCCGCCTGGTTTGTATTAGAGAAACGAAATGAGCCGGTATCTGTTAAAATTCCGGTGTAAAGGGAAGTGGCGATATCTTTATCAAAGGGAATTTCCAGTGCTTTGATCAAGCGATAAACGATTTCGGCCGTGGCACATGCCGTGGTATCGATGAGTTGGATATGCCCAAAGCCGGTGTTGGAAATGTGATGGTCAATGTTAATGATCACGGGTATCTTGTTGATCGTTGAAGCGGCTTCCCCGATTCTGACCAGATCGCCGCAGTCAAGCATAATGGCGATATCATAGGTGTTGGCTTTTTTAATATGCCGCACAACGCGCTCTACGCCGGAAAGAAATCGATAGACGGCCGGAATGGGGCTTGAGTTATAAAGGGTTGTTTTTTTGCCAAACTTGCCCAGAGCGAGTCCTAACGCAACTAGGGAACCCACGGCGTCGCCATCCGGCTCTGCATGCGAAGCGATCAAAAGATGTTGACCGTCTTTAATATGTCGAATGATTTGATCCATTTTCGTTTTTGATTGACTCAATCAGTTCATCGATATGGGCACCGTATTCCAGCGATTCATCATAAAGAAATTTTATATCCGGCATGTATTTGAGATCGAGCTCATGCGCCAGAGTCCGTTTAATAAAACCATGGGCGCTACTAAAGCCTTTTATGGCGGCGCCTTTCTTTTGACGGTCACCGGAGGTGGTGAAATAAATACGCGCCTGCTTTAAATTGCGCGAAACTTTTACACCGGTAATGGTTGCCATCTTAAGGCGCGGATCACTGATATTTTTTTTCAGTATATTGGACAGCACCTTTTGGATTAAACCGCCTACTCTGTCCGCTCGAGAAAATGGAATCATAAGCTGATTATTTCCATTTCAGTGTCGATGATTTCGGCCAATCCCAGGCCGTCGACCATATTGAATATTTTGTCTATTTTTGAATTAATAAGAGCTTTATCATTGCCAACCAATGAAAAACCGATTTCAGCTCGCTGATGAATATCGTTTGACCCGACTTCGGCTACCGATGCATTGAAGTTGTTGCGCATCCTGCTGATAATCGATTTGACGACTTTTCGTTTTCCTTTCAGAGAGCGACAATCATGCAATCTAAAGGTGATAATTCCAATTCCAACTACCATGTTCGTAAGTTATTAGTTACTGGTTATTCGTTATTTGAAATGAATGATTTGCAACCCTATCAAATGACGCATGCAAATAACAAACAACAAATAACCTTTATCTAGAACCTATCTCAAAAATAGTAGATAACGCTCAAGGGCGCGACGCAAATCGATTCAAAAACGGAGCATACACGCTAGTATTCGAGTATTTTGAATCGGTTTGCAACAAAGCCCTTGGGTGTTAGATGCATTTTTGAGATGGGTTCTATTCGATTTCGGGCCTTATCTCCTCCAAATAATAACACTCGATCGCATCGCCCACTTTGATGTCATTAAAATTTTCAATACCGATGCCACATTCATAACCGGCTTGAACTTCTTTGACGTCATCTTTAAAGCGCCGCAGGGAAGAGTTTTTCCCTTTATAAACCACCACGCCGTCTCTGAGAAGTCGCAAGTTTTGTCCGCGCTCAATTTTGCCATCCGTTACATAACAGCCGGCGATATTACCGATTTTAGGGATTTGGAAAACTTCGCGAACCTCAGCCGAGCCCAAGATCCGTTCTTCAAACGTGGAAGCCATCATTCCGACCATCGCGTTTTTAACGTCATTGATAACATCATAAATAACATCGTAAAAGCGCATATCCACCGTTTCATCGGTGGCCAGGGATTGGACCTTTGGGCTGGGTCGAACGTTAAAGCCGATTACAATGGCATTTGATACGGTGGCCAGGGAGACATCCGACTCGGCAATCGTACCGGTAGCTGAATGGACAACATTTACGTTTACTTCATCGTTGGAAAGCTTTGTCAAAGAGTCATTCAGGGCCTCGATGGAACCATGAACATCGGCCTTGATGATGAGGTTTAAATCCTTAACCTCCCCTTCCTGTATGCGCTCAAAAAGCATATCCAGACTCATTCGACTGGATTGGGCGAGCTCCTTGGATCGTTGTTTCTGCTGCCGATGCTCGCTAACCTGTTTGGCGTTTTTTTCATCTTTAAGCGCAAGGAATTCGTCGCCGGCCATGGGTACGCCGGATAGGCCAACGATTTCCACCGGTATTGAGGGTCCGGCCGATTCTATCTGTGAACCTCTGTCCTCCTGCATCGCCCGGATTCTGCCGTAATGCATCCCACACACGATCGGATCACCCGTACGCAGAGTTCCTTCCCTTACCAGAATGGTGGCGACGGCTCCACGGCCCGGGTCGATTTTGGCTTCCACCACATGACCGGCGGCGAGTTTGTCTGGATTGGCTTTAAGCTCCAGCACTTCGGCCTGAAGCAATATCAGTTCGAGCAGTTCGTCAATCCCCTGGGCCTGCTTGGCCGAAACGTTGACATAAATCGTTTCGCCGCCCCAGTCTTCCGGAGTCAGGCCGATTTCGGCGAGCTCCCGTTGCACTTTTTCGGGTTCTGCATTCTGTTTATCGATTTTGTTTATGGCGACAATTATGGGTACCTCGGCCGCTTTTGCATGGTTAATGGCTTCTATTGTTTGCGGCATAACCCCGTCATCGGCAGCAACCACCAGAACCACAATATCGGTAATCTGAGCGCCTCGAGCTCGCATGGCGGTGAATGCTTCATGGCCGGGTGTATCTAAGAATGCGATTTGCCCTTTATCGGTGGTTACGTGGTAAGCACCGATATGTTGGGTAATCCCCCCGGCTTCCATTTCAGAAATTCGAGAATTACGAATAACGTCGAGCAATGAAGTTTTTCCATGA
The DNA here is from genome assembly GCA_030601425.1 of Desulfobacterales bacterium. Lineage (GTDB taxonomy): Bacteria > Desulfobacterota > Desulfobacteria > Desulfobacterales > JAHEIW01 > JAHEIW01. The sequence goes on from JAUVTR010000176.1 coordinate 6,310, forward strand.
TCAACATGGCCCATGATGGTCACTACGGGTGGCCGTGGTGCCAGTTTTTCCGGATCATCGGTTTCTTGTTTCAATAGGGCGTCTTCCTCAAAACTGGCGTGTTCCACTTCATAACTGAATTCTGAGGCGATCAGTGCCGCCGTATCAAAATCAATCGTTTGATTGACAGTTGCCATAGACCCCATTGCCATCATGGATTTGATAATCTCGCTGGACTTAATCCCCATGCGCTTGGCCAGATCTGCGAGAACAATGGCTTCATCGATTTTAATCCGGCGTTTAATCGCTTTGGCGACGGTTATCTGAGTTTTTTGGCCGCCGAGTATTTTTCTACCCTTGGCCATCTTGCGTTGCTTGCGCGGCCGATACCCTTGTGCATAAAGATCTTTCCCTTCGATCACCGCTTTTTTTCGGAATGAAATTTTCTTTTTAAGAAATTTCTTGTCTACATCCGGTTCTTCAACTTTTTTCTTGCGTTTCTTTTTCCTTGGCCCGGCCGTAACGGGTTCGGCCTCCGCCGGCGGTTGATCCGCCAAGGCTTTTTTGCGGGCAGACAGTTTTTCAACCTTGGCCTCCGCTTTCTTTGGTTGGGCTTTTTTCTTTTTTACAGGTTCTTCAACAGGCTTGAGCGGCAGTTTGATAATTTTGGCAGAAAGTTCTTTTTTAGCAGCCTTTTTTTTCGGCTTTCGTGCTTTTTTGGCAGTCGGTTTTTCGTCGACCACCGGTTCTTTGACTGTTTTCGGTTCCTCAGCCTCTGCTTCTACAGCTGCCGGTTCAGCCTCTTCTGGCTGAGCTTCAGAAGTTGCAGGGGTATCAACTTGCTCTGTTTTGCGGCGCCTACGAATAACAGTCGGTTTGACCCGTGTTTCCTCAACAGTTTCTTTTTTGGTGCCAAATAGTGATCCTTTGATTTTTGCAATGACGTCATCATCCAAAGAGCTCATATGGCTCTTTACAGAAATATCCATATCGATGAGCCTTGCGAGCAGCACTTTGTTGGTCATGTTCAAATCTCTGGCAAGTTCGTGCACTCTGAGCTTGGCCATTGTTTCCCCCAAAAAGATTAATTCATAATCGGCATATTGCCGTATTATATCTCATAGACGATATCGTCGTCTCTTGTTAGTTGCATGTGTAAACAACCCATCAATGCTTCCTGACGTTTCCAGTCTATTTGCCACTCCTGTAATCAGGGATTGTCTGTATCCGTTTCATCGCTCTCAGATTCTTGAGGCGAAAGTTCATCGCTTTTTTCTGAATCGCTTTCAGGTTCTTCCGGCGAAAGTTCATCGTCTTTTTTTGAGTCGCTTTCAGGTTCTGCAGCAGGCAATTCATCGCTTTTTTCTGAATCGCTTTCAGGTTCTTCCGCCGAAAGTTCATCGTCTTTTTTTGAGTCGCTTTCAGGTTCTGCAGCAGGCAATTCA
>JAUVTR010000199.1 GCA_030601425.1 Desulfobacterales bacterium
TATGATTTCTTTGATGCCTTTATTCAAATATTCATCCATCTATTTTATCTCCTCTGGAACTAAAGCTGTGCTGAATGTCAAGCGGTTTTCCATTCAATAATGTCTCGCACTGGCGCTGCTTTATAGGTAATTTAATAACCGCTTCTGAATATTTTCGATTTTATCAAAATCGCCATGGCTTTCATTGATCTAAGTCAAAAAATGCTAAAAAAGTCACTGTAGAACTTATCAAGCATATTGCTGCAATCTATCTTTTTAAGGACCTACCCGATGAACACCTGAATGATTTGGCCATAATCTTGACCGATCAGGTTTTCAGGAAAGGACAGCTTTCAAGCTTATTGGGCACCGTTCCTGAAACGCTTTCCCGGATCCTGACCAAAATGATCAACTCGGGGCTGATTCGATCAGAAGGTACCCGTGGCATTCGTATTTTAGACCACAAAGGCCTGGAAGATCTGGCCGGCGGTGAAACCCGCATACATTAATCTTTATTCTCATAGTCCTCAATTGCTTTGGCCAGCGCGTCGGCCCCCAGGTTGGAACAATGCATTTTTTGTTTCGGGAGACCATCAAGGGATTCGGCAACGGATTTTTTTGTGATCTTTTTAACCTCTGATAGCGTCTTACCCATGGCCATTTCGCTCACGATGCTGGACACCGCTATGGCCGCCACGCAACCGAACGTCTTTACTTTTTCTTTTTTATATAAAATTTATAAAAGTCCGCATCCTCTTCGAAACCGATAAATTCATGACCACATTTTTGACACCAAGCCGGGATATCAGCCAGGGCGCCGTCATAGTCAGTCAAAACTTCCAGAACCTGGCCCTTTTTCATGCATTTGAGTTTATCGCCCGGCTCTAAAAGGTGCATGGGACACATGCGACAAACCAAATCCAGGGTCTCATCGGACGGCTGATTCTTTACAAAATTCATCTCTTGCTCCTTAATTGTTTATGGGAATTTTGGAACCAATTCTACGGGTGTGCTCTCATCTTCCTCCAACCCTCCTCATTAAACCGCTTCTCACGGTTCAATCCATCAGATGCTTTTTTTTATGTTTTTTAAATCCTTTTTATTTTTACTATCCAGTCTATCAGGCCTTCCTGTTCATATTCCCACTGAAACTCTCCTTCATGCGTAGTTGCAAAATGATAGCGCAGCGGCTTGGGATCATGGTCATTGATGATCTTTAATGTCTCGCCTGATTTCAAGTTATTCCAGATCTGGAATATTTTATCATATCTCTCAACGGCCGGCATTGGCCTTAGGTCTAAGGTTTCTATTTTTTGGTTCATATTGTCACCCAGTCTTCTTGCAATAATTCCCCCTGAATTCCGGCAATGAGATCGCTAAACAGCTTCCACACTTAAAATTTCGGGTATCTCCTTTTTAATATGGGCTTCAATACCCTGTTTTAATGTCATTTGGGACATGGGGCACCCGCCGCAGGCACCGGTTAATCGAACCTTGACAATGCCTTTTTCCACATCCACCAGCTCGACATCTCCGCCGTCAGCCTGAAGAGACGGTCGGATATCGGCTAAGGCCTTTTCAATTTTTTCTTTCATGGTAGTTTCTCCTTTCTATTTACTAGCTGTTTTGTCTGTCAGAATATAGAGCAAATCATGTGCCAAAAAATATATACAATGATTTCAGTTATTTATTTTTAATGTTGTTATATTTACAACAAAAAAATGTTGCAATTTTTACAACACGTTGTAATATTAATAACTATGGATATGCTTGATACTTTGGTTTCAATTGCGCTAGATCTGACCGCAGTGCTCAATAAAAAGGATCGGTATCAGCGATTACTCGGGGCTTTAAACCGCATCATCCCTTATGATGCAGCGGCCTTATTGCGAATAGATGGAGGCACACTTGTTCCAGTCGCAGCACGTGGTCTTTCACCTGATGCAATGGGCCGCCAATATGCACGTAGCGAACATCCCCGCCTGGATATAATTTGCAATTCCAAAGAACCCGTGCTCTTTCCAGCCGATACCGCACTTCCAGATCCATTTGATGGCATGTTGGCAATTGATGCTGATGCTCTGAGCCATATCCATGCCTGTCTTGGTTGCCCTTTGTATGTAGAAAATAAACTTGTAGGCGCACTTACCGCTGACGCTCTCGACCACCATGCTTTTGACCATCTCGAACAACGATTTCTTACAGCCGTTGGAGCTTTAGCCGGGGCCCAAATGCAGACTGCCAACTTGATTGAAGCCTTAGAATACAGTGCGGAGCGCCAGGGGCAAATTGCCAGCGACCTGATGCGGGATATCCAGCTGCGCCAGGGCACACAGATTATCGGCAGCAGCCGTTTAATTGAGCATCTTCGACAGGAAATTGAATTGGTTGCACGCTCGGATTTTACCGTCTTGGTGTTGGGTGAAACCGGCGTTGGCAAAGAGTTGGTGGTTCGTGCTATTCATGCTGTCTCTGAACGGCAGGATATGCCGATGCTTTACCTCAACTGCGCCGCCTTGCCGGAGACCCTCGCTGACAGCGAGCTTTTTGGCCACATGAAAGGCGCATTTACCGGCGCAAACAGAGACCGAGTCGGAAAATTCGAAGTTGCTGACGGCGGAACGCTATTCTTAGATGAAATTGGCGAGTTGCCGCTCTCGATTCAGCCTAAATTATTGAGGGCCATTCAGCATGGAGAGATCCAACGGGTGGGGTCGGGAAAAACGATTTATGTGAATGTCCGTTTGCTCGTAGCCACGAATCGAAACCTTGAAGAAGAAGTTAAAGCCGGAAGGTTTAGAGCCGATCTTTATCACAGACTCAATGTTTATCCTATAGAGGTACCGCCATTACGTGAACGCAAGGCAGACATTCCGCTGTTAGCCGGGTATTTTTGTGAACTTACCCAACGCCGATTAGGAACCGGACCGGTACGAATAAGCAGCGACACCATAAACGTTTTGAGCCAATACCATTGGCCTGGAAATGTGCGCGAGCTGGAAAACATTATATCAAGGGCGATTCTGAAGGCATCTAAAACGTATCCCAAGGGGCAGACAGTCGTCATTGATGCGATTCATTTGGGGGGTGATATTTCAATTGAGCCCGCTCATATGCCGCAATCGATATCTGAAACTGCTTTTTCGTTGCCGCCGGGAGGTCCTCTCAGGCAGGCCGTTGAAGATTTTCAAAGAAATTTGATCAGCCATACGGTGGCAAGCAAACAAGGTAACTGGGCAGCAGCTGCACGAGATTTAGGCATGCATCGAAGCAATCTTCATAATCTGGCTACGCGCCTGGGACTTCGGCCGAAAAAAAAGTAAATTTATGGGTTGAATAAGATCTCTTATTCGGATTCTTAACAGGCTGATTCTCTGTTTCCATTTATTTAAAATAGTAGGTTCCAAGATTTTTCCTGACCATCTGATGCTATCCGCAACGTTTATGGTACGTGTTCATTTTTCATGATAGTAGAGCCCTGGTCTGCGATTGGGAAGAAAATAACGCATTCGATGGTCTCTTACCTTTGCTAATCCCTCTGCTTTCAGGTCTGCAATGATTATTTTTTCTTTTCCGCTTGTGTCCTTTTTTATTATCTGACCGGAGGGGTTAAAAATAACGGATAGGCCCGGAAAATTGAGACCGTTTTGATTATCACCGGTCTGGTTGCAGGCCACCACATAAAGGCCGTTGTCGAAAGCACGCGCGGGGAGATGGCGCATCCAGGAATTAAATTTTTGCTCCGGTGTACCCCGGGGAGATGCATGCGGCATAAAGATCACATCAGCGTCGTCAATAGCCATGCGAGTTGAAAGCTCAGGAAAGTGCACATCATAACATAGCTGGATACCCAGCTTTACACCCTGGATTTCAAACACGGGAGCAGTATCGCCCGCAGAAAACACATTGCCCTCCGGTGGAGCAATATGGATTTTACGATAGATACCGGCCACTCCTTGCGGCGTGACAACAAGATGACTGGCAAACACACGGCCTTTGGGGTCTTCTTCAGCCATTCCGGCCAGAATAACGATCTTGGATTCCCGGGCCATCGCTAAAATAAACTGACTGATTGGCCCCGGCACGGTTTCGGCTGAATCTTTGATTTCATCCCGGGTGCTGTATCCGGTTGTATTCATTTCCGGAAAACAGATAAGATCGGCACCCTGTTTTTTTGCAGCTTCGACCCATGCGGACATGCGACCCAGGTTGTCCTGGATCCGGCCAACCGGACAATTCATAATAACAGCAGCAATGCGGATGTCGTTCATAATGGATATTAGGCGTTAGGCGTCAGGAATCAATAGGTGTCAGGTGTCAGGAATCAGAGGACAGAGGCCAGAAGACAGATGGTAAAAACTGGAGGATGAAACACCTTGTTTGTCGTCTGTCCTCTGTTTTCTGTTATCTGTTAACTGATCTCTGAACCTAAACCTTGAATTCCGCTCTAATCTTAAACACCCTCGTCGCCGGCAGATTGAGGATATCGGTGACGCCGGTTTCCGCGGCGATCTGTTTAAGGCTCGTGTTAATTTCATCCATCGAAGGTGCAATAAATGTAAACCAGATATTGAATGTATTTTCCCGTCGGTAATTGTGGGTAACACCCGGATAGCGGTTTACGACTTCAGCAAATTGGCTGATTTTATCTTCAGGAACCTTTGCCGTGCATAGCGTGCTGACAAATCCAAGCTTTTCAGGCGTGAAATTGCCGCCAATCCGGCGGATAATGCCGGACGCTTTTAACCGGGAGACGCGTTTTAAAACCTCGCCTTCGGCTACGCCTACCTCTTCGGCAATAGTGCGGTAGGGTCGGGATGTGATGGGAAAGTCGGACTGGATTCGATTCAGTATTGCTTTGTCGACATCATCAAACTCTTGCATGTTAATTCCTCATATTATCTTAACCCTTAATTTAATTGACCCCTGAACACTGGTAAAATATACCAATATTTCACCCGTGTCCCTTTTATTTTATAAAACTAATCTGTGTAATCTGCGCCTGCCCAGTGGAATTCTGCGGAGCAGACCCCGCTACTTAGCGGGGATTCCACCGGGGTAATCTGCGGATAAACAAAAATTCCGCAATCCGCAATCAGATAACCCTGAAGCTTGAATGTTACGCGTCTTATGCAAAGCGCTGCTCAATGATACGAACATGAACCTTTCGGGTTCGCGGACCGTCAAATTCACAGAAAAAAAGCCCCTGCCATGTGCCTAAAACCAGCGCGCTATTTTCAATGGCCACCAACTCCGATGCACCGACCAGGGTTGATTTTACGTGAGCCGGTGAGTTGCCCTCCATGTGTTTGTAATCCGCATCCCAGGGAATGATCTGGTTTAAAACCATCAGGATGTCGCCTTTGACACTTGGATCGGCGCTCTCATTGATTGTGACCGCGGCCGTGGTATGGGGCACATACAGCATGCACAGACCTTCGCTAACACCGGATTCTTTTACCAATTTAGCAATTTTGGTTGTGATATCGACTAACTCTGTCCGGCCCGAAGTTTTTACTGAAAGGATCATTAGAGCCTCCTATTCAAACAAAAAGGGCCCTGCGAAAAAAACAGGGCCTTTTTTTAAAAATAAAAAATGGGTCACGCTTTTGTATTTAAACACATCCGGTAGGTTTCGGAAGACCAGCCATTTTACATGCTCCCTTACCGGGACCTGACGGGAACAATTCATAAATATGTTTCAGTTTAAACCCGGTTACTTTGGACAGAACACGAACCATCGGGGCAATACCATTTTTCTCATAATAATCACGAAGGACCTCAATTACTTTTTGATGTTCGTCATTGAGTTCCTCGATGCCTTCTTGATTTTTTACCCATTGGACCCACTCTTGACACCAGTTGTCGTAGGAATCGATAAACCCGTCTTCGTCGATTGTAAACTCTTTACCCATGAATTCTACACTTGGCATTTAATCGTCCTCCTTCTTGATATTTATATATTATATATTTGTTTCTTTCGGCCGCAGCCTTATTAAGCTTATTTATAAAAAGAATTTTTTACCGTAATTGACATATCATTGTCAACATGAAAATATTTAAAGATATCCATTTTGGGGTTTTTTAAAAATTTCATGTAGTTAACCTGGAAATTCAGCGTGGGGGATTAATACTCCCGGGGTGTTCTGTTTAATTCTGCAAGTGTAAAAACCGGCCCATCTTTGCAAACAAATTCTTTGCCGATATTACAGCGACCGCACATTCCAATTCCACATTTCATGCGATTTTCAAGGGACATAATAATACGATCGTGGGAATAGTCGAGCTTATCCAGGACCGGCTGGGTAAATTTAATCATAATCGGCGGACCGCACACGACCGCATAGGTATCTTCACCGCCGGGCGGTGCTTTTTGCTCGGCCATCGTCGGAACAAAGCCGGTGTTGTACTTCCAGTTGGGATCATCGGTGCCGTCAACGGTAATGTGCATGTTGATGTCATCTCGTTTTTCCCATTCAATCAGCTCGTCCCAGTAGAGCAGCATACCCGGTGTCCGGGCGCCGTAGATGACGTGGATATCTTTGAATTTTGAGCGATTGGCCGGATCCAGCATGTAAACAATGGAAGATCGCAGGGTGGTGAAGGCAAACCCGCCGCCGATGATGACCACATTCTTGCCCTCCATCTGTTCCCACGGATACCAGTTGCCCAGAGGGCCTCGAACGCCCATAATATCGCCTTCTTCCATGGCATGCAGATAGGAAGATACCAGGCCCACCTTGTTCACGGTGAACGTGACAAATCCCTTTTCCGTGGGAGATGAGGCAATCCCGATGGGTATTTCCCCTTTTCCGGTCACGGAAAGTTCGGCAAACTGACCGGAATGATAGTTGAACTTTTCTTCATCTTCCGGGTTTAAGAAGACAAAGCGAAATGTTTTTAGATTCTTATCTTCGGTTTCAACGGTGATATTATCGATGCGAACCGGATACGGCATATATGGATTTTGCA
>JAUVTR010000087.1 GCA_030601425.1 Desulfobacterales bacterium
TCTATTTCCATGATTCAACGCCATTTGCGAATCGGGTATAATCGAGCGGCGCGCATTATCGAAAAGATGGAAAAAGAAGGCATCGTCGGCCCTTCAGACGGCGCCAAGCCCAGAGAAGTTCTCGTCACCAGCTATGATCGCCGGTCACATGAGTGATGGCCAGACGACAAGAATACCGCATCATTTGATATTCAATCTACGTCTAACCGCATCCGACCATCTTGTGCTTCAGTAAGCCGAAAAAGCATGATTGGACGGCATCCGAGGACGAGTACGAGAACGACGAGGAGCACGATTCGGAATAAATTATCGTCCTCATACTCGTGCTCGTGCTCGTCGTCGAGAAACGTAATATGAACATTGACGCCAAGCTACTCAGCAGTATTAAAGGCTTTTTAGATGAGGATGAAGGGCGCTGTCTTTACGAGATTGCGCGTAAGGCCAGCCGATTGGGTCCGTGTCTGGAGATCGGCGGCTATTGCGGCAAATCAACGATCTATATCGGTGCTGCCTGCAAAACGAATGACGGCATCGTGTATTCCATTGATCACCATCGGGGGTCTGAAGAGCAACAACCCGGCCAGGAGTATTTTGACCCCGGGCTTTTTGATCCCAAAACCGGCCGGGTGGATACCTTTCAAGAATTTCGCAAGACGCTTGAAAAAGCCGACCTTGAAGATACGGTCGTAGCGATGGTCTGCCGTTCGGATGTGGCTGCCCGCCTCTGGACTACACGCCTGGCTATGGTTTTTATCGATGGGGGCCATTCGGCTGAAGCGGCGATAACCGACTATGAGTGCTGGGCGCGGCACATTTTACCAGGAGGATATCTTTTGATCCATGATATTTTCAAAGATCCTGCCGAAGGCGGCCAGGCACCCCACCATATTTATAACCTGGCGCTTTCTTCGGGACAATTTAAGCGCTTACCCAAAATAAAAACCTTGGGCGTGCTTCAACGCAAAAAATAAACGGATCTATAACCCAAAAGAAGGTAATCCATCGTGGGAGATATCAATTTCAATTAATTTCGAAGCATTGGAGTCACCATAATTTTGGATTTTGGAATTTGGATTGCGGATTGAAGCAGGCTCGAATTTTACGCTCAATTGCCGCAACTGTTTTTAAATCCAAAATCCGAAATCTAAAATCTAAAATCCGTATAGCTTCAGGGCCGAGAAAATTTACGAACTTTTGGCATCCCCCAAAATACCTTTTTATTGGTCTTGCTTCCGAAAATAAGCCACCAGGCTTTTTCCAAGAATTGGATTCAGCAATTTATCCATCCAACTCACCAGTTTCGGCTTTTTCATGATATCCCAGGACAAAAAGCGATGGTAAAGGTTCACCAATGAGGCATCTTCGCGTTTAGGCCCCACCCAACATTTCAGCCACCAATAAGGGGTGTGCAGGCTGTGGGCATAATGAAGCGCCCAATGCTTCACGCCCCAATTTTCCAGCAACGCAATGAGCTTCTTTTTTCGGTATATCCGGATATGACCGTTGTTTGAATTCGTGTATTCCGATGAAAGAGCCCAGCAGATGCGCTCCGGCCAGAAACGCGGAACACTTACCACGAGGTTGTGCCCCGGCTTTAGAACTCGGATCAATTCGCGGGCAGCGCTTTCATCTTCTGCAATGTGCTCCAATACTTCGGAGCAGATAACCAGATCAAAAAAATTGTCCTTAAACGGCAGAGCGTTTACACCTGCCATTGCCAGACCCCACATACCGCCGCCGTTTTCGCCCAATCGGTCGTGAATTTTTAACCTGTTTTTTGCCTCGACGAGCTCTGCATGGTTTATGTCGGCACCGATGGCGACTACGTTTTTGAACCGGTAAGCGGCACCGGTGTGCCGGCCCGATCCACAACCGATATCCAGGATACGGTAGTGGGCTTTGATGTCCAGCCTGTTAAAATCGACCGTGATCACAAATCGCCTCCCGATACGTTGCGATGGTCTTTTCAGCCGCTTTGAGCCATGTAAAGTGTTGATGCACCCGCCTGTAGCCGGCGCGGCCTAATTTTTGGGCCTGCTGCGGGTTTTCCAGGATCGTCAATATTGCGCTGGCAAGCGCGTGATGATCAGCCGGCGGCACCAGGATACCGGCGTCACCCACGACCTCAGGCAGCGCCCCGCCGGTGGTGCTGATCACCGGAACAGCGCATGCCATGGCTTCGCCCACCGGTAATCCAAATCCTTCATACACCGAGGGCACAACCGCAGCTGTTGCCTTTGCATATTCGCGCACAAACTGCTCATTGGCGATGCGACCGGTAAAGGTGATTAGATTTCCAATGCCCAGTTTCTGAATTAATCTCTGGCTATATCCGTTTTTTTTAGGCGCTCCCACAACCGTGAGTTTGACAGGGTGTGTTTGAGCGACCTTTGAAACCGCCCGCAGCAGGTAGTAAAGTCCTTTTAAGGGCATATCGGCACTGTTGGTCACAATCAGACGATCTTTTTTCCGGGGGATTTCAGGAATCGGATAAAATTGATCGGTGCTAATACCGTTGGGTATGATTCTGAATCGGTCCGGTGAAATATTAAAATCGCGGGAGATATCCCTGCTGGAAGTTTTGGATACGGTGATGATGTGGGAAAGTTTCCTGGCAACGCGTTTTTGCATGCCGATAAAAGAATACCAGCGCCACTGTTTCATTTTTTCCCATATCGTTGGAGCGGACCGGACGGCGATCTTCCGATCAACGGTGATGGGGTGGTGTATGGTGGCGATGGTAGGCAGCCAATCTTTTATGGTCATCAGAGCGTATGACAGTCCCTGGTTGTCGTGAACGATATCGTATTTATGGAGCTTGTTACGCAAAAATTGACGGGCTCGCAATCCAAAGGTAAAGGGCTCCGGGAAACCCATGGTCGAAACTCCCAACCACTCAATCAGATTGATCGGCTGTGAAAGTTCTTTCAGAGATGGCATCCGGAAGAGATTATCCGGGTTGTACAGATCAAGGGATGGGGGTTGATAGACCGGTATGTCGTTATCAAGGTTCGGCTCGGGGGGGCCGGCGATGACCTCTACCAGATGCCCGAGATCTTTGAGTGCCCGGCTTAAATTTTTAAGATAAACGCCCTGGCCGCCGCAATGCGGATTGCAGCGGTAACTTAAAAGGCAAATTTTGAGGGGTCTTGACGCTTCTAATGTCATTTTCTAATACTCAGTATGCTTCTCTTTGACCTTCGAATCACATTGAAAACGATATTCATTTTACGGAATCGTACGCGTTGTCGTGCTCGTACTCGTCCTCGGTTGCCGTCCGATGTTGCTTCTTCAGCTTGTGATTTGCGATCACGAGCACGAGCACGAGGACGACAATTTATTCTCCGAATCGTGCTCGTCGTCGTTCTCGCACTCGTCCTCGGTTGGAGACCAATAATACTTTTTCAAGCTCATCTTCTGTCATGATTTTAGAAATTTGGCAATACCTATGAACTAACACCTGGATGCTTGCGGCTAAAGTTTTTGCCCAGAGTGTCGATATCAAACCTGATGGCTATGACAGTCGATGGTGGTTGTAATCTCTTGAAATTATATACAAATGGATAATGAACAGCAAAAAACTATTTTATTTGTGGATGACGAAGAGAGTATTTTAAACGTTTCCAGCGAATTCTTTCAGCGCAAAGGCTACCAGACTCTGACAGCCAAAAGTGGCGTTGAAGCACTTAAAATTCTTGCGCATCAGAGTGTAGACTGTTGTTTTACCGATATCAATATGCCCGAAATGAACGGGCTCGAGCTTGCCGAAAAAATCAGAGTAAACGACAATACCATGCCGGTGATCGTTATGACCGGTTATCCCTCCCTGGAGAATACCATCCAGACTATTAAAAACGGCGTGGTTGATTTTCTTATTAAGCCTGTCAACTTAAAACAGATGGAATTGAGCGTCCAAAGGGTAATTCAGCAACGCAAACTATTTGTTGAAAATGTTCTCCTAAAAAAGGAAGTTGAAAGCAAAAAGCGCCTGGAGAAATTAAACCAGGAATTGCTTTACAAAGTTGAAGAACTAAATATCCTTAACAAAATAATGAGCAAATTTGCCGCCATCAGCACCAGTACCGATGTGTTCAAACGGGCCGTTGATATGGCGCTGGAGATTGCCCATGCTGATCTGACAAGTTTTTATGTGATCAATGAAACCGTTCAAGAACCGGTAGAAGTGTCATCTGCAGCGACGGGTCAACTCTCCGGTCCCGCAGCGTCTCCAGCTCCTGAAACCGGTCCTGGCATACCGCCGACGCAGCACCTCAAGAACCCCGGGCTGTCCAAATCAGTGCTCATTATGGAGGTTGTGTCGGATCAGATTCCGCTATTAATCGCTGAAAACGGCGGGACCAACGGTTTGCCACAGGATATAAACTCGGCCATGATCGTGCCACTAAAAATCCGCGAAACCGTCTTTGGTGTCTTAACGGCATTTGTCAATCAGGGCGCAAAGCGGTTTACCGAAAAAGATCTTTATTATCTTTCATTTCTAGCGCAAAGTGCAGCGCATGCCATTGAAAACCTGGCGCTTTATGAAAATATATATGAGAATCTTTTTGCGACCCTATACGCATTTGTAAAAGCGGTGGAAGCCAGGGACTTATATACTCAGCAACACTCCAGCCGGGTAACAGGATTGTCCCTGATTTTAGGTCAGCATCTTGGCTGCTCGAAGGAAGAACTGGATACTCTTAATTTTGCCGGGCACCTGCATGACATCGGGAAAATCGGAATTCGGGATGATATCCTCCTAAAACCCGGGAGACTGACTTCCGAAGAATTTGAGAAAATAAAAGACCATCCTGTGATCGGAGCCAATATTTTGGAACAGCTGGGTTTATGGGAACAGGAAAGACAAATTATTCGATGCCATCATGAACGATTTGACGGCAGCGGTTATCCGGATGGGATAAAAGATCAAAAAATTCCTTTTTTAGCGCGCATTTTATCTGTGGCGGATGTATATGATGCCATGGCGTCTGAGCGTGCATATCGCAAAAAAATGGAGGACGATGTTATTATTAAAATTATTAATGAAGGCGTCGGTACCCAGTTTGATCCGGATGTTGTTGCTGCCTTTAATAATGTCTATAAAGAGGGAAAGATCAGCCATTATATGGAAACCGGTGAGATTAGCTGATAGCTAAACCGCTTTTTTTGCCCAATCTTTTTCCATTTTTTTTTGCCATTTTGGATCATTCCCGAATGGGTTCCGGCTCGGCCGGATTCGGTCACTTTATTTTAAAAATAACCGTGAGTTTAGTTCCCTTTCCCTGAGTTGAAGTCACTTCAATTTTACCACCGTGCATACTGACGATCTTATCCACCACCGCTAAGCCGAGCCCGGTCCCGCCACTTCCTTTGGTTGAAAAAAATTCGTCAAAAATTTTTTGCTGAGTGGCTTGATCCATTCCAATGCCATTATCCGTTATTTCGAACATAAAATGATCGTCATCATAAAAGTCTGTTTTTACACTGACAAAATGATTCTTTTTTTGTTTATCATTAATACAGGCTTCCATTGCATTCCAGATCAGATTGTTTAACACTCTGCGAACGCCGGCAATGTCCACAGAAACCTCGGGTAGATAGAGATTGACTTGTTCTCTAAGTCGGATATGTAAACCGGCGCCTTTTTCTTTGAATAATGCAACTGAATCCTTGGCCAGTTGACCGGGTGATACAGTTTCGAGTTTAAGGCGGCGGCCTTTAGCTGAATATAGTATATTTTTAACAAAATCGGTAACATCAAAAATATTTTTGTTGACGATATTCCATCCCTTTTTAACAAGCTCCAGATCCTCGTCAGTTAACCCTTCATCAATGATATAGGCACCTCCCTGCAGTCCCTCCAGAATGTTTTTTATGCCATGGGATAACAGAGCGATGGATTGCCCCAGGCCGACCAGTTCTTTTTGATCTATTTTTATCTGGCTGATGTTGGTCGCCATATCGATGACGGCCTCTACTTCACCACGATCGCCTATAATGGGGGATGTTTGAATGAGCATTTGACGTTTGTTTCCATTGGCCAGCTGAACGGTTTCTTCTCTAATGTGCACGCGCTTATCTTGGAAGCTCTTTTTAACAGGGCAGGAGGGGCATACATCTTTTGAGTTTTTGTAAACCATGTAGCATAGCTTGCCGATCGCATCACCAATGTCCCTTTTAAAATTCTGATTAACAAATATGATGCGTAGGTCACTATCTTGAATAGAAATATAACAGGGAAGAAGCTCGAAAATGCGACTCAGATGCAGCCCCGAAATTTTGGATGATGTTGCAAACTCATTATGAGGCATGATTAAATTCATATTCAGAGAATATGTGATTAAATCAAAAACCCAGTGTGTCTGCTTTGGCTTCGGCAGCAAGATGTTCTTCCCATTTCTTGCCCCACAGATCAGGACAGGTTTCTTCAACCTCCAGCACAGATACCCATGAGATTTGAAGCTCAGAAAAGATGGTTTTTAATTCATCGTCGTTCGGGGCCAACCATATGCAATAGCGCACGCCTTTTTCCCTATTAAAGCACGTCCGTACCCAGGTCGCATTTTCGACATTAGCGAGTTTGCCCCAGTTTTCTTCAATTTTATCCCAAGAAACATCGGGATCTTCATGAACCACCATATATCTTCGCAATTTTTTCATTTTCATCCCTCCTTTTCT
The DNA here is from genome assembly GCA_030601425.1 of Desulfobacterales bacterium. Lineage (GTDB taxonomy): Bacteria > Desulfobacterota > Desulfobacteria > Desulfobacterales > JAHEIW01 > JAHEIW01. Next base: position 6,679 of record JAUVTR010000087.1, read on the forward strand.
GGTCAGAAGGATTAATTATTTCGAAATATTTTTGCCTGTGAAGCGTACTTCTTCTTCTCCTGGCAGAAGGAGAAACATGCAGAACTGCAAATTTCTGCCAGGAGCAGGATATGCATAATTTGAGCGGATTCTCCATAATGTCACCTCTAGGTTGCGGTTGTTTGATAAAAGAAATTATTTTAATTTTTTAATAGAATGCAATGTCAGGAGCAATTACCCTGCTGCCGCTTTATCGTTGCTGTCTTTGGCAGATTTCGGCATCATTTTAGGAATTTTTATCCTGAAAAGGGTTCCTTCACCTTCAGTCGATTTGACTGTGATATTGCCGCCGTGCTGCTCAATGATCTTATTAGAAATATAAAGGCCAAGGCCGGTTCCTTTGTCTCCTTTAGAAGAGAAAAGTGGAGTGAACAATTTTTCCAGGGTCTCATCATCCATGCCGATGCCATCATCAAATACATCAAACAGGATGTGGTTTTTTTTCTGTCGGACACTAAAAACAATTTTATGTGATGTTTTCGATTGATCTTTGATACAGGCATCGACAGCATTTTCCAGGATGTTAATCAAGGCCGAGTTGACATAGCCGGCATCAACTTCGAATTTGCCAATTTTTGAGTTAAAATCCTTTGCAAATTCAATTTCTTGACCTTTTATTTTGGGTTCGACCACTTTGGCGACCTCATTGGCAAAACTCAAAGCATCGATTCGTTCCCATTTCAGGTCTCTTTCTTTGGCATAAAACAGGATATCCTGAATCATTTTGCGGATACGATCCACCATCAATTGCACCACTTCCCAACCTTCTTTGATTCGTTCCTGGTTTTCTTTGGCAAACCCGGAATCGAGCAGATACATGCCGCCATCTAAGCCGGTCAAAAGCCCTTTTATACCGTGAGATATCGAGCCGATCATCAAGCCCAGGGAAGACAGGCGGCTCTGCAACTCTGTTTTTTCGCGTAAAAGCTTCTCAAGATTCTCAGTATACTCTCTTAATTTTTGTCGCGTAACGATTCTGTCTTTGGCTCGCCGGAGCGCAATCTCCAGACCATCAACATTGATCGGCTTGGTGATAAAATCTGTAGCTTTGTATTTGAGGCTTTTTATCGCAAGGTCCATGTCCCCATGTCCGGTAATCATAATCACTTCTGTCTCAGGGTTTTCAAGTTTGACTTTCTGCAACAACTCGATACCATCCATGCGCGGCATCTTGATATCCGTCAACACGATCGGCGGATGAGTTTCTTTGAATATACGTAAAGCTTCGTCTCCATTTTCTGCTTCGAACACCTCATATCCCATATCCGAAAGAGATAAATGCAGCACATCACGGATATCTTCTTCGTCATCAACCAGTAGTATTTGGTTTTTCATGATTTTTCCCCGACACTGGAAATCTAAGGATAAAGCAAGCACCTTCGGGCTTATTCGGAACCATCCGTATGCTACCTCCGCAGTCTTTTACAATCCCATAACTAATGGAAAGACCCAGTCCGGTACCTTTGCCGACTTCCTTGGTTGTAAAAAAAGGCTCGAAAATTTTTTCAGCAATAGCCTGCGGCACGCCTTTGCCCGAATCACAAACCTGAAGAAATACGTTTTTCCGATCAAAGCTCGTTTTTAGCACAATTTTTTTTGAACCCTTTACCGGTTCCTGAGGGCCCCATTTTTCATCAATGGCATCTCTGGCATTTAACAGAAGATTTATAAAAACCTGTTCCAGGCGGCCGGGATCCACATTGATTTTGGGCAGCTTTTTTTCAATATCCCATACGACCTCAATTCCTCTTAGCGTAAGCTGTTGACTGAAAATTTCAAAAGCGCTTTGCAGTATTTCGTTTACCTGAACTTTTTCAAAATCCATATCGGATTTGCGAGCAAATTGCCGCATATGATTTATGATCTTAGTCGCACGATCCACATTGCTGTCTATCTTATAAAGCATGTTATATAGGATCTCATCATCTATCGGTTCTTTTTTTCTCATCTTTTTGATGAAGAAGCTGCTTGCAGTTTTCATGACCGAAAGGGGTTGATTTATCTCATGGGCTACTCCGGTGGCCATCTCACCCAGGGTCGCCATTTTGCTGGCCTGAATCAACTGCTGCTCGGTTTCAAGCCGTTTGGTAATATCACTGGTCGTCACCAGAAGTTCCTTTTTGTCAGGATACTCCGCCGACGAGATTCGGATATTTACAAAAAGGGGCATTCCCTCATTGCTTATTTGTTTCGCTTGATTGATCACTGTCGAGGTTTTTATCTTAGAAGCATATCGGTCTTTATCGTTTTCAAAAAACAAATCTATAAATGATCTGGTAATGATCTCATTTTTGGCATAGCCATAAACTGCTTGTACGCTATCGTTGCAGTCCAGGATTTCAAGTGTATCTGCATCTAATACAAACACCGGATTCGGAATATTGTTGAAGATTTCACGATATTTTTTTTCAGACTTTTCCAATCTATCTTCGAGCTGTTTGGGGTGCGTGATATCCAGGCTCATCTCCATGGCCGCCACGATTTCTCCTTCGGCGTTTTTGATGGGAGCCGTTCTCAAAATCCAATGGGCTTCGGTGCCATCTTTGTTCAAGCCGGTCTCCTCGCCATAATGGGGTTGTCCGTCTTTAAAAGTTTGTTCAACCGGACAATTTACACATTTTTCATCACGCCCCTTGTAAGCATGATAGCAATGCTCACCGGGTTTGGGGTCAAAAGCTTCGGCAAATGCATGATTGTACCTTAACAATTTGTAGTTTCTGTCCTGAACCGTAATCAAACAGGGTGCCCGTTCAAATAGCGTTTGGTATTCATCCCTTTGCTCGTTTAGCTCCGTGCGCTTTGCGGCAATTTCCTCGTTCATCTGGTCAATAGCAAGCCCCAACTGCCCCATTTCATCATCCTGGTCTATGTCGACTTTACTGGGATATATCCCCTTGGCAATGAGACGGGTCCCGTCAATCAATTTGCGAACCGGTCGATTGACAAATCTTAATACAAAAATAAAAATCATGGCTGATGTTACCAAAAAAACAAAACCTGCCAGCCCGAGCATTCCATTTTGGGCTAATACGATCTCTTTATCGGTATCTTCAAGAGAAACCACCACATCCAGAGCCCCCAGGATCTTTTTGTCCGCAGGATGCACATGGCAGGCATCGGTGGAACAGCCCGGCTCATTACAGATAGGGCTGATAATCCCCAGTAAACGGTATCCCCGGGGCGAAGCAAAAATACGCGTTCTCTCAGCCAAACCCAGCTCGGACAGGGGGGGATCAGATTTGTGGCAAATATCGCAGGCTTCGGCTTTGATATTGGTCATACTGTCGACTTCAGACGGCTGATTTGAAAATTTTATCTGTCCATCTTTATTATAAATTCGGATGGTTTTAATTTCTTTTTGTTTTCCGATATTATTGATGATCTGGTTGATATCATCTCTGGAGTTCATCATCATGGCATAGTGGGTGCCCAGCTTGATGGTATTGGTTAACCGGTCGGTCCCGGCAGCAATATTTTCCATCAGCTTTTTTTCCTGATAATTGATATTAAAGTAAGCCCAGGTGGAAATGGTAATAAGCAAGGTCAAGCCGACGGTTAAAATGAGCTTGGAAACCAGCTTTCTGCGTATTTTTCTGACGAGCTTAAACATTTTGCTATCAGTTAGGTTTCGTTGAACGTCAAATATTTGAGTTATCATCCAAATGCCAAATTCAAAGAAATTATTACGACATATCCAGTTTTTTCCGAAAGCGATCGGTAATGGACAGGTTCAAATCCAGTCGCAGATCCTTTTCGGACAATCCCAGGGCAAGTCCAATGAACTGTGGAAGATAAAGTACGGTCATGTGCAGATCTTCGTTGCGCGTTCGGCAGATCTTTCGCTGATAAGCCTCCAGGTTCATCTGGCACATGGGACATACTGTGAGGATTGCATCCGCCCCTTGAGCCCCCCGTAATATGGCTGCCACCAGCTCTATACCCACTTCCATATGGGTATTCATGTGCGATGCGCCGCAACATTTAGTTCCCATGCTCCAGGGGTGAAGCCTGGCACCGGTGGCTTCAATAAGCGGTTCCATCGAACGCGGTGCCTCCGGGTCATCAAAAACCGGATACGGTCTTAAGCATTGACAACCATAATACGGTGCGATTCTAAAATCCTGAAAAGTTCTCTTCACCCGTGGTCGAATCGTGTCAGGGCCCAAATCTACGGCCATAACATCCAGAAGATGTCGGACATGCACGCTACCTTTTAATTCGAGCTGATCTTGACTTAAAATGTTGTTTAGCCTGTCGCGCAGCTCTGGTTCTTTTTGGGTCTTCTCTTGCGCCTTTTTTAAATTCAAATAACAGGCGCTGCAGGGTACTAAAATATCCCGGATATCCTCCTGTTTTTCAGCGATGGCCAAATTTCGCGCCGGAAGCACTAAAGACAGCAGATGGTTGATGGATTCCGCCGCACTGGCGCCGCAGCAAGTCCAGTCTTCGATTTCAATTAATTCGACACCCATTGAATCCATCAGCGCTTGGGTCGAAAGGTTGTATTCCAGGGCAGTCCCTTCCAGAGAGCAACCCGGATAGTACTGATATTTCATCATAACCTCTCCTCCAGCTCCTCGACTTTACGGAAAATCGATTCTAATGGACGCTTCCGTGTAAAAGGCGGCAGCAATGAAACTTTGCCTTTAAGCATCAGTCTCAGTCCCAAGGAGGCGAACCGCAGAGGCGCCAACGGATTTTTCAAGGCAGCGAAATACAGTGTCATAAACTCCATCTCATTGACCCTCCCGTGACGGCGAATGCTTTTCAGAAAATTTTTGTAAAACTGCACACTATCTTTATATTTTGAAATTTCTTCTCTGGCGGCAATCTGTTTGAGGGCATCCATCGCCTCGGTTAGAGGAAGCCCTCTGGGACACCGCAGGGTACAATAATAGCATGCCGAACACAGCGCAAAGGTTTTGCTCTGAAAGATTTCTTCTTTTTGACCCATCAACACCATGCGCCACAGCTGGCGAGGCGTGTGATCCATAGCGAACTCATTCGGGCAAGATGCGGTGCAGGTCCCGCACTGGATGCATGCTCGAACCATTTCCTGAACCGGGGCCAAATCATCAGAAACGGTAACGACCGCGTTAGTTCTGTCTAAATCTGTTGCTGTATCCATATAAAAGGCCTTTTCGTTGCGCTCGGAAATTGTTTCCGGATAACGATTAACGAATAACTTAACCAATGGCTGCATCTATCATTTCAAACATCTGCTGTTCTTGAAAACCCTCCAGGATTGAAGCGCTATTCGGACACACCGCCGCACAGGAACCGCATCCCTGGCACATCACCGGATTAACCCGCACCTTTTCATGATCAAGATCGATGACGCGGGCTTCATAAGGACATGCATCGATGCATATTTCACACAAGCTGCAGAGACTATGACGGACTTTGGCCACCATTTTTCCCGCCGGCAAGCGTTTGTGAGAGATTATGGTCAAAGCCCTTTGAGCAGCAGCTTCTGCGGTGGTAATCGATTCTGAAATGTTACGGGGAGAATGGGCCAAGCCA
>JAUVTR010000149.1 GCA_030601425.1 Desulfobacterales bacterium
TGCCTAAAATTAATGGTATGAATCATATTATGATAAAAAGATCGTTCGACCCAGAGGCTCTCGACGGGCAGAATTCCATAACTTTAGTTCACTTTAGTCACTTGCAACTTTAGTTCACTTTAATTTTCTATCTTATATTAATTGAGTCATAAAGTAAATTTTCTTCAAAAGTCTTTGAGTTTTAAGAAATCTATTGAAAGAATTGACTTTATAATGATATATAATAGATTTTTAATATTTACAGATAAATACTGAATATTTATAAATACTTATGATAGACGCTAACCGATATCACGTCGCTGCTGGAAGTTATCATATTGATACTCAAAAGCCGATGATCCTGGAGGCCTATCTGGGAACCTGTGTAGGAGTTGCCCTTTACGACCCTGCAGCCGGAATCGGGGGCCTGATCCATTTGCTGCTTCCAGAGCCCATATCTATCGCGGACGTATCCCACCCGGAAAAATACGCATCCACCGGGTTTCCAGCTTTTCTGCAGGCGTTATATGATGCGGGTGCATCAGCAGAGAACACGAAGGCCACAGTCGCCGGTGGTGCCCTGGTAGGCCCGATAGATGATTCCGATCTCGAATTGGATATAGGCGGACGCACCACCGATCGCGTGATGCAGCTCATAGCCGCTGAGAATATTCAGGTCAAACAATTGGAAACCGGTGGATTTTTCACCTGCCGCCTGACCCTGGACATGAGCACATGGGAATGCCGTATTGAGCCGGCCGGGTTTGACAAACTTTCAGCCGATGCCGATATTAAAATACCCGATCCGAACGAAATCAACAGGTCTATAAAGGATTTACAGCCGATTCCGCAGGTTGCTCTGAAAATATTGCGAATTATTAATGAAGAGCTTTATGAAATCCAGAGTGTAACTGAAGAAATCCGCAAAGATCAGGTCATCAGCGCCAGAACTTTGCAGCTTTGCAATTCGGTGATGTTTGCCAGTCGTAAAAAGATCGAGTCTTTGGATCACGCCCTGGTCATGCTGGGACAGCATCTTTTGCTGAAATTTGTCATCTCAGCCTCTTTGAATAACTTCTTTGACCAGACCGGAATGGGATATTCTCTCTGTAAAGGCGGAATATACCATCACGCGGTCGGCACGGCCGTAATTGCCGAAAAATTGGCTGACTTAACGGGAAAAGCAGAACCTTCACTGGCTTATACGGCCGGCCTCCTGCATGATATCGGCAAGGTGGTGCTCGATCAATTCATTAATTCCGCGTTTCCTCTTTTTTATCGGGAATTAAATGAGGAAGGAAAAAATTTCTCAGAAGTTGAAAAACAGGTGCTCGGAACCGATCATACCGAAGTGGGCGCCGACCTGGCCCAGAACTGGTCTTTTCCGGAGTCTCTGGTTGAAACCATCAGGTATCACCATAAGCCCGAAAACGCAGTAAAACATTACGAGCTGGTGCATATCGTTTACCTGGCCGATCTTCTAATGAGCAGATTTCATACCGGCCTGGAGCTAGAGCGTCTCGACACCGAAACCCTGTCCGCCAGGCTGGAAACAATCGGACTTTCGATCTCTGAGTTCCCAGAGCTTGTTGATCATATTCCGATCAAAGTGCTGGAGACCTCACCGGAGTTGGCCCTGATTGGATAGAAGGGGTAGCGTGAAGAATGCAAATTAGCTGCAGCTTGGTGAATGGCGAAAAACTCTGAAGATAAGGTAATTAGCCACGGACCCGTCTTCGCGCAAGGCTTCGCCGCGGCGGGCCCCGCACAGACATACACAAATGGCAAAAGCAAAAAACCAGAAGAAAAAATTAGTCCAAATCAAACCAGGCCAACAGGCGCTTTTACGCAAGCTTCCGGGTGTGGATCACCTTATGGAGCTTACAGCTAAAGAGGCCTTTTTTAAGGGTGTTCCCCCGGCAGTGGTGGTCAACTCAATTCGCAGCGTAATTGATAACAAACGCCAGGCCATTCTCAACGATGAACCGTCCATAAATGATAAAAACTTATCGGCCCCCCATCTGATTGACGCGGTAAAAAATGCAGCTAAAAATGCCATGACACCTAATCTAAGAAACACTATCAATGCCACCGGAGTTGTGGTGCATACCAATTTAGGCCGCTCGCTGCTGGCCACTGAAGTCGTTGAGAATCTGATAACGATTGCCAGCCGGTATTCAAATCTGGAATATGATCTGAATATCGGTAAAAGGGGCTCTCGTTACAGCAGCGTGAAAGATCTAATCTGTGAAATTAGCGGCGCTGAGGCAGCAATGGTGGTCAATAACAATGCCGGAGCAGTTTTGCTGTGCCTGGAAACCATCGCCAGAAACAAAGAAGTTATTGTTTCAAGGGGTGAACTTGTCGAAATCGGGGGATCTTTCAGGGTCCCGGATGTAATGGTCAAAAGTGGCGGCATTTTAAGAGAAGTGGGTACCACCAACCGCACCCATTTGAGAGATTATGAGAATGCCATCGACCCGAAAACCGGATTGCTCTTAAAAGTCCATACCAGTAACTACAGTGTGGTCGGCTTTACCGCAGAAGTATCATTGCGTGAACTCGTAGATCTGGGTGCCGCACACCAGTTGCCGGTTATGGAGGATTTGGGCAGCGGAACATTTATTGATTTTTCAAAATACGGCCTGTTAAAAGAGCCCACCGTGCAGGAATCCGTTACTGCCGGAGCTGATGTGATTACTTTTAGCGGTGACAAGCTTCTGGGGGGTCCGCAGGCTGGAATAATCGTTGGGAAAAAAGAGGTTGTTGACCGAATCAAGAAGAACCCGATAACCCGCGCACTGCGAATCGACAAACTCACACTGGCCGCTTTAGAGAGCACCTTGCGTTTATATCGCGATGAAGAAAAAGCTGTGCGTATGATTCCCACTTTGCAAATGATCATGCTGCCCCTGAAGGAAGTTCAAAAACGGGCTCAACACCTGGCGAAGGCTTTAAAAAATATCGGTGATGCGCGCATGCACATTCAGCTTCTCGAGCACTCTTCAAAAACCGGCGGCGGTGCGTTACCGCTAATGGAACTTCCCAGTTTATGTGTCGGCATCCAAATTAAAGACATGTCGCCCAATGCCCTGGAAAAAGCTATGCGTTCTAATGATCCGCCAATCATCGGTAGAATTGAAGACGACCTGTTTGTTATGGATCCCCGAACCATCCAGAAGGATGAATTATCGATTATTGAAACCGCCTTTGAAAACCTGACAAAGAAAGCCTGAGAAAATGCCGAAGGAACATCCAGAACTCTATCACACCCGGGAATCTACGCGCCACTTTCTGTATTCAAAAGCCGAAGCGGAAGATCGGAGAAAAAAGCGCAGCCATACACCAACCCGTATTCAAAAGGCAATTAAATCAGTTTACCCCGGCCTGCTCACGGATCATTCCTTTCTGGATCACGCCGCTGAACAGTTGTCTTCTGCCCAAATATTTGTCTGTATGGTTTTTCAAATTGATGATGACGTCAGCTCAGATCCTGATCAGAAAAAATCCGATCCGGTCTCTGTCCATAAAGTAGCCGTCAAATTACTCGATGATTTGTGCAGGCAGCATAATGGCACCTGGGGCCTGGTAAATTCGGGTATGTTTGGTGCATTTCTTGAAGGCAAAGATGGACCTCAGTGCCTCAAACTCACCCAGAAATTCCAGAAAACCCTGAAAAAACAAACTGACGCAACCCTAAGCGCCGGCATAGCCGAATATCCAAAGCTCAACTATAAACCGGCTGAAACGATGACCAGCGCGCTCAAAGCACTGGATCACGCGGCCTTTTTTGGCCCTGACAGTACGGCGATCTTTGATGCCGTCAGCTTAAACATCAGCGGTGACAAACTGTTCGATAAAGGCGATATCCATGGTTCCATTCAAGAATTTCAGAAGGCCCTGAAACTGGATCCATGCAACATCAATGTTCACAATAGCCTGGGCGTCTGCTACGGCCTTTTGGGCGACTATGATAAGGCAAAATTGGAGTTTAATGCGGCAATAAAATTGAACTCAAACGAGGTCATGGCCTGGTACAATCTCGGATTTACCAAAATGTTAGCCGGTAATCGCAATAAAGCTCTTGATCTTTTTCTGAAAGCCAACACCATAAATCAGGACGTGCTTGAAGTCGCGTTTCAAACCGGAAGACTTCTTATGGAAATGGAGCAGCCTGAAAGAGGAAAAAAATTTCTCGAACATGCCTCCCGGCTGGAGCCGAAATCAGGTGCTGTGTTTCGGTATCTGGGTGAATGTTACACGAGGATCGGTAAGGTTCCCGACGCCATTGTGGCCTATAAAAAGGCAATAAAACATAATCCGAGCGATGCCGCCTCATTGTCGGCCATGGGATGCCTGTTTGATGAACAGGGCGAAAACCCTGAAATTTCCGTGATGTTCTGTCAGGAAAGCGTACAGCTTTCCCCTGAAAATGGTCTTTTTAGATACCGACTGGGCCAGCTTTATTTCAAGCAGAACCGTCTGGACGACGCGCTAAAAGAATTTAAAAAAGCTGAATTGCTGGGACAGGATGCATCGGAATATATTGCAAAAATCCAAACCCGGCTGAAGGCCAAAGCATCGTAAGGACTCGGCTGAAGGTTGACACGCCGATTTTTTTCTTGTTCCCTGGATTTTGCACGAGTCGGAGGCTTTCATTTTCATGCAAGATTCAGGTGTTAACTTTATGCGCACTATCCCGGGCCCCATGCGCTATACATTTGGAGCCAATCAACTGCTTGATTTTAAGGTATTAATGATTATTTATTCAGCTAATTGGCACTTAGAATATACGACCATTTTACGAAGTGCCAGGAGAATTGTTTATGCCGATCTATGAATACCATTGTAAAAAATGTGACCAGGATTTTGAATACCTGCTCTTTGGAAGTGAGAAACCGAATTGCCCATCATGCAAAGGCAAAAAAGTATCTAAATTGATGTCCCCTTGTGGCTTTATATCTAAAGGTAGTGGCGGCGAAACTGTGTCCAGTTCCGCCGGGGCATCCTCCTGTAGCGGCTGTGCAGCATCCAGCTGCGCCGGCTGTAGTCACTAGCCCCAGATGAACGATCCTATCAAAATCGGAACCCGTGGCAGCAAACTGGCATTATGGCAAGCAAACTGGGTTAAATCAGTCCTCGAAGAAAAATTTCCGCAGCACACTGTTGAGCTTATCATTATTAAAACCCAGGGGGATAAAATTCTCGATGTGCCCCTTGCCAAAGTGGGCGGCAAAGGGCTTTTTGTAAAGGAAATCGAACAGGCTTTGCTGACACGGCATATCGATATTGCCGTACACAGTATGAAGGATATGCCGGCTGAAATACCGGATGGGCTGTGTATTGGTGCTGTCCCTGAACGTGAAAACCCATCCGACGTATTCATATCTCAAAGCGGACTTGGATTTAAAGAACTTGATTCCGGCAGCATCATCGGTACCAGCAGCCTACGGCGTGGTGCTCAATTGCGTCATGTAAGGCCGGATATTGTAATTCAACCCTTGCGCGGTAATCTGGATACACGTTTCAAAAAGCTGGAAAGCGAAAATTTAGATGCCATTGTTGTTGCGGCCGCAGGTGTAAAGCGGCTCAAGCTTGAACATAAAATTATCGAGTATCTGGATCCCAACATCATACTGCCTGCTATCGGTCAGGGGGCTTTGTGCATCGAAATTCGAAATGACGACGCAAAAGTAGGGCCCCTGGTGGAATCTATGGATCATGAACCCACCCGGACTGTCGTTAAAGGAGAACGTGCTTTCCTCAACCGGCTCGAGGGGGGATGCCAGGTTCCCATCGCCGGACATGGTAAAATCAACAAAGACCGATTAATCCTGACCGGACTGGTCGCTGAGATTGATGGCACCCAAATGATCAAAGGTGAAAAGAGCGGTCCGCTGGATTCGGCTGAAACCATCGGCATCGATCTGGCGGAAGAGCTCCTTGCCAGAGGGGCAGCTGAAATTTTACAAAAACTCAAATCGATAGAACACGAGGGTTATGAAAGCTAAAGTCTATCTGGTTGGCGCCGGACCGGGGGATCCTGGATTAATCACGGTAAAGGGCAAAGAATGTATCCAAACCGCCGATGTAATCATTTACGATTATCTGGCCTCCCCTGCCCTGCTAAAATATGCCCGCAAATCAGCTGAACTCATCTATGTCGGTAAAAAAGGCGACGACCATACGCTTTCCCAGGATCAGATCAATGCCCTGATTGTTGAAAAAGCCAAAACCGGGGGCACTGTCACCCGTCTAAAAGGCGGAGACCCGTTTATCTTTGGCCGCGGTGGCGAGGAAGCAGAAGTGCTCTTCAAGGCCGGTCTGTCTTTTGAGATTGTACCTGGCGTCACTTCGGCAATCGCGGCACCGGCGTATGCCGGTATTCCGCTGACCCATCGGAAGTTAACCTCTACCCTGGCCTTTATCACCGGCCATGAAGATCCTAAAAAAGAAGAAACCAGCATTAACTGGGCAGCTCTGGCGACCGGTATCGGAACACTGGTTTTTTTCATGGGAGTCAAAAATCTGCCCAAGATTACACGCCAACTGATGGATCACGGCAAGTCACCGGATACACCGGTTGCGTTGGTTCGCTGGGGCACGACCCCCAGACAGGTAACGGTGTCCGGCACATTGGAAACGATTGTCGAAAAGGTCCGTTCAGCCGGTTTGAAGGCACCGGCCCTCATTGTGGTGGGCGACGTCGTTAATTTGCGGCCAACGTTGAAGTGGTTTGAGAAACGGGCCCTGCTGGGCAAGCGAATTGTCGTAACCCGTGCGAGGCAGCAGGCCAGCGATCTGGTGAGGCTGCTTTCCGATCTTGGGGCCGAATGCCTTGAGTATCCGACAATCAAAATCATTCCGCCCAAAGATCCCGAACCGCTGCAACAGGCTGTAAAGAATTTGCCCACATATGATTGGATTGTATTTACCAGCGTAAACGGTGTTATTCATTTCTTTGAGCAACTGTTTGCTGCCGGCAAAGATGTCCGGGCGCTAAGCCGGATGCAAACGGCAGCTATCGGCCCGGCAACGGCAGAGCAACTGCGTAAGTTCGGGCTGAACAGCGATATTGTCCCTGAGAATTATCGGGCGGAATCCGTTGTGGAAGCATTTAAAGAAATGAATTTAAAGGGGAAAAAAATCTTGCTGCCGCGCGCCAAGGAAGCCCGACCCATTTTGCCGGTTGAGCTTACAAAAATGGGGGCGCAGGTAGATGAAATCCCCGCGTATGCGACCCAAAATGTAACTGAAAATACAGGCGATCTCACCAAGCAGCTCGAAGAAAAACGAGTTGATTTAATCACATTCACCAGTTCATCGACCGTAAAAAATTTCAAGGCGCTCCTGCCGGCAGACAACTTTAAAAAGCTAATGCAAGGGGTGACCATCGCCAGTATCGGTCCGATTACCACCGATACGGCTAAACAACTGGATTTTGATGTTCACATCAGCGCCGAATCCTACACGATACCAGGGCTTGTTGAGGCCATTCTGCAATACTATCAAGAAACAAAAAAGTGAGCTAAAATTAAAAGTGATCTAGAGTGATTAAAGTTAAGGAATTCTGCCCGTCGAGAGCCTCTGGGTCGAACGATCATTTTAAAAAAAAAGAAGGAGAGCAACGACACCTTAACTTTAGGCATTTCAAACTTTAGTTCATTTTAGGCACTTATCGTTTGTATCTGAGGCATGATCTAAGGCTTTGAAGCAACTTTTAAATTCAATTATAGTGACAAAAAAATCCTATTTTCAGATAGTTGATTGCTACCAACGCAGCCTACCAGTTTTCTCTTTTTTTTGACCTCATTAAGGTAGCGGTACTTTCGCGATATTTGGTTTTCTAACGAGATATCCCAAGTTTTGGTTCGCTAAAATTCCCTCCAATTTGAACCTAATCTACAAAACCCCAAAATTTCATATTGCGTAACCACACCTAACAAATTTTCAGTCTTCACAGATTTCACCATCAGGCACGTATGACACAATTTTTATGAGGCGAATATTTTTTATATTTGTCATTGTGTAATCCACAAAAAGCATTCGTAACGATTGAAGCATAAATCTTAAATTCAAAATATCTGTGTCGGATGATACCATGCCAGCATTTAAAAACCCTTGCGATGTCCATTTAAAACCTGTAATTTTAGCCAAGTTGTTTTTATAGCAAGAAACACACGGCATTATAAGATGGAAAGCCGAAGCATAGCACACATTGTGCTCCCCAAGCATTTTGTTCAGTGAGAACTAAAAAGTGCATGTCAAAGCAAGAAGTTTTCAAAGCATATTTAGAAATTGGGTTTGGGTAGTGGTTTTTGCTATTGCTTTTGCTTGGGTTGAAAGCGCTGTCGTTGTGTATCTCCGTGAAGTCTATTTTGACGGAGGATTCGGTTTCCCTCTGGTAATTAAGTGGGAGGATGGTAAGCGCATTATTGACGCCTTGGTTCGCATTGAGTTTGGACGCGAAATTGCCACTATAATAATGCTGGTGGCGATAGGCTGGATTGCTGGGAAGAACGGATTTCAGAGATTTTGTTTTTTTCTGATTGCCTTTGGCATCTGGGATATTTTTTATTATATCTGGTTATCTGTCATGGTAAGTTGGCCTGAAAGTCTCATGACA
>JAUVTR010000270.1 GCA_030601425.1 Desulfobacterales bacterium
GATCGGTGAGGGCTTGAACCGTAACAACCTGCCCCTGCTGGATGCCCTCGATCTGCTGGCCCATAACGCGATACCCGTGTTCGGCATCAGCACGACGTCTTTTCGCATTTCCCTTCTCGTACCACGCCAGCAAGTTGAAAATAGCGTTCAGCTCTGCCACACCCGCTGGGTGGCGGACAATGGCATCTGATAGGGTAGAAGTGGTTTTTAGGTTGAGGGAGCAGGGAAGATGTGGGCGCGGCTTTGATATCTTAAATGCCTAAAATGCACTAAAGTGCCCCACCGGGGCGTAGGCCCCTATGGGCCGGAGGCTAAAATTATGGCGTCGCTTCGCTCCGTCTTTTGTATAAGCCGTTGACGCCGGCAGTATGGGAGGCCAGAAATCAGACCAATGAAATGACAACTTGGCGTGAGTTTCTATTTTCATAAAATAGATAGAATACATTTACTTTAGGCAATTTAGGCACTTTAGGCATTTTCCGGTTTAGGGGGTTATAGAATCAGGATAGGTTCTAAATATTTGATCCATAAAAGCTGATTACACCCAGATTTTTCAATTCTTCTTCCGGAATATTTACCTGCCGTCCCAATTTCCGGGTCTGATTGATCATTTCAGCGGGTGGTTTTTTTCCGTTATTGATGTGTTCCGTAATTTTGTAAATGAAACGAAGATAGGTTAGTTTCGATTCTAGAAAACCGGATTTTTTATTATCCATTTAGATAGTCTTCCCGGATAGTTGTGGTAAACTGCTTGCGCTGCATATAAAAACCATATCAAAAATCCTCAGGGTTTCAAGGAAAACTTGTAAAATTGAATAAGTATTTATTAGTTATAATTTTATACTTACACACATATATGTAGTTCAGATTTCAAAATCCAGGCCTTTTTGCCATCCGCCGCTTTTTTAACTGTCGTCAGATTTTTTGGCCGTTCCGAGGTAGATGGCGGTGATGGCCATGATGACCCCTATCCAGTTGACCGCTGAAGTCGGCCTTTGAAAAAACAGGATATCCCAGATAAATGCCAGGCTGGGTTGAAGCAGGAGAATCAAACCGGCAAATGAGGCCCGGACACGCGGAAGGGCATTGGAAATGAGGATCCAGCCGATTCCCTGGCTGGTCAAACCGAGCAGCAGCAGGGTCGTCCAGCTCTGCATGTCGGGGATGATAAACGAATCCCCGCTGTAAACTGCCTGTATCCCCAAGAAAAGGGCGGTCGCAAATGATACCAGCATCATGCCGAAGAAGGTAATGGTCTCGGTTTGACCGGACTGGAGTTTGCGCAGCGCTAGAAGAAAGGCCGTATAGGCAACCGCTGTTGCCAATCCTAAATAAACACCGGTTTTATATTGACTCCCTAGCTGGTTCCATTGAATACCGACGACCAGAAAAAGGCCCAGGATTGCCATGAGGATTGCAAAGAAGAATTTAGGACTGACCTTCTCACCCATAAACATTGCGCCCAGGCTCGCAAGAAAGAAGACCTGAAAATTAGCCAGAATCGTGGCCAATCCGGGGCCGATGTAGTGAATACTTTTGTGCCAGAAAAAGAGATCCAGGGCCAAGAAGACACCGCACAGAAAGCCGAGCAGTAAATGATACCATCCCTTCCAGGTGAATTCTTTTTTCCAGCAAACGGCTATCAACAGAAACAGGCCGCCGAATAACACCCGATAAAATGCGGAAACGGTCGGTGTCACATGGGCGATTTTCACCCAAACACCGGAGAAGCTGATCATGATGGCTCCGGCAATCAGGTGGGAAATGGCGGTGTTTTTTTGCAGGGCTTTAAGGTTGTACGATAGCTGCGCTATGAAAGGATTTAAGATATTCAAAAGATGTCGTCTAAGGGAGCAGATGCGTTGGTTATAATTTAGAGATCGGTTCGGAAATATTAGGAGCTATCTAAAACTTCTGATACCTTTTAGCAATAATATAAATGCCGGAATCAAATGAAAAAACAAATCAAAAATATCAATCGGCCGGCTCAGGGTGCCGTTTAGAAGCATATTCAATTTTTCCAGGGCATGCGGCATCGGGCGAAAGGGTGCCAGAAACATCAGGATAGCCAGCGGAATTATAACCCTGTAAGATATCTTGTCGAGAAGTGACCACATACCTGCCTTTCAGTTCACCCGGAATTAATAATCCAGCAGGGGTGCTGATTTCACGGTTGTATCTTTTTTTGACGGCGCTTTGTCGTAAGCATCGGAGGGAATGCTTTCCAACTGCTCCTGGTTTAAACCGGCGGCCAAGGGGGCATAGTAAAAGGCCATCTTGAACTCTCGGGTTGATTCTTTCATTTTTAATTTAATCTTCACATCGGCGTCTTTCCAGCGATGAACGGTCTGCCTGGTTTCAGGATAGTAGGTGGTTTTAGGCTTTCCGTGTTTGATTGTAAACTGCCGTTCGAGCTGGGAGAATTGATCCGGAGAACGCAGTTTAATGAACACGGCGAATAGTTGATCTCTGTAAAAGCCGTAAAAAACACCCGGTACCGGCTGATTGGCCGACTGGTAGACCATGTTTGAATTGGCATAATAAGCGACCTGATTAGCTTCATGCACCTTGGTAAGCTCATCGTACTCCGAGATGGAGCTGCCCCATTTCATTCCATGGATTCCCTGTTGAATATCGTTGGCGGCCGCAGGTGTACCCAACCCTAAAATGAGCAAAAGGCTCATTATAATTCTGTAATGCTTCATAACGATCATCTCCTAATTATTAACTGTGAGAACAACTTCTAAACAGCCTTTCGTCTTAACCAATAACAGGTCATAATGATATACTGGAGTCCACTCGATCTTCCCACAAAAAATGGCCACAAAAAAATAGATGTCAATTTATTTTGAGGATCACCAAATGATGGGGGGCGGATTCTAACGTTTCGCCGATCTCACAAATTGCTTTATGTGGGCATGTCTTTGGAATGACTGGTGCGAAAACAATAGTATTGTAGGTTAGTTATCACGAAAACAACCGGTTCCGGACTTCGTCGAAATCTTGCAGATAAGGTTTTAATGTGTTATTCGAAACGGGACCTGTCAGTTGTGTCAGATGTTTTATTAGGAGGAGAGGGGTTCGTATGGCGCTCAACCAAGTTTACCAATCAATTGTCAGCAATATGAATGAACCGGTTTATTTATGTGATCTTGAAAAAAACCTTCTCTATCTTAACCCGGCCGCTGAAAAACTGACCGGTTGGTCTTTGCAGGATGCCTTAGCCATGAAGTGCTATGAAATCTTTGGTGATGCGGCACTGACGTGCAAAGAGGCCTGTCCTGTTGAAAAGGTCGTCTCGCGCAAGCTCGACAACCTCTGTCACGAAAGCAGGCTCAAGACCCGTGCGGGGGATACCAAACGCTTTAAGGCATCGATTTCACCTGTTTATGAGGGCCAAAAAATTTCGGGTGTGGTTATTGTCCTGCAGGACGTCGTATCTTTAAAAGAAGCGGAACAAACAGACCCAAAAACCATGGTTGTCCTTGAGAAAGAAATTCAAGAGCGTAAGAATGCCGAGGATGCCTTGTGGAAAAGTGAGGAGCGCTATCGTGCGTTGGCCGATGCAACTTTTGAAGCAATTTTCATCTCCGTAAAAGGCATTTGCATCGAGACAAACCGGATGGCAACCGAAATGTTCGGGTACGACTATGATGAGTTAATAGGGATATTCGGCACTGATGTTATTGCACCGGAATCCAAGGACCTGGTGAAGCATTACATGCTGTCAGGATATGAGAAACCCTATGAAGTAATTGCCCAAAGAAAAGATGGATCGACGTTTCATGCCGAGATCCGCGGTAAAATGATGGAATATAAAGGCCAGAAAGTAAGAGTTACGGTTGTTCATGATATAAACGATCGCAAGGAGGCCGAGGTGGCGCTGCGGCAAAGTGAGGAGACTTTGGAGGCCATCCTGGCAGCATCCCCTGCAGGTATCGGCCTGGTGCGCCGCCGGGTCCTTGGTTGGGCGAACAGGTCCATGTACAAAATGGTGGGCTATGATTCGGGTTCTTTATTCGGGGAAAACGTCCGACTGCTCTATCCGGATGATAAAGAATACGCCCGTGCAAATCAGGAACTGTACCGGGGCATTAAGGAAACAGGAATTGGAGAGACAGAGACCCGGTGGGTCCAGAAAGATGGCAGTATAATACGCTGTTATCTGCAGTCCAGTCCGCTCGATCCGTTAGATCCCGAAAAAGGAGTTATTACGGCGGCCATAAATATAACCGATCATAAGCGGGCCAAAGAACATATTCATTCCCTCACTCAACAATTGATGAAGACCCAGGAAAGCGAGCGCCAGGTGCTTTCCCGCGAGCTCCACGACTGCGTTGCTCAAGACCTCTCAGCCGCAAAAATTCACTGTGACCTGCTTTTAGATGAACCGTCCAAAATAGCGTCATCTGAAATAAAGCAAAAAATTACAGAAATTTCCAACGCCCTTCACAGCAGCATCAACTCTGTTCGCAATCTGGCCTATTATTTACGTCCTTCCTGCTTGGATGACCTGGGGATCGTCGAGGCCCTGTCTCAATACTGTGAGGACTTTTCTCAAGACAG
>JAUVTR010000124.1 GCA_030601425.1 Desulfobacterales bacterium
CGGCTGTGGCCGGGGATTTCGATGGCTCCAAACCACTGTTATGTGCGGTAATGGACATCGTCGAATGCGGACCGGGCGGGAATTGCCAGAAAGTAATGGCCGAGGAGGTCGGCATCCCTCAATTTCTAAGAATTAATTTCAAAGAGAAAAAAATCAGCGCAACCCAATCCAGCGGAAGCAAAAGAAGCACCACGATCAAAAATTCCGAGCATGTCGACGGCAAACTGATTCTCCAGGGCGCCGAAGATGGTCTTGAGGACGTCAGAGATGGCCTCGGCTGGAGTATAGCCATCTCTGAAGAATCAGGCAAAATGGTTTTGACCGCCTCGGGTGACGAAGTGGGATTTGTGGTGTTCGGCGCCTGTACGCTTCCATAGAAAAGACTTTTTCTTTTTCTTTCGGTCCCGGGATCGATCTTCAAAATTTGAAACCGAAAATATCGGATAGCCTTCTGACGAATTCGTATCGGCACATTCACGTTACGCCTTTCGCGTATCAAAAATTGAGCATGCCGACCCATCATGAGTCAACGACCACCCGCATAGCGGGTGGCTTGAATTTTCGGCCATGGGCCGAAAAGACAAAAGCACGTTAGGGCTTTAAACGTTGCGGTTGGAACCGGGTGCGAAACACCCGGTTTGAAAACAGCCAACAAAATCGATTTTTTTAGGCGCGCAGGTTGAAACGGTATAGATTCTTTGTTAAGTACACAATAAGGCCTCTAAAAAATTAGAAATCCCTCAACTTATCTTAATGGAAAAGCAGCATGACGCAGGAATTTGATCCTAAAACAAGTTATCTTTCGGTCAAAGCCCACGAAAAAATGATCGCATATGTCGGCTTTGGGATCCGATTCGGAGCGGATGACCAGAGTAAAGAAGGGGTAATAAAAATATCTTCTTTTCATCGCCCATATGGGGGTGGATATATTACACTCACATTTATTGTGGACACGGAAGACAATAAAGAATTGAAAGCGCATTTAAAACAGGTATTTGACGACCTGACCGAGGATTCCCTGAAGCCCTATCTGGGAAAAGATATGGAGAAAACCGTTAGAGTCTCTTTGGATACTCTGGAAGTAATTCCGGAATGGTATATAGAGGAGATCAGCGTTCATTTCAGAAATATCGACGAGCGCGAAGATGTTTTAATAGATGAAAAGCTTATCCCGGCTCTGAAGTCCTGCTTATCTTTTTCGTTCGATCCGGTGGAATGGTGGCCTGCGGATAAACCGGTTGAAGGACCCGAAGAAGCATCGAAAATGAAACAGATATCTTTAAAGACATTATTCCGCAAATGGTTTAAAACAGATTAGAGTGAAAATTTGCAAATCAATTATCTATCACAGTGAGTTAAAGTTTGTAGTGCCAAAAACTAAAAGGAGTAATGGAGCTATCTATATTTTGGATTTTAGATTTCGGATTTTGGATTTAATGTCCGACCCAATAGCCGAGCATCGATCTTTTGCAGTTTTAATCCCCAATCCAAAATCCAAATTCCAAAATCAAAAAAAGGAGGTTGCATGTCGCTAAAAGTTAACTCGGCAGAAACCCGGCCCGGCGTTTTTACCATATCTCCAATTGGAACCCTGGATGCAAATTCGTCCACAGTTTTAGAAGGAACAGTCGATGCGGTCTTAAATCAATCCCCGGATGTCCTTATCTTTGATATGGAATATCTGGATTATATCAACAGCATGGGCGTCCGGGTCTTGCTAAAAGCCAAAAAAGCCATGGAAAAGGACAACGGCAAAATCATCTTTATACGTCTTCAGCGCCAGATAAAAAAGGTTTTTGAAATTTTGAACGCCTTGCCGACATTGCAGGTGTTTAAAAGCATCAAGGAATTGGATGAGTACCTGGACACGATGCAGAAAGCAGCCCGTTAGAACTGATCCAAAACCCTCATCTCTTGCACGATGGCGGCGTTACGAGCCGCTTAAAAATGCTCACGTACTCACGTGTACGCTCCGCTTTCTAAGCGCCTCGCGCCTTGCCCTCATACAAGATCTAAGGGTTTTGAAATCAGTTGTGGCAAGGGTAAAAATTTTTAGAGAAATTGTACTTAAATATAATCGTACCCTTCAAATAGCTGGGTAATCGAATCATTGATTAGGGATCCATTAGACTAAATCCAAAATTTAAATTCTAAATTTCAAAATAGTAAAGACTCCACTACTCCAATTAGATGAACCATGAACGCGGCAAAAGAAGACATAACCGAACCCTGTGAACTGAGCTTTGATCGGCCCGCGGATGATACGCTGCTGGTTCGACTGAAAGGCAGCTGGACGATTGAACAGAAACTCCCTGACGTCGGCGAAGTTCAGAGCCAGGTTAAATCCAATGCAGGCGTTAAGCAAATTGCCTTTGATACCCGGGAACTAACAGGCTGGGACAGCGGTTTGCTGTCTTTTCTGATTAAAATTATTAATCAATACGCCAATGGTAATATTGCCGTACAAAAAGAGGGTCTGCCCGAGGGCGTCAGAAAACTGATCGACCTAGCCTTTGCCGTCCCGGAAAGAAAGGGTGCGCGCAAAGAGGCGGTTCGCGAACCTCTGGTAGCTCGCATCGGCGCATCCGCAATTGGAGCCGGCCAATCATCAATCGATACGCTCGATTTCATTGGAGGAGCCTTTCTGGCTTTTTTAAAGTTTCTGGTCGGCAAAGCACGTTTCCAGCGCTCAGAATTGATGCTCACTATCCAGCAATGCGGGGTCCAGGCGTTACCCATTGTTTCGCTCATCAGTATTCTGGTGGGTTTGATTCTGGCTTTTATCGGTGCCGTTCAGCTGATGATGTTCGGTGCCCAGATTTACGTGGCAGACCTGGTGTCCATTGCCATGGTGCGCGTCATGGGAGCGGTCATGGTGGGCATCATCATGGCGGGCCGCACCGGCGCTGCTTTCGCAGCCCAGCTGGGCACAATGCAGGTGAACGAGGAAATCGATGCGCTGCAGACCCTGGGCATTTCGCCCATGGAGTTCCTGGTGTTACCGCGTATGCTGGCCCTGGTTATGATGATGCCGCTTCTATGTATTTATGCAGACTTGATGGGCATCTTGGGCGGGTTCATTGTGGGCGTCGGCATGCTCGACATCTCGAGCACCCAGTACATCAATCAAGTCATAAAAGCCCTTAACCTGTACCATTTTTTTATCGGGCTTTTTCATGCCGTCGTTTTTGGGGTACTGGTTGCCCTGGCCGGGTGTCTGCGGGGTATTCAATGCGGCCGCAGTGCTTCAGCCGTCGGACAGGCAACGACGTCGGCCGTGGTCACCGGCATTGTAACCATTGTTGTAGCGACCGCGATAATTACCATAGTGGCCAATATCCTTGGTATTTAGTTTTTAGCATTTGGTGTTTAGGTGTCAGGGAAAATAAGGACTGAGTGCTGAGGACTGCGGACTGAGCACAAAAACTCTGCCGGAAGCCTGTTGAACACATTAATTTATTAAACCAGAATGTGAAATCCCGCTTTTAAGCGGGGAAGCCTAATGCCTGATGCCCGATGCCTAACGGTTTACTTATGTCTGAAAACGAAACAAACAAAGAGCCCCATATTATCGTAGAAGACCTTACCATGGCCTACGGCAGTTTCGTGGTACAGCGGGATCTGACATTTACCGTTAACCGCGAAGATATTTTTATCATCATGGGCGGCAGCGGGTGCGGCAAAAGCACCCTGATGCGCCATATGGTGGGTTTAAAATCACCGGCTAAAGGTCATGTTTTTTACGAAGACGTCAGCTTCTGGGAGACTGAACCGGAACAGCGCGATCAAATTATGAGGAATATCGGAATCCTTTATCAGAGCGGTGCTCTGTGGAGTTCCATGACCCTGGCTGAAAACATCGCGTTGCCGCTGGGTGAATATACTGATTTGAATGCGGGTCAAATTCGTGAAATTGCCGCCCTCAAACTCTCTCTGGTCGGTCTGGCCGGCTTTGAGGATTATTATCCATCGGAAATCAGCGGCGGGATGCGCAAACGCGCCGGTCTGGCCAGAGCCATGGCACTGGATCCGGATATTCTTTTTTTTGACGAACCGTCAGCCGGATTAGACCCCATCAGTGCCAGTTTGCTGGATGAATTGATTCTCGAGCTTCGGGAAAGTCTGGGTACTACCATCATGGTGGTCACTCATGAACTGGCCAGCATCTTTGCCATCGGCAACAATTCCGTATATCTGGATCCGGATAAAAAAACCATGACCGCTGCCGGTGATCCCAAAAAGCTGCTCGAGGAAACCGAAGATCCGGAGCTGCGACGGTTTTTGACAAGAGGAAAAGGATAGAGATTGCTTCCGCAATCTCGAATGCGGATTTTGGAATGCGGAATGCGGAATGATTGGAATTTAGATTTTGGATTTAATTAAAGGTGTCCTGACTTAGACATAAGATAGTCGTTTGAAATAATCCAAAATCTAAATTCCAAAATCTAAAATGAAATAGACTCCAATACTCCAATATTAAGGATATATTCTTATGAGCAAACCAGCAAATAAAACATTGATCGGGGCCTTTATTGTTGGAGCGGTGGCATTGGCTGTGGTTGCACTTGTGGTTTTTGGTTCCGGCAAGTTTTTTAGAAAACAAACATTTTGGGTGTCTTTTTTTGAAGGTTCGGTAAAAGGTCTGAATGTTGGATCGTCGGTTGTATTCAGGGGGGTAAAAATTGGTGAGGTTTCCCAAATCAAGGTCAATTTTGATTCGGTCACACTTTCGGTCAACATTCCGGTAATCTATGAAGTTTACCCGGACAGCTTTAGGGAGATCGGTCCTCAAGTAAAAGTTGAGGATAAAGAATTTCACCAAGCATTAATTGCAAAAGGCCTGAAAGCTCAATTGCAAATGCAGAGTCTGGTAACCGGTCAGCTGATGATCAATGTGGATTTCTTGCCGCAAAGACCCGCTAAAATTTTTGGTGTGCACAAAGCTGAACTCGGTAAGCAGTTTGGGGATTTATGGGAAATTCCAACAGTTCCAACCCCGCTGCAGGAACTGGAAAATGTTCTGAGTGGAATTAACATCAAAGAAATAGCAGAGGATGTAAGACGGGCGATGGACGGTATCGCCAAGCTGGCAACTTCTCCCGATTTACATGCAAGTATCGGCGATTTAAGACAGACAATGACCGATATTCAAAAATTAGTACGTAATATTGACAGCAAGGTTGAGCCCCTGGCAACCGGTATCGATCAAACCCTTGTTGAAGCCAGGGCCGGTATCGGTGATGCCCGCAAACTGATGAAATCGAACATCAAAGAGGCGGCCGACTCAGCCACAACGGCCCTGGATCAGGCCAATGTAACCCTTAAAAGCATTGAAAATATTGCGGAAGAAGGCACCCAACTCCGTTATGATATTTCCACAGCCCTCAAGGAAATTGCGGCTGCCGCTCGCTCTGTTCGGGTTTTAGCCGATTTTATTGAACAGCACCCGGATGCCATCCTTCGCGGAAGGGTGACCAAAACTGGAGGACAGTGATGCATCTAAATTTTTTTAAATTCGCAAGTGCAGTTCTGTTGACCTTTATGCTGGCTCTCAGTGGCTGCTTGGGTGGCGGGAGCCAAGCACCTGCCACCAAATATTACGTTTTAAACTCGTTGAACACCGCCGAAAACGAAACTCAGTCGGTTACCGATTTAAAAGAAGCCATAGTTGTCATCGGTCCGTTAACCCTGTCGCAAGTACTGGACCGACCCCAAATAGTAATTCGACACAGCGACAACGAAATCCGGATTGCAGATTTAGACCGCTGGGCAGAGCCGTTGCATGAAAATTTCATCCGGGCTGTAATCGACAATCTTGCCGTTCTGCTTTCCAGCGGAAGCGTCATCAAATTTCCTCCGGCCACATCAATACCGGTTGCCTATCAGGTTATAATCGACGTCAGCCGATTTGACGGCGATCCCGAAGATGAGGTTGTGCTGAGGGCCCGCTGGGCGATTTTAGGTGATAACGGCGAAACCATGCTCCTGAAGCAGCAGTCGGTTTTAAATGAACCCACCAAAGGAGATACGATCGCCGAGATGGTTGCGGCCCAGAGCCGTCTGGTGGCAAAGCTCAGTCGCAACATTGCTGAGGCACTCAAAACCCTCGAAGAAAAAAGATCCGGACAGTAGGGTTTCAGGATGTTGGCCTGCGACGAGCTCCCCTCGGCATGCTCGGGGCCTGAGCTTGTCGAAGGCAGTCGAGTCGAATTTAGATTTTAGATTTTGGATTATCGATTTGTAAAGGAGAATATGCGAAGATATTTACTTTTGATAACGCTGGTGATTATTCTTGTATCCTGTACCAGTGGCAAAACAGAATACTTCCCGTCCCAGGGATACTCTGCGGACATGGCCGAAGTCACCGTCATTCGCGAAACACGCATGTTCGGATTTGGATTTTCGATGAAGGTGGTTTTGGATGGTGAAGTGATCGCCCGGCTAAAGGCCGGGCAATATGTGACTTTTTATACAGACCCCGGCGTTCGCACCATCGGTATACCTGATGAAAGCATTAGCGCAGCATTGGAACGCGGACGTAAGCATTATTTTGCGATCAAGACCGATTCGTCACAATTTGGATTTGAGATCGAACGGATCAGTGAGCGCAAAGCGGAGTCATGGATGGCTAAATCGAAGCCAATTGAGTAAACGTGACGGATTTCGGATTTCGGATTGCGGAATGCGGATTTGGAATTAAAATTTTAGATAGAGATGATTTTCAGAGGTATGTAATCTCTTTAAAAAATACGGGGCTTCTGTAGAACGGAAGCCCCGTATTTTTTTTGGTTTTATCTAAGCTGCAGCAACTGTTCGAAAAGTTGCCGCCGTCCATCCATTTGAATTAACGCGCGCCTGTTAAAAATTGTATACGACCAGCGCGGCGCCAAAAAACTGACCTTCAGACCCTTCGTCCACCACCGGGCTGCCATCATCCGCATCGCCCACCAACTGGGTATAGCTGGTGATACCCTTGGCGCTCCAACTTTGCGTAATTATCCAGTTCACTGCCAGATTAATACCGACATCTTTGATACCTGAATCGGCATTGTACCGGTTCAATCCGCTTCGCGCCGAATCCCTGCCACTGACCCCAAAGTAGGTCTGCATGTAGTCATCATCGGCATAGGTAGTGAAGGCGCCAATTGAAAGGGCCCAGCTGTTGTCTATCCTCCAATTGTAGCCGCCTTTCAGCCTGGAATACCACCCTTCATAGGCATTGCCCGTATCGCCCAAAAATTCTAAAAAGACAAACCAGTTATTGTACTCAAAACCCCCAAAGATACCCAACTCATTGGCATCGCTCACTTTTTTCATATCATCCACGGCGTTGTTGTCCACATTATCTCGCTCCGGCCGATAATTGTACATGGGCCCAAGTCTCCACATGTCGCTGGGAATCAGGTTGGCTCTCAGATTCAACCCTAACAATTTCACATACATCCCGTTACCAAATTTGATATCGGCAAACGGAACTGGAACCGCTTGGTAGTCTGATGACCCCTCATAATCGGGCGCTATTCCGATACCGCCACCGACAGAGACATCTGCAGCCTGCGCCGCAGGCGCCATTAGACATACCGCCGCCAGCAGCATCAAAAACTCAATTAGTATCTTTCGAATTTTCATCTCTTGCTCCTCCTTTTAATAATTTCATTAAATTATCTTTAGTCGGGTACCCCTCCCTAAACTGCAAGCCACGGATTATAAAAGCCGCTTATATTGATGGATTTTATTTTGCCACGCTGCCTGGCCAATCATAGATAAACAAAAGAGTCTAATTTAGAAGCTTTTTTAAGAGAAGAAAAAATTTTGGTAACTATTTGCATAGTCAAGACTAAATGGCAAGGAAAAAAATTCAAAATATAGGCAAATAAAAGTAATTTGCACAGCGGGCCAATCCGCCGAAATGAGACTCTAGCCTATCAACCCTTATTTTTTAGCTCCAACCCTAACAGCGTGATATCATCGAGGGGTTTGGCCGGGTTGCCAAAATCCATCAAAGATTTAATAGACTGGGCAACGATGTGCGCAACCGATTCGCCCTGCAGCGAATTTAAGGTTTCATAAAACCGATCGCTGCCGTAAAATTGGCCATCAGGATTTTGATATTCAACGATTCCGTCGGTATAGATAAACAGTTTATCGCCGGGATTAATTTGCAGATGCCCTTCCTGGTATCGAATCTCCTGCCCGCTTAAAAGATGGAAGTCGCCGATCCCTATGGCAGGACCGCCCTTTTGTAATAATTCCATTTTTCCATCCTGGCGCAACATAATGGAATGCGGGTGCCCGGCGTTGCTGTATGTTAGATCTCCGGTTTTGGTGTTGATGATCATGTAAGTGATGGTGAAAAAGTTATTAAAACGCTCAAACGGAAACTCGATATCAAGTGCAGCAAGCACGTCAGCCGGGGTTCTTAATTCATAGGTCGGTGTTGATTTCCCCGATTTTCTGCTGAAAAGATGGCCTGAATTTGGCTGTAAAAACTGCGAAACAGAAACCGTCACCATCGCAGCTTGAACCCCATGACCGCTGACATCGAGCATATAAATTCCCCAATGGTCATCATCCAGCTGAAACATATTGAATATGTCGCCTCCCATATGCTCACAGGGCTCAAATTCCCAGGCAACCTCCAGGTTCTCGGCTGAATCGATGGTTTGAGGTAAAAGGCTTTTCTGAATTTCGGCTGCTGCTGCAAGGTCGTCATCCAGTCGTTTTTGTTTATCAAGCAGCTCCTGATTAAGCTGTTTCAATTTTTTTTCGGCGGCCGAATACTTGAAGACTAAATCCTGCAGGAGTTGATTATTGATACCGTTGTCTTTTAAAGAAGCCCAGTATTCCAGCGCTTGCTTTAGCAGCATAGCATATTGAGGATTTTTGACATCCAGTTCTCTGATTTTATCTTTTAAGGAATCTTCAAATTTCATCTTATTTAAACCGCTCTCGGAGATGGTCTGAATTAAAAACGTAATCGTCTTCAACAATTCCGTCTATGCCCACCTCTTCTATAGTTGACAGCAGCTCGAACACATATCGCATGATCTCTTTGTCGTTGATAATACTGCCATGCTGCGGCGCGATCGTCGTAAAGGGAATGTCTAAAATCTGCTCAAGCGAGTATCTCAAGGCTTTGCCAGATGGCATAACGGTTTTATGGAAATTTAGGATATCATTGATCGGGCAGTTGGTTCTTTTCTGCGGGCACTGTTTAAGATTAACGCAGTCCATGCATTCCGGCCGCAATTTTAAAAATAGTTCCCATTCGAGGCCCAGGCTTCCGAAGAGATCGCTGGTGAAGAGGATCCCGCTTTTTTCATCAAAGGTAACGATGCTGCCCCCTGAGTGGGCGTAAGGGGTTTTGACAAACTGCAGGGTGCGGCCGGAAGAAAACCTAAACTGATAATTTATTTTGCTGATAGGAAGCAATTGGGTGGCAACGGAGTAATGGCGGATGAACATTAGATTTGCTGAATCGGATATAATTCTTAAGTCATTTCTTTTTATGATATCTTCAAAATTGGGAATACTGCCGCAAAGGTCAGGATCATAGTGCTGGTAAAGAAGAGCGGTTATCTGGTTGGGTGCAATTCCGGTTTGCAATATTTTCATCATAACGGTAGCAAAATCCGGGCGGCTGCCACCGTCGATTACCATCGCCTCATCATTATCGATGATAAGATAGGGATTACAATGCAAACCTGCCTGCTCATCGAAAAAGCCGATCCAATAGATACCATCAGCGATTTCAACCGAAGTCTCAAGGTCAATGTCATCTTTTTTGGGGTTGAACATATAAATACCCCCTTCAGAAGGTAGTGGTTTTTGTGGT
>JAUVTR010000016.1 GCA_030601425.1 Desulfobacterales bacterium
GCCTCAACGGTTTCAACCTGTAACACGACATTAATGAAGCCCTGTTTTTTTTCTTTTTTTGAGATCGAAACTTTCTTCACCATGACCATGTTTTTTGATGTTTCAACACCATACAGGTATGTGGTCAGCTGCTCCAAAGTGATAGCATCCAATTTCATTTCAACCCGTGAAATCTTATAGTTGCTGTTTTTTTGGACCGTTTTTGACGGCTTCATATAACTGATACGGTCCTTGATTCCGGCCTGGCCGGCCAGCTGATCCAGAAACGAAAATAGGGTAAAGCCTTTATCTCTTTTGCTGAAGCGGACTTTTGACACCTGTAATTTTTCTTTGAGAGCATCATATTCCGCCTGCAGGCGTCGCATTTCTTCAAGCTCTACTTTTTTGGTCTGCAGACTTCGTTGGGTCTGCTTTCTATTTTCAAAAAAGGGCGTGACCCCAAACTGAACGATGATCAGTAATCCTAAAAGACAGCCGGCTCCGTATATAATATACTTTTCGCGCCGGTTGAGCTTTTTTAGATTCAGGTATTTTTTGATGAATTCCATACGAAGCGTATTTGCTGGCTTTTTATAATTCCACCTTTAACATGAATCGAACTTCATTTCCCGAGCGATCCATGTTGGCCGAGCTGATGGTGACCTTTTCGAAATGCTGAATCTGTTCCAGACGACTTTTAATATCGTCCACAGAGTTGAATGTATCCGTCGTACCTGAGATTAAAATATTTTCCGGCTGAATGACCAATCGGGTAAGGTTGAGCGTGATGCTTTCCGGAATTTTTTCGCTGATGCTGTTTAAAATATCAATACTGCGAATATGGGGACCGGTTTCGGCCTGAAATACCGCATTTTTTTTGGCTTCCAGCATTTTGGCCTGCATCTCAGGGTACGGATAACGGATCGTTTTGACTTCCGGAAATGTCGTCTTAAAGATTTGAGTCATCTGGCTGTTGATACGACGGACCTGTTTGTTTACGGTATAGGTTTCCATCAGGATGTTAAAAAACATCAACGCCAATACGGCTGCTGCCAGTATGCCGGTTTTTATCAGGGGGCTTTTGTGCTTTGATAAAAATTTTTGGGCTGCAAACTGGCCTTTGTGGAAATTAAGACTATCGAAGCCCTCGACCTCCATCAACGCTAAAGCCAGAGCGTTGTCCATTTGAACCGGAATCCACGGGCTTCCCGTGTAACTTTCCAGCGGGATGTCCAGGCGATCTGCAATCGAGGCAGCTTTTACCGGTATATCCAGTGCCCCGGTGATTTCCGCAGCCATATGGGTCTCATCCAGCCCTATTCCACTGACAACCACCTCAAGGGGCTCAAAATTCAACCCTGCCGATTCCTGGAAGGCCGCCAGCGTTTGCTGGATTTGAGCACAGAGCAGCTTGGCTCTGGAAGGACTTGCGGTCGGCAATGGAAACGATCGTATCAACTGCAAACGATCGCCGGCGAGCACAAAAAGGGTGCCGTGGGCTTCATCAATTTCGATAAAAAGCTGGTCTTCCTCCAGGTCTGCCTGATTGGCCAGACACAGGGCGGTGGGTAAACCACTGAGCGTGAGCCTTTCCGGGTCGATTTTAATCGATGCCAGGGCTTCAATGTAGGGCGCCAGTTGCTTTTTTTCAATAGCGGCGGCAACGAGTTCGGTCTGATCGCCGGCAGCCGGCCCATTTAAGGTGTGGAAATCAATAACCAGGTCTTCAGCCGCATAGGGCAATGTCGGTTCAAGTTCAAATGGGAGAACCATTCTGATTTTTTTAGAGTTGTTGAAGGGCACTTGCAAGTTGCGGAAGGTAAAGTGACCCGCGGGGATGGAAACGACATAGTCACTGCCGGATAAGTCCATATTTTCTGTAAGGGTTTCCAAAGCGGCCGACAGGCCCTTTTCCGGGTCATCGGGATCGGAAAAGGGCAGATGAATATAATCATCCACCCGGTATTCGCGCAGGCTGCTGTTTAAAAGCACTGCGGTCAGGGAGTGATTTCGGATATCAATGCCAAGGACTTTTCTGCTCATGACGCTTTTATTTCTTACGCTAACCCTATTTCGTGTTTTCGTGATTAATTTTATGTCAATTTACGTTGGTTCTGGATTTCTCTACTCGGTTTCCCAGCTTAAGATTTTACAACCCCATTTGCCGGTTTTTGCATTCTTTTTGCGCTGGACCACCGCCGTGACGGTCAACACAGAATTGTTCAGCTGTGCCTCTGATGCAATCCTAAAAAAGTCACTTGCGGTGGTGATCAGTTTTGTATCCAGATTCAGCCCACTTAATCCTGCGATGTCTTTATACCGCGTCGTGCCTGATAAGTCAGGGGCATCTTTCTCCGTGGCGGCGTCCTGGCGCAATTCGAAAAAGGCCTGGGCCAGGTCCTCGTTTTCGGACGGCAGCATGGCGACCAGCACCGGAAGTTCAGCGGTGTTTATGTTTATCTTTCCGGGAAATGTGAACGAAGTACCGGCT
Organism: Desulfobacterales bacterium; assembly: GCA_030601425.1. GTDB lineage: Bacteria > Desulfobacterota > Desulfobacteria > Desulfobacterales > JAHEIW01 > JAHEIW01. Next base: position 2,471 of record JAUVTR010000016.1, read on the forward strand.
CCCGGTGTCATACCGTATACGGTTAAAGAGTCCGCGATCCCCGGTTTTTCGTTGCCGCCAGAAAATAATTCCGGAGTGATGCCCTTGACAAGCAGCAGATCGTTGATGTCGGATATCGGGCCGTTGCGACTGTCATATGACGGGCTCAAATCCTGATAATAGCTCGATTCGGCACCGCTTAACCCGGTAATAGCTTCATCGTCGCCGGAGTCCAGCCAGTCTTTCAGTGAATTGATAATCGCCGTCGGCTGGCTATCTTCCGGTGTTTCTTCTTCAGTTTTGAAATAGTTTAAAAAACGCTCCCAGATAAGACGCTGGGATTCATTGAAATTCCGACTTTCAGGATAGGTGACCAGGGCATTCACCTGAAGCCGGCCCATTTCATCTGAAATGGTAATGGCAAGCTTGCCGTCTTCAAACGGAATTTCATCGAGCAATTCAGTAATTTTATCTGAATTTGCCCAGTCTTCCTGCAAAGAATCGATATTCGATTGCGCCCGATCCTTTGCCAGCACAGCCATGGCGGCATGGATGCCGGAAGATGCCATATGCGATAGTGTCAGACGATCCCGTGCAGCGGCTGTCGAAAGAACCGCAAAACGTGCCCGGCGATTATATTCCAGAGCCGTAGCGATAAGGATGGTCGTTACCGAAATTACCAGCAATAGCGCAATGCCCCTGTTGTTGCCGATCGTTTTGAAACCACTTCTAGCCATCCTTAACATTTCCTACTCGGCTTTCTCTCTGGATATGGGCAAAGACACCATGGTTTCAAAGGTGTGCGATGTCGTTTTGCCGGCTAATTCCAGTTTAACGGCAATGGCCGTCGGTGTTGCATAGCCGAATTCATCCGAATCCGAATCCCAGACATCAAATTCAAGACCCTCCTTGTCATAAAACTTAAACGCCAAGGATTTGACATACTTAGACAATACCGGATCGCGGCCTCTTTCTTCGAATTCTGGATACGGGTAAAGGTTATCCGCACGTTTTAGCACCGGAAGCCCCTCTTCTTTTGCTTGAACGTAATATACGATTTCCGCAATTCCTGCTCTGGGGCTTTTTTCCAAGCGTACGTGGGCTCTGCTGGCAAATCTAATTTGTGCAAATCCCGTGCCACCGATATCTTTGGTGGTTGCAATGAGGCGGTACGGATCCGGCGGTTGATCAAACTCCGGCGGCTTGTATATCGGCCGCTGTTCAATGTGGATCGATTCGATGTCAAGCATCATGCGTTTCATGCAGTTTTTGGCCATTTCGTATATATCCGCGCTTTCGTCTAAAACTTCTGTCGTTGAAAACACGGCATTAAACGATGCCAGAATAGTCGTCACCACAATTGCCAGTATCGCGATTGCCACCAGGACCTCCATCAGGGTGAAACCGGCAGCTGTCCGCTGGCAGCTGGTTTCTTTTTTCGACTCGACTGCCTTCGACTTGAGCTCAGGCCGAAAGTAGCTCGTCGCAGGCTGGCTGCCGGCAGCTTGGAAAGAATTCCAAATCTGGCTTTCGCTATGCATGTTCCGAATTGAAAATCGCTTTTGTTGTGACCTCTGTTTTCTGACCTCTGACATCTGACCTCTGCCTTCTGACATCTGTCCTTTGTTCCCCGGCTTTTGCCTACTATTTTTGGAATCTATATGTTCTCAGGCTGTAGACAAATTGATTTTCATTAAGCGATACGGTGATGTCGACTCGTTTTAGATCCTCGACCACCTCACCCAGGATCTCAGAAGTTATATCTGCTACCGACGTCTTCCAGCTATAGCCGGGGAATTGTTCTCCGAAATCGCCTGAATTCTCCGGAAATGCGCCTGAGGAAAGGGCTTCCAGCTCAGCAATTTTGCCCTGAGCCAGGATGGGAGCCTGGGTATAGAATCGGGCAGCCGTGTTCATTGTCAAGCTCTGGGAATGCATTCGATATACGCTGACCAATACGATTGCCATAACGGCCAGGGCGATCATGACTTCCAGCAGCGTGAAACCGAATGATATTCTTTGAGACCCGGGCCGGGCTTTGCGATATTGGTGGTTTGAATTCACCATCAAATGTGCACTTTTTTATACATTTTCAATTTTTAATATTATACAAAATTTAACACCAAATATACAGTGTTTTTTTAAATAAAGGGAATTTTTTGCGTTTGAGATTCCGGGCAAATTCGAAAGTCGTTAGAAGGATGATATCGGTTTTTAGATTGTTAATTTAGACTGGCGACTCAGTTCTCAAAACTGGCGTATGTTTCATATCTGGTTATCTCTGAGAGAAACGGCTCAATTAAAAAAGACACATATTCCTCATCATCTTGAAGATGAATTAAGGCTTTATCCGAATAGCCATTTTTATAAAACGTGATATCGGTTTGACCTGAATTTATTTTGCCGCGAATCGGGTACTCAATATCGGCGATTTTTAGACCGTCCGGAAGGGGATCGGCATTCAAGGCTGCGCTTTCAAGAGCTTCAGTCGACATGGATTCATCGGTTTCCCAAAACCGCTCCGTATCCAGATCGATATGCAGTGTGTGTTGCTTCTGATCACTGATAGCCGCTTCTTTTAATGCCCGAACCTTGCCGATAAGCCATCGGGAAGCTGTTTTTGTCTCGTCCAAAAATAAGGTGTTATGGAAACGGGGAACGGTCAATACGAGCATGATGCTCATCAATGATATGACCACCAACAGCTCCAGCAGGGTAAAACCACAGCATTGTCTGTAGTTCGTTGCCCGTTGTCCGTTGCTGACCACTGAGTGGTTGTGGATTTTAAATATTACCATTGTTAAAAAATTGAGTTTTCGTTTTTAAATTAGTGATTTTTTTGATGTGTAAATTGAAATTGAGTTTGCTGGCAGAGGCGAGTCATTTTGTGCAAGGTCAAGGAAATCAAAGAATTGGGCGGAGGCGTACTTTTAGTACGCCGCACAATACACTTCTGCAGATTGACACAGAGATTGCGCAAAAGGGCCGCTTCTGACGGCAAACTACTCGATATCCCAATTGTTAATGTCTTTATTATTCTCGCCTTCGCCGCCGGGCACACCATCTGTACCATATGAAATCAAATCAAAATCGCTATGCACGCCCGGCGAAATATATACAAAGTCATTTCTCCAGGGATCTTTTAAGATCTTGTGTTTTTCAAGATACCCGCCTTCGCGCCATCTTTTCGGTATTACGCCGGTTTCGGGTTTTTCAATCAACGCCGCAAGCCCCTGTTCAGTTGACGGGTACACGCCATTGTCAAGCTTGTACATTTTTAAAGCCGTCTCAAATGTAGCGATATCCATTTTGGCCTTTACGCGTTTTGCCCTTTCCGGCTCTCCCATTATTTTGGGGCCGATGTAAAGCGCCAGAATGCCGAGTATGATGACCACAACCATCAACTCAATCAAGGTGAATCCCCGGTTGTCATTTTTTTCTTTATGCACCATTTAGCTATTTCCCTTCTCATGCATGTCAGAATATTTCAAAACTATTATCGGATCAGCTGGTTCATTTCGAAAATCGGAAGACAGATCGAAAGTACGATAAACCCAACAATACAGCCCATTACCAGTATCATGACCGGTTCCAGATACGAGGTCAGCCGCAGAATGCTGTTTTCCACTTCTTTTTCAAAAACGTCCGCAATCTTATTGAGCATACCCTCCAATTCGCCGCTTTGTTCTCCCACCTGGATCATTTGAATGGACAATTGCGGAAATACCTTGCCTTCGTTCAAAGCCGCCCATAACGCCTGTCCCTTGCTGACATCCTGAGCCGCTGTTTCAACTGAATTCGAAATCAGTACATTTCCGGCGATATTTTTGACAATATCAAGGGCAATTAGCATGGAAACTCCGTTTTCCAGCAGAGAACCCAGCGTCCTGGTAAAACGGGCGACTGCCAGCTTCCTAACTAAAACTCCAAGAACAGGTAAAGAAAGAACCGTTTTATCGTAAACATAACGCCCGTTCTCGGTTTTTTTTGCGCGATGCAGAGCGATGCCGACAGCGATAAGGACAATAAGGATAACCCACCAGAATGATTTAAAAAATTCACTTAAAAAAATGAGCAATCGTGTCGGTGTCGGCAGGACCTGGTTCATGTCCATAAAAATGGCGGTGATACTGGGAACAATGTAAGTCAACAGCACAAACAATACCAGGGTCCCGATTATGCACATAAACACGGGATATGCCAGGGCGGTCTGAATTCGATTGTTTAAATCCTGCTGTTTTTCGGCAATATCCGCCAGGCGCTCGAGAACAATTTCAAGCGTGCCGGAAGTCTCCCCGGCGCGGACCATATTAATATACAGGGGCGTGAAAATCCCCGGATTTTGCGATAATGCCTGGGCAAAACTTTGGCCCTCGACAATTGCATCTTTAACCTGGGCTAAGATGGTTTTCAATCGGTGAGAGTTGGTTTGGGGCAGCAACGCATCGAGTGCTGAGACCAGAGGGAAACCGGCCGTGATCAATGTTGCCAGTTGCCGGGTCATCATCGCAATTTCGGCAGGCTTGACGCGGGTAAAATAGCGCGACAGGTCGACGATGCGAGTCGTCTTTTTTTCCGGAGCCTCTTGCGATTCCTTGATAGACACCGGGAAGATACCGGTTGTGCGCAATTTCTGGCGGGCAGCGGCAGCACCGTCGGCATCAATAATTCCGGAGGTGGTCTTTCCTTTGGCATCCAGGGCCGTATATTCAAAAACAGGCATTTCAAATTGTCGCAGTGATTTCAGTTAGTTTTCGCAAGGGCGATCGACAGATTAAAAAATATATTATGTTAATAATATTACGATATTAGGCTATTTTCAACATAAACTTTATAGCGCTCAACTAAAAGGGCGCGACCTTGACTTACAGCATCACGTTTTAGTTGATGGTTACGGTAATGTGCAATCCGCTATTTCAAGTCCTCTTCCCTGACGGCTTTTTCGGGTGGATCGACGTGAACAATGACATCCAAAACCTCCTGGATTTCATTGATGATGCGATTCTTTACATCATCGGCAATATCATGCCCCTCTCGTACGGTTATGGAGCCTTCAACAACGATGTGTAAATCAACCTGAATGCTGGAGCTGATGTACCGGGTTCTGATATCATGAACCTGCAGAACACCTTCGTTTTTAAGCGCACGGGTTCGAATCCTTTTTCGTATCTCGGTCGGTGCTCCGGCGTCGATCAGCTCACTGAATGCGGGCCAGAGTATTTTTATTGAGGCATGCACAATAAAGATTGAAACAATCACCGCCCCAACCCGATCTAAAAAGGACCATGATGGGAAAACCATTGCGCCGCTGATCGCAATCAGGACCGGCAGGGAGCTGATTGCATCGGTCCGGTGATGCCAGGCGTTGGCTGCCAGAACGGGGCTTCTAATGCGCCTTCCAATATAAGCAGTCCAGCGATACATGATTTCTTTGCCGATAATGGAAATCAAGGCGACTAAAGCTGCAATCAGCTTTGGCGGTGCGGAATGCGCAACGTGTAGCGTTGAAATGGCCTTCCAGCCAACGCCGATACCGGCTGCTGCCAGCATCACACCGATAAAAACCGTAACCAGGGTTTCTAATCGCTGATGACCATATGGGTGATCTTCATCTGGTGGACGCGACCAGAAATGGGATCCGGCAATAACCGCCAGATCGGTTGTTGAATCGGTCAGACTGTGGACGGAATCTGCAACTAAAGCCTGACTCCTTCCGAATATTCCGGTTGCAAACTTGATCCCTGCAATTAGCAAATTTAACAAAAGTCCTATCCAGGTCACTTTGCGTATGGTTTTTTCTCTGCTGCCATCAGGGGATTTTTCATCCCGGGCGGTGTTCTGCGATTCCTGCACCCAAATTTCTCCTAAAGCTGATCCACAATCAAGCGGCGCAATCCTTGCGGTTGCGATATATATAATTTTGGCCTATAAGCTAACTCTACCGGTAAATGCAATTGAAGGAAAGAAAAATCCATAGATGCGGTTTATTCGCCTTCGCCTGAATACCCTGTCCCGCTTGCAGCGGGACTGCAGGGATGAAAGGCAAGGCGAACCGCGCCGAAGCTCGTTAGAGCGAAGGCGGGTTAGGCTACGGCGCAATTCCGCTTTGATACCCCGCCGCTTGCGGCGGGGAGCTTCATTAATCCCCGCATGAAATGAGGTTCTGAAACAGCTTTTTTGCGAAGGTAGCTTTCAATTTTCTATTTTGAGGAGGCTAAGGTGAAAAAGATACATATCGCTTTTATAATAACCATTTTTCTTTTATTTGCATGTGAGGAAACGGGGCTGAATCTAAAAATTCGCTTTGACCGAATCCAGGGTCTACAAGCTGACAATCGGGTGATTTTCGAATCCAATCATGTCGGCCAGGTGACACGTGTATTTTACTCCAAAGAAGGTCATTATCGGGTGGATCTAATAATAAAAGAAGACTTTGCCAATGCCGCTACTGAAGCCTCACGGTTTTACATTATTAATGATCCCCAGGCCGCGGGGAAAAAAGCCGTTGAGATACTGCAGCTTCGCAAAGGCGGCACTCCTTTAGCAGATGGATCAATGGTTGAAGGCTCCACGCGACCCTCTGCCGCGTATCAGAAGATGCTGGAAGATTTTGACAAACAGGCCGGTAAACTTGGAAAACAACTGCAGCAATTTTTCGAAGATCTGAGCAAACTGCCTGAAAGCGATGAAGTTAAACAGTTGCAGAAAGATTTAGAAGAATTGGGCCGGGAGATGGAAAAAGCAGGGAAAGCGACCCGTGATAAAATCCAGAATGAAATTGTTCCCATGATTAAAGAAGAACTTGAGCGCCTTAAAAAGCGATTAGAGAATTTCGGCCGCGAAAAGGAAGTAGAGCCGCTGGAGAAACAACTGGAGAAACTCACAACCACCTAGTATTAGGTTTCAGGTTTCAGGAATTTATAGGTTTCAGGTGTCAGGTGTCAGGTTTCAAAGGCCAGAGGGCAGATGACAGAAGCAGATGGTAAAAACTGGAGAGTGAAGCTGTCCTATCTGACTTCTGTTTTCTGTCCTCTGTCATCTGTTTGCTGACACCTGAACACTGACACCTGGTTCCTGAAAGACACCAGAAACCTTGTATGCTTTTTCTTAAGTCTTGGGTTGTTTTTATATATGTAGTGAATGAAAAATAGCTTGAAAGGAATCATGGTGATGAATCTTCTCAACAGTTTCAGTTTTGAGCTACCCACCAAAATAGAATACGGCATCGGCGCCGTGGAACGGTTGGCTGAAATCATCAAAGCGTTAAATGCCGAAAGCCTACTCGTGGTTACCGATAAAGGCATAAGAAATTCCGGGCTGCTGGAGCGTATTTCGAATCTATTGGATGCCAACAAATTGGCACACAACATTTTTGATAATGTAGAACCCAATCCAAAGGATTACAACGTTCAAGAAGGCGCTGAAATGGCGAAGCGGCTTAATCCGGATTGCCTGGTGACTGTTGGCGGCGGCAGCCCGATTGACTGTGCTAAGGCGATTGCGGTAGTGGCGCGCCAGGGAGGTGCAGCCCGCGACTATGTGGGGCCGGATAAAATTGGTGGTGATGTACTGCCGCTGATCGCCATCCCGACCACGGCCGGGACCGGCAGTGAAGTAACCTTTAGCTCAGTGATTACCGACTCTAAGGAAAAATATAAATTTAGTATTAAAGACTCGAAGATTGCGCCAAAGGTGGCGTTGGTGGACCCTGAGATGACATTGACGATGCCGCCGGGCTTAACGGCGGCAACCGGAATGGATGCTCTGACACATGCCATAGAGGGGTTTACTGCCAATGCTGCAGAACCCATTGCGGATTCAGCCGCCCTTTATGCGATCGAATTGATTACAGCCTATCTGAGAGCTGCTGTATCTGACGGCAGCAATCTTGAAGCAAGGGCGGGGATGCTGCTGGGCAGCGTGTTGGCGGGGATTGCTTTCAGCCACTCCGATGTTGCCGCAGTCCATTGTGTGGCTGAAGCGCTTGGAGGAAAATACGACGCGGCCCATGGGGTTTGCAATGCCGTTGTTTTGCCGGCGGTAATGGAATATAATCTGGATTACTGCAAGGATAGATATGCTCGTATCGCCGCTGCAATGGGGCTGTCTTACGAGAACGTTGAAGAGGGTGCCCGCCAGGCGGTCAAGGCCGTACAAAAATTGGCCTCCGATGTTCATCTGCCTGAGTTTGGCTCCCTGGGTGTTCAAGAAAAGGACTTTGAAGAACTGGCGCTTAATTCTTTTAAAAATGGAAGCAATATCGATAACCCGCGTCCCATGACGGAAGAGGATTATTTGAATTTGTTTAGGGTTCTTTCCGGTTAGAAGCAGATCCAAAGCCAAAAATTACGTTTGAGGGTCTAACAAAGGAGTGACTAAAGTGAGCTAAAGTGCCTAAAGCCCGCCCTCGCGCTATAAAATACTATCATGTGATTACTTCAGTTAACGGTGCAGGATTTCGAGCAACCCATTAAATCTGTTATCAAGGTCTGGGCCAGGGTTTTGGTGTCGCTCGCGCAGCGCAGGCGCTTGCGCCGCGTGGCGCTCCATCTTTTATTAAAATGGTCGTTCGACCCAGAGGCTCTCGACGGGCAGGATTCCTTAACTTTAGATCACTTGTAACTTTAGCTCACTTGCTTAGGTGAGCATTTTGAGTTTGCGTGAAAATCGCCATCAGACCCTAAAGAGGATTTTGAGTACCAACAACAAGCATACGATGACCCAAATCATCCACGCACGAACGCCGGATCATTATGAGTGGGTGCGCAAGCTTTTCCAGCAATATGCGGATTCCCTTGGTTTTGACCTTGAGTTCCAGGACTTCAGTCGAGAACTGGCGACCCTTCCTGGAGACTACTCGCCGCCGCAGGGTTGTATTCTTCTGGCCGCAAGGGCGGAAGAATACGTCGGATGCGTGGCACTGCGTTCTCTGGAAAATAGAATCTGCGAAATGAAGCGTCTTTATGTGATCCCGGGTTTTCGAGGCCAAAAAATCGGGAGAGCCCTGGCGCGAGGCGTCATTGCTGAGGCGCGCATGCTTGGCTATGAGCGCATGCGTCTTGACACTATCGAAACTATGACAGAAGCGAAGTCACTTTATCTTTCGCTGGGTTTTCGATCCATAAAATCTTATCGATATAATCCCCTTGATAATCCAACCTATTTTGAATTGGATTTGCGTGAATAATATAGGTTGAGCCGGTTGTCCCGTTGAGCCCGTTTGCCCGTTGACCGGTGATTATAAGATCAGACATTTTCTTTTTTGCGGGCTCAAACGGCTAACCGGCTAAACTTAAAGTGGGGTTAAGGCACGATTTATTATTCTGGAAGACGAGCGTTTTGAGAATGTTAAGAAGGAGTACAGGATAATGCGGATTTCTTTAATTGCGGCCATGGCAGAAAATCGTGTCATCGGGAAACAAGGGGAGATTCCATGGAAAATCCCCGGGGAACAGAAGCTGTTTAAAAAGATCACTATTGGCCATGCGGTAATCATGGGAAGAAAAACATATGAATCCCTCGGACAGCCGCTCCCCGACAGAACCAATATCATTGTTACCCGGCAAAAGGAATACCGGGCTGAGGGGTGCATTGTCGCTCATGATCTATCGAGCGCTTTAAATTGCTGTTCGAAAGATGAAGATGAAGCGTTTATTTGCGGCGGTGGGCAATTGTATCATGAGGCACTTCCAATAGCGGATCGTCTCTATTTAACGGTGATTCCCAGAGAAATACAGGGCGACACCTATTTTCCTGAGATTTTATCAGCTGATTTTCGAGTTAAAGAATCCGAGGCCATTGAAGGCGTCGAGCCGTATACTTTTTATATTTATGAGCGAATTAAGTGATTATGAAAAAACCCAATCCCGAATACATAAAACGAATTAATGAAATCGTAAACCACTGTCCGTATTTCGAATTGCTTTCCATAAAACTGCAGGATATGGGAATCGGTTATTCTGTTCTTGAAATCAATCTGGCTAAAAAACATTTACAGCCTTACGGAATGGTGCATGGCGGTGTGTTTGCATCGATCATCGATGCAGCCGCATTTTGGTCGGTTTACTTTGGAATCGAAGACCCGAGTGCAGGCCTGATTACCGTTGATTTAAAATTAAACTTCCTCGAGCCGGCCACATCCGGGAAATTAATTGCCAGGGGTCGCCAGATTAAAGTCGGTGGTACGCTTGGGTACGCTGAGGCCGAGGTTACCGATGAAACCGGTAAGGTTCTGACCCACGGCACTTCGACGGTCCTCATTTTGCCCGGCAAGGCGATTAAAACCGATCCGCCAATGCCCCCGAAATTTATCGACTAAAAAACGCATATATGCATTTTTGAGATAGCTTCTAATCTCAATAGAGCTAAAGAGGAGAAACAGATGAGTGAGACCAAAGCCGAAAAATACGGATGGAATCAAGACATGCCGACAGCCTTGATAGATAAACTGAAAGCGGATCTTAAACACTCCATGCTGAATAAAGACATACAGGCCAGAAGTACCATTCGACAAATAATGGCCGAGTTTCCCAGGCTGACAGTCCCCATCACCCTGAAAAGCGGGAAAAAAACAACACGGCCCAAAAAGAGCGAAGAGATCAGCAACGATGACATCATCGGAATCATGCAGGGTTTGGCAAAATCCGAACGTATCGTGCTGGAGGCGAAAAAAGAAGAATTCTCAGAATACCTCAACATTCTTGAATCTTATTTGCCCAAGATGGCTACCCGCGAAGATATCATTGCCTGGATTAAGGAACACATTGATTTTTCTGAATATAAAAACAAAATGCAGGCAATGGGCGCTATCATGAAGCACTTCGGTAAGCAGGCTGATGGGAAAGTTGTCAACACCATCCTCCAACAATGGGAATAAAACTCTTTTGGAAAAACTAAAGAATTGTGAGCCGGCTCCGCCCCGGCTGGAAATTTCGTCCTTTTGTGATTAAATAATCCTTTTTGGAAAGGAATCGTCATGGTAAAGCGACCTTTTTTTAAGCTTAGATCAAGCGACATTCTGCTTATTTTTTCCCTGCTGACCTTTTTCTTTATTTCGGAACTCTGGTTATATGCAAAATCACCTGCTGTTCAGCAGAGCTCCAAAAGCTGTCTGTGGTCCATTCAAACCCAGTCGAATAAATTTTATTTATTAGGTTCGCTTCATCTTCTCAAGCAAGACGCCTATCCTTTATCAGCTGCGATCGAAAGCGCCTATAACGACAGCCAGAAGATTGTGTTTGAAACCGACATCGCAGCCATGCAGGAACCGGCGATACAGGCTATAATGCTGGAACTCGGCTTGTATCCCGAAGGGCAAAACATGCTTCAGAATCTTGATGGAGGCACCCGACAATCGCTCGAGAAGAAGATGGCCGAACTCGGTTTGCCGCTAGAACAGTTCTCGCGTTTCAAACCCTGGTTTATGGCGTTGACATTGACAACCGTAGAACTTCAGAAGTTGGGCTTCAACCCCAGTTATGGTGTTGATGTCCACTTTTTTAATAAGGCAACAGATGATGGAAAAGAGATCGGCTCGCTGGAATCGGTTACGTATCAGTTAAATTTGTTCGGTAAAATGGATAAACAAGACCAAAACGCTTTTTTAAATCAGACTCTAAAAGATCTGGAGGTGGTCGACGAGCTGGCCGGTGATCTGGTAAAATTCTGGAAGACCGGCGATGTCAAGAATCTCCATGCCCTTTTATATAAAAGTTTTAAAGATTATCCGGATCTCCATGACCGCCTGCTGATTCAGCGAAATAAAAAATGGGTTAAGGAAATTGAAGGTGCAATGCGGAAAAATAAAAACGCCCTTTTTGTAGTGGGCGCCGGCCATTTAGTGGGTCCTGAAAGCGTGGTCGATTTGTTGAAGAAGAAAGGGTATCAGGTCATACAACAATAGAGGCGGTTTCCTAACCCCTTCTAATGCCCGGTAGCTGTGTTCCTTTCTCTGTTATTTGTTCAAAAATATAAAGGACCGTTATGAAGGATATTAATTCTCAGAGCCGATGGCGTCTTAAGCTTCACGAGGTCATCTTTGAAGCCGACACAGCGGCAGGCAAATGGTTTGATGTTTTATTGATTCTGGCCATATTGATGAGTGTTGTATTGGTGATGCTCGATAGTGTCAGCACTATCAAAAACTCATACGGCCATATTTTATTGGCCGGTGAGTGGTTTTTTACGATTTTATTTACCATCGAATACGTTTTGCGATTATTAAGCGTGGGACGACCATTGGCCTATGCCACCAGTTTCTTCGGTGTTGTCGACCTTTTAGCGATTCTGCCCACCTATCTAAGCATAATAATTCCGGGAGCCCAGTACTTTCTGGTTATCCGGATACTGCGGGTTCTGCGAATTTTCCGAATTTTTAAACTGGTGCAATATGTGGGTGAGGCTCGGTTACTTACTCAGGCGTTGCGTGCCAGTCGACGCAAAATCATCGTATTTTTATTTGTCGTGTTGACGCTGGTGACCATTTTCGGTTCCTTGATCTATCTTATCGAAGATCCCAAAGACGGTTTCACCAGTATACCCAAAAGCATCTATTGGTCGATTGTTACGCTGACAACAGTCGGTTACGGAGACATATCGCCCAAGACCAACCTGGGTCAGTTGCTTTCGGCGCTGATTATGATTGTCGGTTATGGTTTTATCGCCGTTCCGACTGGGATTATAACGGTAGAATTGGCGCAAGCGTTTAAACGAAAGATCTCCACCCAGGCCTGCCCGGAATGCAGCGCCGAAGGACATGACCTTGACGCCAAATGTTGTAAGTATTGCGGATCCCGGCTGTGAGCTCTGTCGTGAAACAACATACTAGCGTGGTCTCCCTTATGTAATTTGCAAAACACGGTTTTATTTTAGGTGTCAGGTGTCGGGTTTCAGGTGTCAGAGGCATTATTTGACGACACTCGAGTACGAGGACGAGGACGAGTAAAATTAGGAGAATAAAATATCGTCCTCGTCCTCGTCCTCGTACTCGAGAACCGCCTGACACCTGAACACTGACACCTGACACCATAGACATTGTGTTGTTTAAAGAACTCAACTGCACGAAAATATACAACTCGACTTATGTAACATTTTTGTGGGACATGACATTGACGCCAAATATTGTAAGTATTGCGGATCCAGATTATGAAATATTGAATTCTAACCACAGAACACACAGAGAAAAATAAAACATGTGATAATTACGATACTAAAGAATTTAGTCTCTGTGTTCTCTGTGGTGAAAAACACATACTCGGTATTGTTAAAGGTATTTCCATGTTGAATTCAGATTACGGTTTTCGATTCCTGACCCTCGGCGTTATTTGCATGTCGGCATTAAATTGCGCGGCGAGCACGCCTTCAGCGGATAAACCCCATCACACCAAAAGCGGGTTTAAAAATGTCCATACATACAAGGAAAATGAGTTCTCGGATTTTTTAAAATGGCGCCGCGAAAGAGCAAAAAAGGAGATTCCGGGTCCTGAAAGCTATAATTTCCCTTTGGCGAAAAACAATCCGGATTTCTTAAAACAAAATCGAGATAAAAACACCGCTACCTGGATCGGGCATGCTACCCTCTTGTTGCAGATGGAGGGCTACAATATTCTCACGGATCCTCATTTCTCCAAACGCACGTCCCCGGTGCAGTGGGCCGGCCCGGAAAGAGTCGCGCCCTTGGGGCTGGCATTTAAAGACCTGCCGCCCATCGACATCGTTGTCATCTCACACGATCATTTTGATGCCTTAGATGAGCAAACAATTTTAAAATTACACCGACGCCCTGGAGGAGAAAAGACCCGGTTCTATGTGCCTTTGGGGCTAAAAAGCTGGTTTGCGATCCGTGATATTGACCGGGTTATCGAGATGGATTGGTGGGACCGTCATCAAGACCGAAATCTTGAAGTCATAGCAGTACCGGTCCAGCACTGGAGTAAACGCAGCATTTTTTCCAGGAATAAAACGCTTTGGGCCGGCTGGGTGATTAAGTCTGACACGTTTCGATTCATTTTCGTCGGCGATACCGGTTATGCGCCGCATTTCAAAGCAATTGGAGATAAACTGGGTCCTTTTGATCTGGCGGCCATACCGATCGGTGCCTACGAGCCCCGATGGTTTATGGCCAAGCATCATGTGAATCCTGAAGAGGCCGTCCAGATTCACATGGACATGCAATCCCAAAAATCGGTAGCCATTCATTGGGGTACGTTTATATTAACGGATGAACCGCTGGATGAGCCGCCTAAAAGGTTATCCACCGCTTTGCAGGAAAAACAGATTCCCAAAGAAGATTTTTTGGTTCTCCAGCACGGCCAAACCATCATTCTGGATTAAACCGGATAGAGGTCATTTAATTTTTAATTGGCCACAGACCCACACAGACTCACACGGATCTTATGTTCAGCCAGACTTGGCTGAACATAAACTGTCATCCCGCTGCGCGGGATAAAAGTGGTTAAAATATCAACGAGAGAAGACAATCTGCCTAATTCAACACACCTTCCTCGGTTGTAAGGAACTTGTCTGTGTCTGTCTGTGTGAGTCCGTGGCTAATAAAAGGAAAGCAAAAATGAAATATTGCCCGCAATGCGGCCGGGACTTAAACCCGGCTGAAATTGACGGTCGCTAAAGGTCTGGACAAAACGATTTGGAAATTCTAAGATGCATGCTGGATAGAGGAAGGGTCGCTGCTTGAATGAACGGCGTATTGATATAACCGGTTAAGACAAGAAGGGGTGGATGATGCTCTACATCGGTAAATTCCTACATATGACCAATCAGCAGGAGGCAGAAGAATCGGAGAGAAGACATGGGGAATTCAACCTGATTGTTCAGGCTGAAAACGGCCAGGCGGCTGTTGAACGCTTTAAAGAGCGTATCCTCGATTCCAGGGAAAACAGCGATTTATTTGAAGGCGACAGTTCTATCTATTTTGTTCATCTTTTGGAGCTGGAAGAATTTCCCAGCGAACGCGCTCGATTGTTATATTACAAATCTATTGCCGGTGATCCGATTATGCCGTACATCAGTTGCTCGACACCGAACGGCGAAACAGACGGATGCCGGATTCTAAACTGGATGCAGAACAGACCGGAAATCGATGGTGAAGATGCAAACCTGTTTATTGAATTTAAAAGCTAATGCCTGCTTAAAAATACCCTAATTGATCGTAAACAAAATGAAAAACAGGGGCAACCTCGACTTTCGCTCAATTAGCGTAAGATTTTAAAGTGTTTTCTTCCGCGGGTTATTCTGATAGATCCGAATCCAGATTAACGCCATACTTCTTTATTCGCTTCCAGATGGTCACCCGGCTCACGCCCAGGGATCTGGCCGCCTCGGATTGATTGCCATTCACCGAGCGCAAGACCTTTATGAGGTTATCTCTTTCATTTTTCCAAGAGCCTGGTTTGGCGTTGGGGTTTGAGGAGGTTTTTGGGTCGAACCCTTCAATTTTAGGCGGCAAATGTTCTTTGCCGATCCATCCGCCGGGACATAAAACAAAAGCGTACTCGATGGCATTGCGAAGTTCGCGGACGTTGCCGGGCCAAACATAAGCAATAATTGCCTCCATCGCCTCGGGCGTAAGACCCGTTATCGTTTTAGCGCCCTTGCCTCCGTTCTGAACAATAAAATTCTGGACAATCATGGGAATGTCTTCGGTGCGTTGCACCAGCGGTGGGCAATTCAGTGGAAATACATTGATGCGAAACAGTAGATCTTCCCGGAACAATCCCTGGGCGACCAGGTCGTCAAGATCTTTATTGGTGGCGGAAATGATTCGCACATCAACGGAAATGGGTCGATGATCACCGACCCGTTCGATTTCTTTTTCCTCCAGCACTCTCAAGAGCTTCACCTGGGTTGAAAGCGGAATATCACCGATTTCATCCAGAAAGATGGTTCCCCCGTGGGCGGCTTCGAAGCGGCCGATGCGGGTTCGATCGGCTCCTGTATAGGCACCCTTTTCATGACCGAAAAGCTCACTTTCCAGCAAATTTTCGTTTAAGGTAGCGCAACTGACCTTAATAAAAGGTTTATTTGAGCGCAAACTGGTGTCATGGATGGCACGCGCCACCAACTCTTTGCCGGTGCCGCTCTGGCCGTAAATTAATACCGGCGTCTCAGTTTGGGACACATTTTCGATGAGTTCAAACAGCTGCTGCATACATGGCGATTCCCCCAGCATTCCATGGAAGCCCTCATCCAAACGGCAGGATTTGCGTAATGATTCAATTTCCTGTTGCTGCTGAATCAGTTCGGATATATCAGTGAGCGTTTCAACTGAGCCGATCATTTCCCCATCAGAATCATACAGCACGGATGCATTTTTGAGTACATGTGCCACCCTTAGATTTTTTTTGGTGATCAAGCACTTTTTGGCCCTGACTTCACCTTTTTCAAACAGGCTGCACCAGTCTTTGCCCGCGCCCCGGCCATAAAGCTCGCAGCCGGTGCAATTTAAAGTTCGACAATTGCTGCCGATCAGTTCATCGGCCGTGTATCCTGTCAAGCGTTCGGCGGCCGGATTGGCGGCTAAGATATTTCCCTCCACATCGATGACCATCAGACCATCCTGCAGCGTTTCAACGATTGTTTTCCAATATTTGCCAATGTCCACTTTTAAAATTTCCTTTAAAATATGTTAATATGTTAACTTAACAGGTGTTAACATATCATTAACTGTTAACCCATGCAAGTGCGACTTCATTCTCTTATTTTGATTTATTCTCAGTCGGAATAAGCGCACGTTATGTAAAAAGATAACGGATATGCTATATATAACAATATGAAATTATTTAACATATATAAATCTTATCAATTTTCAGTTGACCATTTTAAAAATTACCCGATTGTATTTTCAATTCCGGCCTCATTGGTATAAATATTGCTTAATATGGCACAGAATTGGGTCTGTTGTATTATATTTATGAAATTTTTGGCGAAGGAGTTAATATCCATGGCAGTTGCGACGAATAATTTAAGCAATCTGTATCTATACACCCGTTATGAACGCTTCTGGCATTGGCTGCAAACCATACTGGTTGTCATTTTGCTGATTACCGGGTTTGAAACCCACGGTCTCTATACACTTTTCGGATTTAAAACTGCCGTAAAAGTGCATAATTTTGTCGGAAACACCTGGTTGATTGCATTTTTATTTTTTGCTTTCTGGGTTGTTACCACCGGAGAATGGCAACAATATATTCCGACGACTAAAAAAATGTTAAAAGTTATGCGCTATTATATCTACGGTATATTTCGCGGCGAACCGCATCCGGTACCGAAGCGCAAAGATGCCAAGCATAATCCCTTGCAGCGTATTGTCTACTTGATTTTAGCTGCCATACTGCTTCCGATTCAAATGCTCACCGGTTTACTGTATTGGGGCTACAATTCCTGGCCTGAATGGGGGCTTGCCGGCCTTTCCCTGGAGGTGGTGGCACTGATCCATATGGCCGGTGCGTTTGCCATCTTGTCTTTTGTGATCGTTCATATTTACATGATCACCACCGGCCACACGATTCTGGCCCATACGCGCGCCATGATTTCCGGCTGGGAAGAAGTTGCGGATATCGATGCTGTAGAGGACTGGGAGATCAAGGCCAAAGCAGCATAAACTAGGCGGGAGGAAATCTTTCATTGCAAAGGTTTTCTCCCTAAGCGACCTATTCACATTTAAGCATTCCTTCCGTCTTCGGATGATTTTTTCCCGCCATCCGAGCAATCCTATACATAACCTGCACCCCTAGAACCTGATTAAAACCTTTTCTAACCTTTATTATGAAAGAAAAACCCTGTTGCCCCTGTCTGCGCGGATAACCTCTTTTGTTATGGTTGACAGTTTATGGCGCGTTTCTTACTATAGACTGTAGCTTAAATAATTTTAATTAGTTGCAGTTAGAGGTGGTAACTTGAGTATCAAAGGCGATACGCGTTCTTTTCGCATACTGATTGTCGAAGATAACGTTGATATGGCTGAGAACATTGGCGATTATTTGGAAGCGCAAGGTCATGTGTTGGATTTTGCTATGGACGGCATCGGCGGATTACACCTGGCATTGACCCAGGACTACGATGTTATCGTATTGGACATCATGTTACCGGGGATGGACGGGTTGACCTTCAGCAGGAAACTGAGGGCGGAGGCCGACAATCAAACACCAATTTTAATGTTGACCGCGCGTGATACGCTTGCCGATAAACTGGAAGGTTTTGGCGCAGGGGCTGATGATTATCTGGTAAAGCCTTTTGCTCTGGAGGAACTTGCAGCGCGTTTGGATTCGCTGGTCAGGCGTGCAGATAATCTAGTGCGATTATTGCTTCGCGTCGCTGATCTTGAGGTGGATATGGGGAAAATGGCAGTTCAACGAGCGGGATACCCTATCGCGCTTAATCGTGCCGGCCTTAAAATTCTTACCATTCTTATGCAGGCCCATCCCAATGTTGTGTCGCGCAAAGAACTCGAACACGCCTTATGGGGAGACACACCACCCGGCAGTGATGCCCTTCGCAGTCACATATACGCCCTGCGCCGGGCAGTTGACAAACCCTTTAAACGCCCATTGATCGAAACCGTACACGGCGTAGGCTATAGATTGGTGGAACTCGATGATATTTCGTCATAGTTTGCGCTCACGCATCATCATCGCGTTTTGTTTTTTTGGCGGTGTCCTGGGATCTGTATTTGCCATAATTGTCTATATTTCCTTAGACTATATTGACGATAGCCTGATCGACAACCGTCTAAAGCAGGAAATTGATCATTTATCCAGACATTATCAGCTGAACAGCGAGGTTGCGATACCCACCTCTCCCCACATTAAAGCCTACCTTGGCACAACTTCAATGCCCGCACCTTTTAAGGAAATGGTCGTCAGATTCTCCGAGGGGCTCCATGAGGCCTATCTGGGTAAAGAAGAATACCACATTGCTGTAATGACCCTTCCAAACCACGACAACCCCATGTATCTGCTTTATGAGGTCAGTACTCTGGAATTCACTGAAAAGCGCAAGTTTAGGATTGCTATGGTTTTGGTCACCGGCGTGATTATGGTTGCCGGCCTGGGGCTCTGGATAGGCTGGCTGACATCGCGCAAAGTCATTGCCCCCGTCATATACCTTGCCCAAAAAGTGAATAAAACGGGTCCTGATAATCTGCCGACCGACCTTTCCAAACACTTTTATAAAGATGAAGTCGGTGTGCTTGCGCAGGCATTGGAGCAATCCATGCAACGGGTCGAAGCGTTTGTCGATCGTGAGCAGCGATTTACGCGCAACGCCAGCCATGAATTAAGAACCCCGGTTGCGGTAATCAAGGGAGCCGTCGAATTGTTGCAAAAGAAGCTTGATAACCCGGCAGCAGCTGTGCAGCGTCCGCTGAATCGTATCGATCGCTCGGTAGCGAACATGGAAAATATTATCGAAGCGCTTTTATGGCTGTCTCGAGAGAGGGCATCCATAAACCGGCAGGCACCCTTTGTGGTGCTGCCTGTGGTCCGTGATACCATCGAACAAAATCGAAAGCTGATTGCCGGAAAACCTGTTGATATTAACCTTGTTGCCAAGGCTGATCCGGTTCTGAAGGTACCGTCCTCCCTGTTTCAAATCGCTTTAGCCAACCTAATTCGCAATGCGGTTGACCATACCGCCAATGGCACCATCACCGTTTATGTCCACGATGACCGCGTGGTGGTCTCCGATACCGGGGAAGGAATAGCTCAAAACGATTTAAGTGCCGTAACGCAACCTTATGTGCGCGGCAGCGGCAGTAAGGGGTTCGGATTGGGTTTGACTATTGTTAAAAGATTGTGTGATAAGTTGGACTGGCAATTCCACATACAAAGCGAAATCAATATAGGAACTACTGCAGAGTTGATTTTTAACTCGTCTGAGAGATAATTTCACCACCCCCCCTCCAAACTGCTCAAGAATATCATCAAAGGCAACCCGCGCTGATCCCATCGATGGCATATCCAATCGTTTATACCGTTTTCCATAGCAAGAACATCGCCTTCTTTTTTACTTTTTTAGCCGCCGGATGAGATTTCACCTTTTTTTTACGATTATTTCACTTTTTTTTCACATGTTATCCACTAGATAAGTGTTTTAAATGAATACCACATTGTAGTGGAACATTCCCCGAAAACAGGAGGCTTTTATGGGCAACGAATCCGATATGGATCGGAGGAAATTTATGGAGGTTGGGATTTATGCCATCACCGGTGCGATTACCGTCGTCAGCGGTGTGGCGCTGACCGGCTTTGCCGTGGGTCCCTCCTTTCGCAAAGAAAAAGTGAAGTGGATTGAAGTTGAACTCGATGAGGCCGGTGAGAGCAACCCGGGCTTTAGCCGAGTGGTTCTGGAATATGAAAAAAAAGACGGCTGGCTGACCGCCAGCGCCAAATCGCTTGTTTATGTTAAACGCGTAAAAGAAGATGAAGTGATTGCAATTTCCGCCGCCTGTACTCACCTGGGCTGTATTGTGACCTGGAAGGAAGACCAGAATATATTTCAATGCCCGTGCCATGATGGCAGGTATGACGCCGACGGCAGAGTCATCAGCGGTCCGCCTCCCAGGCCGTTGCGAAGACATAAAACCAAAATTGAAGACGGTCGAATACTTTTGGCCACCGAAACGGTGCCGTATGGAGGGGATACCCATGAACGTGCTTAAACATATTTATTTCTGGGTCGATGAACGCCTGGAAATGCATGATTACATCAAGAAGGATATTCTGGACAAACCCATCCCCAAGGGCCTCAATCTATCATATTGCTTCGGCGGGATCACTTTCTTTTTATTCGTGATGCTGGCTGCAACCGGCTATTTTATGACGCTGTATTATGTGCCATCACCGGAGCAAGCATACGACGCCGTGGATTATCTTACATTCGAGATCCCGATGGGGCAGGTTATTCGAGGTGTTCATCACTGGTCCGGCAACCTGATGATGGTGACCATATTTTTGCATATGTTAAGAGTCTTTATTTATGGGGCCTACAAGAAACCGCGCGAAATCAACTGGATCAGCGGTGTATTTCTGTTTTGCCTCGTGATGGGTTTTGGTTTTACCGGGTACCTGTTGCCCTGGGATCAGAAAGCTTACTGGGCAACCAAAGTTGGGACGAGTATTATGGGCACCGTCCCGGTGGTCGGCGACTACACGCTGAGATTAATGCGCGGTGGCTCCGATCTCGGTGCCCTGACGCTGACACGGTTTTACACCCTGCACGTGTTGTTTCTTCCGCTTGTAACCGTAATTTTTCTCCTCGCACATTTTGTGATGATTCGCAAGCAGGGTATTTCATCACCGCTTTAAACTAAAGTAAAAGGTCGACGTAATGGAAGAGCTATCAAACACCGACAAGTTGGAACACACAGAAGAAATTTTTTACCCGTCTTTTCTTTTTAAAGAAATTGTCGTCATGATGCTGATTTTTATTCTGGTGGCCGTCATTTTAGCACTGGTTTTTCCCGTGGGACTGGGAGACCCGGCCGATCCCACGGATAACCTTTTTGTGCCGAAACCCGAGTGGTATTTCATGTCTCTTTACGAACTCTTAAAGTTTTTTCCGGGAAAGCTCGAGGTGATTGCCACGGCCATCATACCGGCCGGCGGTATTGTGATTCTTTTTCTAATTCCTTTTTTAGATAAAAATCCTGAAAAACGACCACTCAAAAGACCGATTTCAATGATTCTGATGCTGTTGACCGTGGCGGCGATTATCGCGCTCACAATAATGGGACTGTTATCGTAAAACGCCGGTTTAATCTGAAAAGCTTTAAAGTCAGGCGGGGCCTAATTGGGTGTTTTCAAATCGGGTGTTGTGCACCCGGCTACACCCGCACAGATTAAGGCACTGCCGTGTCTTTGTTTTTTTCCGCCTATGGCGGAAAAATCTAAGCCACCCGCTCTGCGGGTGGTCGGTGACTCGAAAATCTATTAAAAATTAATATGAAAAAGAAGGAGGCAAAAATGAAAAAGGTGGTTATGGTTTTTTTACTGATTGCGCTGATTGGTGCATTTGCAGCTTTACAGACCCCTGTAGCCCAAACCAAGTCCAAGGGCGATCTGGTGTTAACCTC
>JAUVTR010000094.1 GCA_030601425.1 Desulfobacterales bacterium
TTTTTTTTCAGGTTTTGGACCACGGTTTCCACGTTTACCTCTGATTCTTCTGCGTGCCAGCAGTCAAAATCGGTAACCATGGCCATGGCGGCATAACAGATTTCAGCCTCACGGGCCAGCTTGGCTTCTTGAAGGCTGGTCATGCCGATAATGTCCATCCCCCATTGACGGTACACATTCGATTCTGCCCGGGTGGAAAAGGCCGGCCCTTCGATGCACAGCAAAGTTCCGCCGCTGTGGATCGAAGTGCCGACTTGCGTCCCGCCTTTAAAAATCAGCTTCGCAAGGTCCGGACAAACCGGATCGGCAAAGGCAATATGGGCCACCAGCCCGTTACCGAAGAAGGTGCTGACGCGCGCTTTGGTGCAATCGTAAAATTGATCGGGAATGACGATATCCAGCGGACGAATGCTCTCTTTTAGGCTTCCAACTGCGGTAACGGAGATAAGATGCTCGACGCCCAGCTTTTTAAACCCGTAAATATTGGCCCGGAAGTTAAGCTCCGAAGGGCTCAGGCGATGACCCTTGCCGTGCCTGGGAAGAAAGGCGACCCGGACACCCTCCAATGTTCCAATTACATAGGCGTCCGACGGGGCGCCAAAGGGTGTATCCAGGGAGACATGCTTAACATCCTTAAGGCCCTGCATCTCGTATAACCCGCTGCCGCCGATAATGCCGATACTGATATTCTTATTCATCATTATGCTCGACTGCCTGTTTTATGTATTTCAACCGTGACAAATTAACCACCCCGCCGCAAGCGGATGGGGTATTGAAAAAACTTCAATAAAACGATGATTATTGAATTTTACAAGGATGTCAATGGTGTGGCTAGTATTGACGAGATCGGTCGGATCAAAATGAGCACAATTTTCTGAAATACGAGAGGTGCAACCCGCTTCAAACAGATTGCCGGCAAACCAGCTGGTAATCATGGCGTAACACCACAACCAGTGCAATCCAGATGACACACATACTGACGGTAAACCAGCTGAGCTGAGGCAAACTTACAGCAAATGGTAACCACTGGGTAAACAGCAAAATTATGACCGACCCGGCTACTTTAAACAAACGATATCCGAACATGTCAATCCAGGCCTTGGCCTGGTATATTAAAACAGAATCAACGGGTACGTACAGCAGCTCTTTGGATGCGCGGTTGATAGAATACGACATTGCACGATCGCTGATTTTGGTCGCCCCGGCGAAAAATAATGTGGATTGAAAAAAGAAACACCACGAAAAAATCCAGACCATCAACGGTTGCACCACCAGCCCGGCAATAGCTCCCAAATAGCGATGGACAAGGGGGGTGATGCCCATATTCACCGCAATGGACACCACGCCCAGTACGGCGAAAAACAACGACAAAAATTCGGTACGGGCTTCGCGCTCCGGATAGGAAGCTTCTACGCTGTTTAAAAATTGATATTCAACTAAGGGCGATGCCAGCTGCGCCAGAAGCAAAATGCCGGCAATGAGAAGCAAATACCGGCTATGACGCAGGATACGCCATCCTCCGCTGCTGTTCTCAATGATTGGAACAACCTGGTCGACTTCACAAAAAATTCCGGCTCTCCCCATCATCCACGTCAGGCCAAAGATAATAGCTATAATTGCTGCAGCGGTTAACAGCAAATCCGGCGTTTGCAAAGGCGTGTGTTTAATAAACATCGCCGACACCCAACCGCCGATCACGCCGCCAAGCAATCCGCCGGTACCGACAAAACCGTACCAGGATTTGCCTTCTTGGGTGGTATAAATCGAATTCGTAAGACTCCAGAATTGTTCAATCAGAACAACCCCCACGATATCAACAAAGACGTATAAACAGGCTGCGGCAATGGGTCCTGGATAATTCAATAATATGCGAAAAACAACGAGTAATGCGCTTACCACCAGGCAGGTGCCCAGCACGACATTGATTCGGCTGTGGCGTTCGACAAGGCGGTGATAAAACGTAATGAAGACGCCCATCGTTAACGCTGTGGTTATCCATACGTAGGGCAGCTGTTGGGCGCCTACAGATTCAATAAAGAGCGACCGACTCGCCGGCTTGAGCTGATATAAGGCCATGATGATAAGAAAAAAATTAACAAATAGAAATAAAGCTCTGAATCCAAGCTTACGAAGTGCAATATATCTGGCCTTACATTCCGCAATGATGTCAATATTTGAAATTTCCACTTGCAATTCCTGTCAAATTAGTAATAATAATGGTTATGAATAAGGCTGTTTATTTGTTTACCCTGCTAATTATCACCCTTTTTTTCGTCGCCACGGCAAGTACCCAATCCGAGGATCCGTCCCTGGGCGAAACCTGTGATCCGAGATTGCAAAAGGCACTGGTAACGCGTTTAGGTTCTCTTCACCTCCAAAATGCGACCGCGCGTAAACAACTCAGCGTTGTCGTAGTCGATATCACCGATACTTCCTCGCCCAGGATGGCTTACGTTAATCCTAATGAGATGATGTACGCCGCCAGCCTGCCAAAAATTGCCATTCTCCTGGGTGCCTTTGAAAAAATCGCAAGCGGCGAAATGGATCTCAATGACGAAACGCTTGAAAAACTCAAGCTGATGATCCGTTATTCTTCCAACGCGGCGGCAACTGAGATCCTTCATCGCGTCGGAATGGATTATCTGGCCGAGCTGCTGCAATCGCCCCGCTACCGCCTGTATGACCCCGAAAAAAACGGCGGTCTGTGGGTCGGCAAAGACTATGCCAAAGCGCCGGCCTGGAAACGGGATCCGCTTCACAATCTTTCCCACGGCGCCACTGCCCTGCAGGTGGCCCGCTTTTACTACCTGCTGGAAACCGGCCAGCTGGTTTCTCCCGAACTCAGCAAGCTGATGAAGTCCATACTTGCCGATCCGGCCGTTGAACACAAGTTTGTCAAAGGACTTAAAGACATTCGACCGGATTCAGAGATTTATCGGAAATCCGGTACCTGGGGGCCCTATCATTCAGATAGTGCCATTGTCGAACATCATGGCCGCCGTTATATCGCCGTGGCTCTGGCCAAAAGCTCCAAAGGTGAACGCTGGCTCCAGAAACTGATTGTGGCCCTTGACGACATGATTTGTCCGCCTGAAATCCATTCCCGTTCAGCAACAAACTAATCTGTTAGTCCCGTAAAGCTCCTGCCGTATCAAAATTGTATTAAGCCTCACGCAAAGACGCCAAGACGCTAAGATTATTTCAATTGAACAGCTAAATTTTTACCTTTGCGATCTTTGCGGCTTTGCGTGCGAAACTAATAGCAGCAGTCTACCGTACGACTATGAGCGTTTCTTTCTGGAATTTTAATTTGCCTTATTTCTGAGATGATACGCTTCAAGCATGCGCTGCAATCGTGTTGCCAGGGTCTGGTGCACAACCGCTGAGTTTTTACGCAACACATTCGACATCACCACCACCATGTAATAAAGCCGGCGATCGGCAGCCGGCGATTCGACAATGGCCACCGAGTTCAGCATATTTTTCACATTGCCGTGATATTTGCGGCACTTAAAATCGGGTTCGGGTTTGCATTTGTACAAAGACCCGGATTTAAAATAGACTGCCGCCCGGGTCAGGGCCGGCGAGGATGCATAACGAATGCGTCGCTGGGTCATGTATAGCAGACGCTTGATTTCGCGGCTGGAGAATGCATCCACCAGCTTGCCCTGCTCCAGCTTTATCAACCAGCGCAGCAGTTCTCGCGGGGTGGCATAACTGGTCGTTCCCGGCACCAGCCTTTTGCCCTGCCGTGTAAAAAATGAACCCTGGCGCAGCTCACTTAAGTCCAGGCCATTGCGGACCACCGGATCCTGCAGCGCCCGTACCAGCAAGGCCGACAATTCTTTTCGCGACGTGGATTTAAAAAATTGCCGCGCCTGCCCAGCGCTTACCGGATAGGCCTGTTCGAAGTAAACCAACAACATGAGTTCCCGCATGACCATGCTGGCCGCGGCGTTGGAGCTTGCTGAAAGCATCCAATCCAGAAAGGTCCACAGACTGGCCTGGTCGCCAATCTGAATTTTACGATAGCGTACGCGTGCTTGCCCGGGCTCCCAGAATGGAACCACGTGATGATCCGACTCGATAAATTCATCGGCAGTCACCACCGTATTTCGCAAAACATTTAAGCGCGCCGTTATGTCATCCGGATAAATATCGGCCAGGGCTTGAAACAGACCGAGAGCAACCATAATTTTACCGACACTGCCGGGATTGGCTCGAACGGAAGCTTGATGAGCGGCATACCGGGGCTGCTCCATGTTAGTCAGGTCCAAAACCGCCACCGCATATCGATCCGCCTCTTCGCCAAGGAACCCTTGCAGGTTGGCGACAAACTGCGGATCGGCCGCAGGAATATCAAAGTCGCTTTGATCCAGCAGGCGCAGATCCACCTGGCTGGATGCCAGCAGGGCTCCGGGGGGCTGTTTGGGTGCTCGCACCCTGCCTTCCATTGCCAGGCGGTAAGCTTCCACACGTGCAATGCCGGTATAGGCGTATCCGTCGAGCGGATATGACCAGCTGACGGATGCAACCATGAAACCGAAGATGAAAACACCACAGCCAAGAAGATGTTTCATTGCCGCTCCTCTGCCGGAATTTCGTTCAAGTTAACGACCTTATGGTGGTTTTGGATTAAGCGATTATCAAGGCCGTTCAACAGAAGACTTTTGCGCGCCTCAACACTTTCCAGAAACGGGCGGATTTGAAAAAGCATCAATCGATTTTGATAAAAACCAAACTCTATATCCGCCGGAACCGGTCGCCCATGGCTTTCCCGCAAGCTCGGAAAACGCTCAGGTGCGTTACCGGCAAATTCCATTAGAAGTTTAATTTCGGTCTCGTTTAAAACCGCCTCCGATCCGCTGGCCCTGACTTTGGATATTCCGCCCTCGCGCAATAACACCCGCTTATAAGGCTCCGTCGCATGAGCCATCAGGCGGACATTTCCGCTTTGGATGTTTATCCTGAGTTCCTCTGCGGTCTGGCCGGAAACTGCCCCACCCACTCCCTCGCTGACGGCAATTGTCAGCCAGCCGGGTTGTCCGCTGTCAATATCGGCGGTAACCAGAACACCGGACTTTTCAACCGGTACGCTTTTCATCAACAACACCGATGCGTAGACATGTTCCGGGGCTTGCATATAAGCCTGACGCCATCGAAAGGCACGTTCGGTAAACGGCGATGCCCACACGCGGGCAATGGCGGCCATTACATTTTCAAACCCGACCACATGCGGTACCGTCAGATTGAGACCGGCGCCGGTAAATCCCGGCAGATCCTCAACATTGGTATCACTGCGAACAAAGACACCATAAGTTCCATCCGCGCCGAAGGTTTTTTCCATAGCCATGCGCAGTCGATTCCGAAATTCTTCTCCCGGATCCGCGTTTGCAATCCAGGCATGCATCTGCTTTAAAAAGCGCTGCGTAATTTGATCCTGTCTGCGGGTATCCCCTTCCAGGCGACGGATGATTTTGTACTGGTCCTGCATCCATCGAAAAACGGTGGGCCCGCCCGGTTCGATCGGCTGATCCAGCAATGCACGGAAATGTCCGAAAGGAATTACCAGACCGTCGGCGACAGCTTCCGGAAAGAATCGTTTGAGTTCACCCAGATTGGCTGCTTTGGGGCCGCAAATCTTTCCTGAATCGGAAGCCCGTAAATTATCAAGCGCAATAAAACGACGGGTGTCTAAATCCAATTTTTTTATATCCGGCCGGATGAGAATATCCTGCAGGCCCTTCTCTTCCTCAAAAATTGGATTCCATTGCGGACCGTCGGCTGCAAGCTGAACAACGCCGCGGGGGCTGACGGCCATCACCACCTGCTGCCCCTCCATGGTCTTGAGGCGTGGCAGCCATTTTTTGTCGACCGCCACATTGGGGATACCCAGATTGCGGGCCAATAACTGGACATGGGATAAGATATTGCCCTCTCCGGTTGTCAAAATGCCGGCCACCGGGGGAAGGTCTTCGGTTGTCGCCGGGAGGACATAAATTCCTGAGGGATCAAATTTTTGAGTGGTTTGACCGGGTTTGAGAATCTTAAGGGTTCCGCGTGCCAGGCCGGCATTTAATCCTCGTAATCCGAAATCCGCCGGATGACCGAAAAGAAAGTTACGACTGCCGAGTTGTCTATTGGCATCCGCAATCAGGCTTTCGAGTACCGCCGTATATGACAGTAACAAACTGCCGCGCAATCGATCATGAATATAACGGCGCGATAATGGCTCGATGACTTCAAATTGCGCCACCGCCTCACCAAAGTAAAATCGCAAGGTTCGATCTGCCCATTCAGGAATCCGGGCGCTATACTCTAATTCAGCTTTGTACTGGATGAGTTGGGGCGGGGTTTCCAGCAGACGCGAAAGATTATGCTGCAAAGTGCGGCGTTGGCGCTTTGAAATGAGTCCGATACCGTAAAGGCCATCGGCATAAATGTTTAGCCAGGCGAGGCGCTTGCCACGGTTCGTCTCGGGTAATTGCTCCACCATGACATTTCCGATGCGAAACAATTCACTTTCCAACAGAAGACTGCTATCCAAAACAGCGAGCATCCGGGCAGCATCGCCGGCGCGGGTAATACCATCACGCAGAGCGGCCAGTAAGTGACTGGCAGCTAAAAAGCGTACATTGGCCTCATTTTGATCTGATAATTTGCCGGCGTATTGGCGCAGGCTTCCTGCCAGTTGCGGGTCCTTGATTTGTTTGGCAAGTGAACGCAATTCGGCGGTGGTGTCCCGGGACCGGAAAACCTTCTCAATGATTTCTGCGAGATGTTCATAGTCTTTGGCAAGTTCCTGATTTCCCTTTGCGCCCGCATAGTCTCGCACCCGCTGTGCATCGGCAGCTTCCGGCTTAACGTGCAGTTTGATACGAAGCGTTTCAAAGTTTTGATCATTTTCGGCCAGGCTCCGGGAAAGCTGGCGCATTTCGGTAATCGGCGCGCTTCTGTGTCCATGGGGGATAAGCCGCACAGCTTCCCGCATTAAAATAAATCGGTTTTCCTGCCGGCCGGGTTCCGAAAGCAGTTCCAGCAAAAGCGCTCTCCCGGAATTGGCTTCATCTTCAACCTGCAGGGCGCCGCGGTAATAACGCGCGCGACGAAAAATCCAGCCATTGTCGGCCTCAATCAGGAATTGCTCCAGCAGCAGCTGTTTCAAGATGGTTTCATGCCGGGGGTTCTGTTTGAATTCCGCAGCGCGAATATCGGCAAGGATATTGGCAATATAGTATCCATTAGCCCGCAGGGTCCGGACACGCTGCGTCCATTCGCCGTGTTGCACCCCGCCGCCATGTTCCTTGCATGCGTATTCTTGCGGAAGCTGGATAGTGCCATCATTGCAAAACCAGCGGATATGCTTAAAGGGTCCTCGTGGAGACCGCTTCATCGTCTGCACCCAGCTGCGCAGGGTTTCTGCGTCGGGTGAAATATCCTGTGCTATTACAGGATCGGAGATCAGCAGAAAAGAGATCAAAATAAGTGCTAAGCGCTGCATTTGCTTTAAAACCCCCATTGTCCAATATAACAGGTGCGGTTATCGAATAAGGTTCTGCTTACCTGACGGAATTTTTCCATTTCAGGGATTAGTTTTTTCATATAATAGGCATGATTTTAAATTTGGCTACCGAATAAATTGAGCCCGATATGCTTTCAGTTCCATCCGCACCTAGCGGTATCTTATTCCAAAAACAGTCGCTCAATCTTTGCCTTCCTTACAGGTAGCAGTAATCAAGCTCAACCGACACCGGCGTTTTTAACCTCATCGGTTTCAAATATTGCTTGATAAGCACCGGGTTCGATTGTATGAAACACATGGCATTAAATAAGTGCCTAAAATGAACTAAAATGAGCTAAAGTGCCTAAAGTTGATGAACATAAAAGATGGAGCGCAGCGACACCTTAACTTTAGTCACTTTAGATCACTTCTCACTTTAGCGCACTTGCGTTGATACATCTTTGAGACAGGTTCTAATTAGCCAAAGGAGAACCATTAAGGAGACCTAATTATGGCCAAGAAAAAAATGATTCATGATTTTCTGCAGATGAAAAAGGAAGGCGACAAAATCACGTTTCTGACCGCCTATGACTACCCCACCGCCCAATTTGCCGAAGCAGCAGGATTGGATATGCTGCTGGTGGGCGACTCTTTGGGAATGTGTGTCTACGGGTATTCGGGAACCGTACCGGTGGTCATGGAGCAGTGCATCTATCATTCTGAAGCGGTTCGGCGCGGCGCACCGAACACATTTATCGTTGGCGATATGCCTTTTATGTCCTATCAAATCTCACTGGAAAAAGCGGTTGAAAACGCCGGACGCTTTTTGAAAGAAGCCGGCTGTGATGCCGTTAAGCTGGAGGGCGGCGTTCGGGTGGCGCCCCAGATCAAGGCCATTGTTGAGGCCGGTATTCTGGTAATGGGCCATATCGGTTTAACGCCCCAGAGCTCAGGCCAGCTGGGCGGTCACAAAGCCCAGGGTCGTACCCTGGAAACATCTCGAAGCGTCATTGAAGATGCACTGGCGGTTCAGGAAGCCGGCGCACAGATGATTCTGCTGGAAGCAATTCCACCTGAAGTGGCTGCTTATATCACCAAAGAATTGACCCTCCCGGTTCTGTCCATCGGCGCCGGTCCGGATTGTGACGGTCAGCTGCTGATCGTTTCGGACATGATCGGCCAGTTCCAAGCATTTACGCCCAAGTTCGTCAAAAAGTATTGCAACGTCGCCGAAATCGTTACCAACGCCATGAAGGATTATGTGGCCGAAGTCAGATCCGGCAAGTTTCCTGAGGACGATCATTGCTATCACATGATTTCCGGAGAGAAAGAAAAGTTTGACGCTGAATTTAAGTAGCATTTTTTTCAGCAAGGTTTAGACTGAAAGTCGCCTTTATTCCTCCAACCATAACCGAAGGCAAGTTTAAACGAAGTGACTAAAGTTAAGGTATCGCTTCGCTCAATCATTTATTAAATGGAAGAATTCCTCAACTTTAGGCATTTTAGATCACTTTAGTCACTTTAGCTCACTTTGAAAAGCCCAGCAAACTGAACTAAAAATAATTTTAAATAGATGAGGTGGACTAAAATGTCAGACCTAAGAAGTTTATTGAAAATTTCTGATAACCGCCTGGCGGAAATCAATGCTCTGTTGACGGATCCGGGCAATGAGCTCATCAATGAGCTGCTTGAGGTCATCGAAGAATTCGGCGGACCGGAAGAAATTAACCGCAAAGCACAGGAAGCCGCAAAACTGGAAAATTTAATGGCCGGGCTTAAAAACGCCAAATCATCCTATGTGGATGACCTCAGCTGGCTGAAGGATCAAACGGATAGCGGTGCATTTATTTCCATGAAAGACTATTACAATCGTGTACTGGGTGACAAAGCCGATTCGACAAAAATCGATCAACAAAACGCCGTGACCCTGGAAATCAGTGCATTGCAGTATTTTCCGTGGCTTATCAGTGAAGCCCGGCGCAGCATCGAAAAAGGAGAGCTGATGCCCGGCCGCTACATTCGGGTCCGCAACATGGCCGAACAGGAAACCGACAACGGTGATATCATGGCCACCGCAGCAGCGATGCAGATCATCGGGGCCACGTACGTAGAAACGCTGGATACCAAAGGCACCGACGGCTCCAACGTGCATTTAGGTGGTCCGGAAACCATCACCGGTTATTTCGGCGGGGTGGGGCAGCCCAACGATTATCCCATCAAATGGGTTCAAGAATATCTTAAATTCTACACGACTTACGGCGTACAGCAGGTGCTCAACCTTAATCCCGGAACCGTTCTGGTGGGGTATTTTCTCCATAAACTGGGTGTGAATAACGAGTTTAAAATTTCAGTGTTTATGGGCAATGACAATCCGTTTTCGATCCTGTGGACCCTGACCACCGCGCGGCTTTTTGCGCGTGATGACGGCACAACATCTTTAATCGGATTTAATTTGTCCAATTCGGCCAACAACGAAACCATCCGTAAAGCGTCCCAGATTCGCAAGGCGCTCGGTCTGGAAGAAGTGGTTCGGTTTGAGCATCACATCACCGAAACCTGGAAATCCATCGTTCGCCAGCCCTATAACCGCAGAGATGAGCTGGTCGAAATCGCCAAAATTGTCCCCAACATTTCGGCCAAGCATGAAGGCGGCGAGGTTGAAATTGAACAAGACCTGGACCATCCATCCGACATTCTGGAGTACTTCATGGCCAAAAGCGATGTGGAAAGTCAGGGATTAATGCCGGCCCTTGAACAGAATTATATCGAAAAGCATCGCTCCACAAACCTGACGGCAGATGCCTTGAGCAAAGCCGGCATCGGGGTGGTGTGCGCCACCGAGCTTCATAAAACCGCCTGAAAGAGATAAACCGGAACACCGGAAGTAAATAGCGTTGATCAATTCTGCCCATCGAGAGCCTGCGGGTCGAAGGATCGTTTTTATAAGAACGATGGAGCGAAACGACACATTAACTTTAGGCACTTTTTATGTCCCTTGCTGAAATCCTGGCTCTGCCCGTCGTGGCATTTCTGGCCTTCTTTTTAAAAGGTATTGCCGGCATTGGGGTCAGTACGGTGGCTGTTCCCATATTATCACTTATTATTGGTGCCAAAACAATCGTGGTCCTTTCATCCATTGTGAATGTCATCGGTGGGCTGGTGATGTACAGGATCGACCCTCTGCCTGCCAGCCGCCGATACTGGTGGCCCATTGCTGCGCTGATGATTATCGGAGCTGTGTTCGGCGGAATTGCGTTGAAATTTACGCCGCTAAAGAGCTTTGAAACGATTTTAGGGCTGGCGATTTTAGCCGCCGGGATCTGGTTTATCATCTGGCGGGGCAAACAGAAATCTAACACCTTTTTAGAACAGCTGCCGCAAAAGGGTCGCCTTACAGACTATGCGATCGGTTTACTGGGGGGATTCTCGGGGGGCTTTGTCGGAATTAATTCTCCCATATTTATCCTCTATTTTGGCAGTTATCTGG
This sequence comes from Desulfobacterales bacterium, assembly GCA_030601425.1. GTDB lineage: Bacteria > Desulfobacterota > Desulfobacteria > Desulfobacterales > JAHEIW01 > JAHEIW01. The sequence continues at coordinate 10,989 of JAUVTR010000094.1, forward strand.
CCAGGGGCCCCATGCGCCGCCTGCTTGTCCTTATCCTGTTGCCCTCTTCCATTGCCCAGCTGGTCACCTATACGACCCTTGGACTGATGAGCAGCCAGATTGTGCTTTATGCTTTAATTTCACTGCCTGGATTATTTCTGGGAATCTACATCGGAAACCGTACATTTTTTCGGATCTCGGAAAAAATCTTCGGCACCCTCCTGGGTGCTGTCCTCATTTTGCTGTCGTGGGGTCTGATTCTATAATTAAAATTTGACTTTATCCCTACCTTTGAGGCTCAATATTTCACGGGCTTCATCCGGCGTTGCCGGCTCCAGACCCTGTTCCTTACCGATCCGGATGATCTTTTCCACCTGCTCGGCGCTGCTTTTGGCCATGACTCCTTTTTCAAGATTTTGATTTAAATCAATTATTATTGAGCACCGCTTTTGTATAGATTATACCGCTTTCCATAATAATGTTCCGAATTACGGAATTGGGGTATAAGTGGTTGTATAAAAAAACGTTTGAATACCGGAACGTTTTTTTGACAACCACTATATGTTGGTGGGTAAAAAAAGGTTCCGGTATTTAAACGTTTTTTTCTACAACCACTTATACCCCAATTCCGTAATTCGGAAAATTATTATGGAAAGCGGTATAAAATGAAAATTAAGCGCCTATCATTTATTGCGTTAATCAGCATGATTATATGC
>JAUVTR010000265.1 GCA_030601425.1 Desulfobacterales bacterium
CCTTATCCGTTTCGACTTCTAAAATGATGTCGCCTTCTTTTACTTCCTGTCCAACAGACACATGAACGGCAAGCACTTCTCCTTCGTGAACGCCTTCGCCTAAATCCGGCAGTTTAAACGACCTGGTCATATTTCCTCCAAGGAATGACAAATGTTTTCAAGACCATTACATTATATTGTGCCGAGGTGTCAGGTATCTTGTCTCTGGATCGACTATTGCCCAAAAGCGAACAGCCAGAGACCAGTAGCCAGTACCCATCCCCTATTTTGAATATCGAATATCGAACAAGGAATTTCGAATGATGAAGTTTTTTTTCCTTCGATATTCAACATTCTATATTCGATATTCTGCGGTTCTCTGTTTTTGACATCTGTCCTCTGTCTTCTGTTTACTGACACCTGAAACCCGACACCTGACACCTTATTAAGCCGCCAGCACCTTTCTGGCTGCACGTAATATACGCTCGAAGCTGGGCAAATAGGCTTTCTCCCGACTAAACGATGGTATAATGATATCAAAACCGGCGACTCTCTCTATTGGAGCTTCCAGATAGTAAAATGCTTTTTCAACCAAGCGCGAGACGACCTCAGCACCGGGTCCGAAACTGCGCGGTGCTTCATGTATCACCACCGCCCTGCCGGTCTTTTTAACCGATTGGACTAAAATTTCTTCATCCAGCGGTGAAATGGTCAACAGATCGATCACTTCCGCTTCAATGCCGTCTTTATCTTTAAGTTCACCGGCCGCTTCCAGTGTGGGCCGCATCATGGCCCCGTAAGAAATCATGGTTAAATCCGCGCCTTCCTTAAGCAGTTGCGGCTTCCCGATGGGCAGGGTCTCTTCCGCATCGGGTACTTCCTCTCGAAACGCACGGTACAGTGCTTTAGATTCATAAAATATTACCGGGTCCGGATCTTGGATAGCGCTGACCAACAGCGAGCGCGCATTGCGGGGTCCGGACGGAATAACCATTTTAAGCCCCGGGGTATGGGCCCAGTAAGCCTCACGGCTTTCCGAGTGATGTTCCAGCGCCCGGACACCGCCGCCGTAAGGTGTTCGCAAAACCATGGGCACATGAAATCTTCCCTGAGAGCGCCAGCGCAAACGCGCAGCGTGGTTTTCGATCTGGTGAAAGTTTTGATAACTAAAGCCGGAAAATTGAATCTCACAGACCGGCTTGAGCCCATAGGCCGCCATTCCGATGGACATGCCCACAATTGCAGATTCTGCCAGCGGTGTATCCAGCACCCGTTGGTCGCCGAATTGATTGATAAGACCGTCGGTTACTCTGAACACGCCTCCGTCCACCCCAACGTCTTCTCCGAGGACAATAACACTGTCGTCTTTTTCCATTTCCTGCTGCAGTGCCAAATTGAGGGCCTGAACCATCGTCATCTTAGCCATGATCGCCCTCCTCACCGCCCTCGGAAAGCTCCCGCGCCAGGTCCGCTTTTTGTTCCTTTAAATACGGCGGCATTTCGGCATAAGCATGGTCAAACATATCCATGGGATCACCGAAGGCTGCCATCTGTTTTTCAGCCCCTTCCACAGCTGCCTGGATTTCTTCCATGATTTGAGATTCGATTTCATTGAGTTTGTCTTCAGAAAGCAACCCCTTATCCATGAGGTATTTTTGAAATCTTGGCAACGGATCACGCTTGCTCCATTTTTCGACTTCTTCATCGGTGCGATAGCGCTTGGGGTCATCTGCAGTCGTATGCATCATCAGACGATAGGTAACGCACTCAATCAAGGTGGGCCCGTCACCGCTTCGTGCTCTTTGCACGGCTTCCTGAGCAGCGGAAAATACTGCCAGAATATCATTGCCGTCCACCTGAATCCCCGGCATACCATAGGCAATGGCCTTTTGAGCCAGGGTTTTTGAACGGGTCTGTTTTGAAAGCGGCATCGAGATCGCCCAGTGATTATTCTGGCACACAAATACCACCGGGGCCTGGAAAACCGCGGCAAAGTTTAACCCTTCATGGAAATCTCCTTCTGAAGTAGCGCCATCTCCGAAAAACGTCATCGCTACATCATCTTTCTGCCGGTATTTCGCAGCCCAGCCCAGACCTACGGCGTGAATAATCTGAGAGCCCACGGGAACCGATATGGGCAGATCATTGCGGTCTTCGGGGATATCGACTCCCTCGGCAAATCCGTTGTTATAAATGATAATGTTTTCAAGGGATTTGCCGCGCCACAGCTCAGCCGCTGTTTCGCGAAAGGCCGGGACCATCCAGTCGCTGGCGCGCAAATGCGCAATGGTTCCAAGCTGCGCGGCTTCCTGACCTTTTATAGGCGGAAACGTTCCGATACGACCCTGCCTTTGAAGATTAAGCAGCCGTTCATCAAACTTGCGTGCCAAAACCATGAACCGATGGAGTTTAAGAAGAACATCTTCGCCAATATCCGGCTCGAGCTTTTTATCCAGCTGTCCTTTTTCATTCAAGATCGAAAGGTATTCAACTTTTTCTGAAATTGTTATTTTTTTGCGCGGCATCGCATGACTCCTTTGCAAAGATGACGGTACTCACTTTTGAAAAAGACTTTTCTCTTTGCTTCCGTCAGTTCAAATTACCAAGTTAATTATGATGCGGATTTTATCTTAGTCAAGAGCTTGCAACTATAACCGATCGAAAAGTCTTTCAAGGAGAAATAAAGACTTTCAGCTTTTGTCGTTTATGGGTGGATCATCATTACAACTGGTGAGATTTCATGGAGATTAGGATAATGTTCCGAATGACGGAATTGCGGCATAAGGAGTTGTAGAAAAAAAACGTTTGAATACCGGAACGTTTTTTTGACAACCACTATAAGTGAAGAATTGGAGGAAAAATCCCAGCGATAAACTACTCGACAATTTCGAGAACCGTCCGCTTGTTTTCTTTGGCGGATGCCGCGCCTAATATGGTACGAATCGCCTTGGCAGTACGTCCCTGCTTGCCGATGACTTTCCCCAGATCCTCCTTGGCCACCTTGAGTTCCAATACGGTAGCCTGGCTTCCTTTCAGTGCTGTGACTGCAACCTGCTCCGGATTGTCCACCAATGCCTCTGCAATACGTTGAATCAGATCTTTCATTTCCATAGTCCCCTCCAGTGTCTGTTCAACTCTGATTGCATCATATTGTATTCTATTTAGATACTATTTTCAGTCAGTTTTGTAAATTATAAATAAGGCAATAATCAAAAATTTTATCACCAACATCATTTTTACAATTTTAGATAAAATTATCAACTGTAAGAGATAAATGACAATTCCGACTTCATATCAGTTCAGGCAGCTTGCAATTTTTTGGCGCCTTGTTTTCTGAAGGTTTATGTCTATATTTCTTAGTCAAAAGGAGAAACCATGGATTTTTCAATTCCCAAAAAGTTTTCCGAAGAAATCATCCGGTTTAAAAAATTTATAAAATCAAACGTCATATCTGAATTGCCGGGATGGTATCAACACCAGCAAATACCAGCTAAATTTTTCCACGAAATGGGAAAAGGCGGCTGGTTTGGGATTGAGTTAAAAAAAGGTCAGCTACTCAAAGGTTCGTCATTAAGGGAGGCGCTCGTTGCAGAAGAATTGGCAAAGGTTTCCCCGGGTGTGGCCGTAGCAATGCTGGCCCAAATTGATTTAGGGCTGATGGGTCTGTTGCTCTTCGGCTCTGACAGCCTTAAAAAACGCTATGGCGACTCCGCGGTCAGAGGCAAAACATTGATGTGTCTTGGCAACACCGAGCGTCAGGCCGGCAGCGATGTGGCCAACATTGAAATGCGCGCTCGAAAAGTTAAAGGAGGCTGGCTGCTCAATGGAACGAAGGCCTATGTGACCAACGGGCTTATCAGCGATCTCGCGGTGATTACAGCAGTTTCAGATCTGCAGGCATCAAGAAACAATCGGATGTCCATGTATCTCGTGGATCTGCATGCGGAGGGGGTTACGCGAAAAAAGTTGAACAAACAAGTCTGGATACCGTCTGATCTGACCCGACTGCACTTTAGCGATGTGTTCGTACCCGAGGATCACCTTCTGGGCAACCAAAGACAAGGGCTGCAGCAGGTGCTGACTGTATTCACCTATAGTCGGGTCCCCATTGCCGCCCTGACCCTGGGAACGGCTGTCGGCGCATTTGAGCTGGCCCTTGAGCATGCTAAAAAACGTAAAATATTCGGCCAAACGATAACGGATTTTCAATCAAAAACGTTTGAGGCAGCTGATTTTTATGCAAAAATTGAAGCAGCGCGGCTGATGCTCTGGAAGGCCTGCTGGGAAATGGATCAAAATCAAAATTTTAGGCAGGAATCTTCTCTGGCAAAATATCTGGCTGTGGAAATAACCCGCAGCGTGACCACCTGGGCGGCAGATATCTTTGGGGCCGCATCGGTCATCGAGGAACACCCCGTTCACAAATTTCCCATGGATGCCTGGGCGTCATCATTGGGTGAAGGCACCCAGGATGTGCAAAAACTGGTAATTTTTCGTGAGCTGATGAAGCGTTACGAATAGGGTCTGTTGTCCGTGGATAGTTGTCCGTCGGCCCTTGCTACTGGTTTCTGGCTACTGGATCTTTGTAGGTTTCATGTATCAGGTGTCAGAATTGGCAGCGCTGAAACCTGACACCTCGTATGAAACTTCGCCTGGTCGGAACAGTGAACAGATTGAACGTCGAACATTGAACGTCTAACATCCAACGTCGAATATTGATGACGCTACGCTTTATCGATTTTAAAACAAGCGAACCGCAG
>JAUVTR010000195.1 GCA_030601425.1 Desulfobacterales bacterium
GATGACGCCATAGAAAACTCAATTTGGCCGGGCCCGTGATCGCTGTCTTTTGGGTCAAGAATATAACCGTATTCGAGGTCGAGGGGTCCCATCGGCGAAACCCAGCGAATTCCGCCGCCTGCACTTTGCCGCAGATCACCCGGGCTAAATTCGATATCGTCTCTGTTTTTATAAACTTTGCCGGTATCAAAAAATGCCACTCCATGTATGCCAATGTCTTTTAATATCGGAAAGACCAATTCAAAATTAAACTGCACGAACGCATCACCCCCCACACTGGCGCCCTCATCATCTTTAGGAGCCAAGTCGTCGCGTTCAAATCCCCTCAAAGACCCGATGCCGCCCAGATAAAATTTCTCATAATCGGGCAACAGTTTTTCCTTGATGTCAGCAACATAGCCCGCTTTGGCATGGGCAACACCGACAAATTCCCAGAACAGCGGAATGTACCATCCGGTTTCGCCGATGTATTTTGTAAACCCGATATCCCCTCCAAGGCCGGCAAATTCAAATGAGAAGCTGTTGAGAGCCCCCCTGGTGGCGAGAAAGCGTTTGTTCCTTGAGTCATATTTCAGAGTTGAACTTATACTGCTTTTTAGATTTTCACCTTGCAGTTCCTTGATTGAATCGGAAGCCGCATCATCGATATTTGTGATGTCCGATAGATCAAGCATATAGGATAAAAATAATCGGGTATAATCAAAAACAGGATAACCGAAGCCGATACTGCCCCCAATGCTGTCCTTTTCATAATCGTTATAATCGTATATCCAGTTATAAAACTTAATCGTTCCTGTCAACGGAATATCATAGATATAGGGTTCGGTAAAACTTAAGATAATCTTTTGGGTCTTGCTGCCTAAAATACCCTGGAGTGCAAGCGTTTGCCCCCGGCCGAACAGGTTGCGTTCAGAAACTTGAGCCGACCCGAACAGGTTCTCAACATTTCCGTAACCGGCACCAAAACTAAAGGAACCGGTTGATTTTTCGGTGACATCGATTTTTAAAACCATCTTGTCATCGGCACTACCCTTTGAGGTATCCACTTTAACATCCTCAAAATAATCCAATCGCTGAAGATTCGCAATGCTGCGCTTCAGCCGGCTTGCGCTGGTAAGCTCCTGTTCATATGCCCGCAATTGCCTGCGGATGACCTTATCGCGTGTTTTGGTATTGCCGGAGATGATGATTTCTTCATAAAAGACCGGCTTGCCCTTTTCGATATTAAAAGTAATGTCGACCCGCAGGTCTTCAGGAATTCTTTTTATCCGGGGAGCAACATCCGCATAGGCATATCCTTCATCCGCATATAGATCCGTAAGGGCCAGGACATCGGTTCTTAAAACTTCACGATTATAAAACTCCTCTTGGGTAATTTTTATTTCTTTAAGTAATTGTTCTTCGGTTAATATCAGGTCGCCGGTAAAGGTCACCTTGCCAACCTTGAATTGCGGCCCCTCATCGATTTTTATGGTAATTATGATGTCATCTCCCTTGAATTCGACCTGTGGTTCACCCACCTGAGCTTGAATATAACCTGAATTGTGATAAAAGGCTTTGAGCCTGGCGGCATCCTGTTCAAGATTATCTTCATCTAAATCACCAGCTTCGGTAAACCACGAAAGCAGGCTTTCTTCCGAAGTGGACATCTGCCTTTTTAGTTTTTTATCTGAAAACGCCTTATTGCCTTCAAATTCAATCTTTTCTATCTTAAACTTTTCACCTTCTTCAATAATATATTCAAGATCGGCCTGATTGTTTTTGCGCTCAAAAATTTTATAATGAACACTGACATTATGATAATTCTTTTCCTTATACAGATCCTCTATTCTACTTATATCATTTTGGATCATATTGATATTCAGGATTGCTCCCCGTTTTGAGGTAATGACTTCTTTTATCTCCTCATTTTCAAATACCCACCTATTACCGCTGATACGGACGCTGTCCAAAGTCGGTTTTTCCTTCACCTTAAATGTGACTTTATTTCCGTCAGGTAGTGCTTCAGTTTCAATCTTTATATCATCAAAATACCCCAGAGCGTAAATTGCTTTAAGATCTTCCGAAAGGCTTTTTAAATTATATAAGTCGCCGGGTTGGATTTTGACAACCCTTTTTATGGCATCAACCTCGATGCGCTGGTTGCCGGTCACATCAACCGTAAGGACTTGTTTGCGTTTAAATATTTTTAAGCCGAGACTTTGTGCAAGTTTTTCAACTGTCGAAGGTAGATTTTCGATACCGCGGCCCTCTGCTGTAAAGGGACTTGGCGCTTTTTCGGCCGCAGATTCAAACAATTTTAAATCCAAACTGAACTGCTGTCCAATCCAGGTTAAACTGCCCCATACAATATAATCGGCCCCGGTCTGCAGGCTGAGCTTTTTTGTTTCCTCAAGATTTGCAGTCCGTTTCCTCCATTCGGGTTCTGATACTGCATCCAACAGCAATACTCTTGCTCCAGCCTGTTCAAGAGATTTTTTTATGGCGGCGGGTATATCGGATTGCAAATAAGACAAATCTTTTTGGGCAAAGATTTCAAAGGGCAAGATGACAACGTTAACCGGTTGCTGACCGTTCGCAGCTGTCAGGGACAGTCCCAAAACTGCCATAACAATCAAACAGAGTGTCTTCATCATATGCGTCTTTAATGAATTCCGCACCACACAAGCAACCGAAGTGTTATTCACTAATTGGTTTTATTTACAAACATCTTCAAAAAAATCGGGCCTAATTTACATCTTGCAGTCGCCCTTCAACAATGGTGACGCATCGCGACATATAGGATGCAAGCTCCATATTATGGGTCACGACAACCAGGGTCATCAATAGTTCCTGATTTAATTCCATCAGCAATTGATGAATCCGATCACTGTTCATTTTATCAAGATTGCCGGTAGGCTCATCTGCCAGAAGGATTGGGGGTTTTAAAACCAGCGCTCTAGCCAAAGCCACGCGTTGCTGCTCACCACCGGAGAGTTTGCCGACACGATGGTGCAATCGGTCCTGCAGCCCGACTCTGACCAATATCTCTTCAGCCGGTTTGTTGGCCTCTGGTTTGCTAAAACCATTAATAAGCGCCGGCATCATAGCATTTTCCAGAGCGCTAAACTCGGGCAAAAGATGATGAAACTGAAAAACAAAACCGACGGTCCTGTTGCGAAATTCGGCCAGTTTGATGTCATCGTAAAGGAAGACATTTTCGCCCTGAAACATCAGTGTGCCGCTGTCAGGCCGATCGAGCGTTCCAAGAATATGCAGCAGAGTCGATTTGCCTATGCCGGATGGGCCGACAATCGCCACTGTTTCTCCAATATGCAAATCGGCATGGACGCCTTGCAAAACATCAATACTGACGCCCCCGTTTTGAAATCTTTTTGTCAGATCTCTGCCGGTTATCAGGCTGTCGGACGACGCATTTTTACGATCTTTGGAGTCGAATTGAATCATTTTTTTGGGTGGGCCGGAATTATCCATAACGGATCGCCTCCACCGGGTCGAGTTTGGCTGCTTGATGCGCTGGATAAAGAGTTGCCAGAAAGCAAATTACCAGCGCGGCGGCCACGATCCCAATGACCCAGAAAATTTCGATTTTAACCGGAAGTGTGGTCGTAAAATAATAAATATCACCGGTCAGTTCATAAATATCGTAATGCTTGAGCAGCGTGCAGAGCACCAGACCCAGGCACAGTCCCAGAACGGTTCCGACCAAACCAATAACCATCCCGCCAAAAACAAAAATTTTACGGATGCTTTTTGTGGTGGCCCCCATCGCCTTCAAGATAGCAATATCCCGCGTTTTGCTCATGACCAGCATAATCAGACTGCTGGCAATGTTAAATGCTGCAACCAGAACGATAAGGATTAGTATAATCGCCATCACCCACCTTTCCATTTTCAGCGCCCGAAACAGGTTTTTATTCATCTGCATCCAGTCCCGGGCCCAATACGGAAAGCCCAGTTTGGCGATTAGTTTTTCGGCAATATCTCTGGCCCGGTAAATGTCTGTGACCCGAATATCAATCCCGGTCGCCGAATCGGCCATCCGCAGCATCCTCTGAGCGTCTTTAAGATGAATAAATGCAAATGTTTGGTCATATTCATACATGCCGGACTGAAAAAAACCAGTCACCTTAAATTGTTTCATAGCAGGGATGTGGCCGATTGGAGACAGCATCCCGCGGGGCGAAATCAGATGAATCATTTCGCCTTCAATCACGCCTAAATTACGGGCCAGTTCTTTGCCTAAAATAATACCGGGCACTTCGGGTGCGGATTTTTCAGAATTAGACTTCGCGGATACATCTGTTAAAGTCACCTGCGCAAGCGTTTTCATCACTTGGCCGGCGGTTTGGGGATCGATTCCTCTAACGACAGCCCCGACAGCTCCGGATTTTGAGCGCAGCATCCCCTGGGTAATAATATAGGGTGTCGCGGCTTCCACGCCTGGTGTTTTTAGCACCTCCTCCATAACGAGGCGATACTGTTTAAACGCGCTGCCATGGCGCATCAGTACAATGTGAGATTGGCCGCCTAAAATCCGCGCTTTAAGGTCGGCGTCAAAACCGTTCATGACTGCAATAACCACAATCAACGCCATCACCCCAACCATCACACCGGCGATGGAAAGTATGGTAATGAGCGAAACGAAAGCCTGTTTTTGCTTGGCCCGCAAGTACCGAGTGCCAATGAAGTATTCAAATGACATAAAAAAGATTTATTCCTTTGGTTTCATGTGAGGAAAAAGGATGACCTCGCGAATTGAAGCTGCATCCGTTAGCAGCATTACCAGCCTGTCAATTCCAATACCTTCGCCGGCAGTAGGCGGCATGCCATACTCCAAAGCCTCAATATAGTCTTCGTCCATTTGATGGGCCTTGTCATCACCGGCTTCGCGACTCTTAACCTGCTGTGCAAATCGTTCTTTTTGATCGACCGGGTCATTTAACTCAGAAAATCCATTCGCGATCTCACGTCCGGCAATAAAAAGCTCAAAACGCTCGGTCAATTCGGGTTCCTGATCGCTGCGCCGTGACAGCGGTGAAACTTCCGCCGGATAAGCAGTAATGAAAGTTGGCTGGATCAACTTGGGTTCAACAACAGCATCAAACAGCTTGGTGATCACTTTTCCCAGCTTTCCCGTTTTCGTAATTTTGATTCCATGTCGAGCAGCAAATTCAAGTAGACCTGCCTTATCGTTTAGCAACGCCGAATCAATACCGCCGATATCCACTAAAGCGGATTGGAGTGTTATTCGGCGCCAGGAGCCGGCCAGTTCAATTGAGTTACCCTGATAGGAAATCGCGGTCGATCCGGTAACCGCCTGTGCCACCGTTGAAAACAGCTGCTCGGTAAACTGCATGAGATCGGTGAAGGTGGCATAGGCCTGATAGAATTCAAGCATCGTAAATTCCGGATTGTGCTGTGTCGAAATACCTTCATTTCTGAAATTTCTGTTTATTTCAAAAACCCTTTCGAATCCACCGACAACCAGGCGCTTTAAATAAAGTTCAGGCGCAATACGTAAAAAAAGATCCATCCCCAGAGCGTTGTGATGCGTTTTAAAGGGTTCTGCTTCGGCTCCCCCCGGAATCGGTTGCATCATAGGTGTTTCGACCTCAAGAAAATCTCGGTCTAATAAAAAGCTCCGAATTTCCCGGATAATCCGGCTACGTTTAACAAAGAGCTCCCTCACATCCGCGTTCATGATCAGGTCCAGATACCTCTGGCGATACCGCTTTTCCGGATCTTTAAGACCGTGAAACTTTTCGGGCAGGGGTCGAATGGCTTTACAGATAAGTTTAAATTCGCTTACCAAAAGGGTCCACTCGCCGGTTTTGGTTTTAAAAACCCCTCCATAAAGGCCAACAAAGTCCCCTACATCCAGTTGTTTGAAGAGGCTGTATGCTTCATCACCGATTTTATCCATACGGATGTATGCTTGAAGCTGACCGGTCCGGTCCCTGAAACGAATAAATGCTGCTTTTCCAAAACGGTTAATTGCCATCACGCGACCGGCAACGGCAAAATTCGGAGTATCCTCTTTGATCGCTTTGGGTTCGCGTTCAATTAACCCGTTAATTTCATCGATGGTGTGGGAAACGTTGAAATCGTTCGGGAAAAGCTGAATGTTATTTTTTTTTAGCTGATCAAATTTATCTCTACGTTTCTGAATCATCTCGCTGGCCTTTTCCATATTCATTCCAATCACATGTTAATCCGTTCGGCAAATAATTATCCTTTTTAATATAAGTAAGTCGACGCAAATAATTGATTTAAGCTGATTTTGGTAACTCATTTTGCCGGTGGCTGTCAAGATTAAGTTGGGGCCACGCTTGGTAGGTTATAGCGGTTGTCATAAATATGTTCCGTTTGGTCTGAGTTCTTAACAGGCAAAAATGTATCTGTGTGACGTTTAGAAATTATAACAAAACATGACAACCGCTATATTATTTTTTTTATTGAAAAAAATCTAGACTTTTACGGAACGATGTGCCATATTTCAATCAATGCGGTGTCGACGGGCTGACTGTCAAAAAGCGGCCAGGTACAATGACCATTATCAATGATCAGCAAGCCCCGCATTTGGCTGACGATGAAAGCACGCTGGTTCAATAACCCTGTTTGTAAAAATGAAGAAAAATTATTAGAGCGTTTGGATCAGGCCATATTGGACGTTATCGACAACCCTGAGAAAACCCAACAAACTACCGCTATCGGAACGTTATTCTGACAAACGCTCTAGAAGGCTTTTTATGAAAGTAGATGGCAAAGACCTGCGGACCATCTGGCTGGATCAAGATGAAAAAACGGTTAAGATCATAGACCAGCGGCGGCTGCCGCATGAACTCGTCCTGGTTGATCTACACACCGTTGATGAGGTGATTACGGCTATAAAAGACATGTATGTGCGGGGCGCCCCTCTCATCGGGGCTACGGGGGCTTACGGGGTCTATCTGGCCGCCTTGAATGCACCGCACCACCCGGTTGAGGACACCTATCTAATTGCAGAATGTGACCGAATCAAATCAGCCCGACCCAC
>JAUVTR010000279.1 GCA_030601425.1 Desulfobacterales bacterium
ACTCTATCCGAAAGGTAAGGCTTTTCTTCTTCAGTTAGAATGCTTCTTGCAATTTCGCGTGCGCGTTTCCGGGTGTCTCGCGAACCGCTTTCTATCCAATGATCTCGACTGTTTTGATCCGTCACACCGTTTCCGCTAAAAAATTCACGCCGCATATGATCTAGGGTATGCTCTGAAGTAATAAACGTGCCGCCGGGACCCACCTCATCGATGACACCAAGTGCCAGATGTTCGTCATCCACTGTGATTCCGCTCAGCACCTTGCAGCTCATACCAATGATTTCATCGTCAATCACATATTGTTCATAAGCGACAGTCAACATGGACTCCAGCATTCCGGCAGCATGGTGAATGTAATTCGATCCGCCCATGGCTGCCAGCAGGGTCGTCAGTGCCTTTTCCCAGCCTGCCTGGGTATCTGGAATCTTTGAATCCGAAAGCCCGGATGAGTTATAATTGGGAACCTTGATGTGGTGGGCGAGTTGATGAATGGCTGCATTCATCATGCCGCATTCAACGGCGCCGCCCTGATATCCCAAATCCTGCAAATTGGCCATTCCGGGGATACCGCCGTAAAGGACCGGTGCTCCCGGGCAGGTTAACTGACATATGGTAATTCCGAACATCTCTTCGGCATGGAGCTGGGCCAATGTGCCGGCCATTGTCATCGGCGCGGTCGATCCGGCCATGGGGGCACTGGAAAGGGCCACCGGGATTTGATGGCGCACTGCCGCTTGCATGTTCAACGTCGACTGAGTGCAGAGTTTTAAGGGACTGATGGCAAAACAGGCTACCGTAGAGAAGAAAGGTTTTTCTTTCAGCTTTTCAGCTCCTCCGGCGACCATTGAAGCGATATCAAAAACTTTTTGAAAGCCTTGTTCATCGGTTACACCGAACATGACGTGTTTGGCCGTGCCTTTCAAACAGGCGAATAAAGAATTTTCGTCGTAAGCAGTTTCCGAAATATCTGTGGGTATGCAAGGGCGCAGGAAAAAATGGATGTTATCCAGAACATCAACCAATCGTGCCAGCTGATATAAGTCTTTCAGGGTTGGCGGGCGGGCCTCGCCGGTTTCAAGATCGAGAATTTTGATGGCAGCACCGCCGGTGCCCAAATAAACCCGCTGTTGAGTCAGATCCAAGTTGTTTTTCCCATCCCGACTGTAAAGCATGACCTGCTCGGGAGCCTTTCGGGTCTGCTCTATAACAAGATTTCTGGGTAGAAAAATTCTGGAGCGATCTCTGTCTACGGTTGCACCATTTGCTTCAAGTAGATCAATGGTTTCATCCAGCCCATCCTCAAACCGAAATCCTGTTTTTTCGAGGATGGTCAGGGATGCATCGTGAATGGTTTCGATATCTTTTGGTGAAAGCGGCGCATAGAGGCCGCCGGAAAGACCCTTTAAATTCATAGCTGCCTCTCTATTAAAAAATCAAAGCGCAATCCCTCTTTTAGTTTTACGTTCTAAATCAATAACCATCAGACCTGAATGTGGGCCCTCTATGGCATAAGCCCCTTAGCATGTCAAAAGATAAATCGAATTTTTCAAAATCATATTACGGATGTGCGTAATTTCCTTGCATCACAGAAAAGAAATAGTTTAAATCATGTAGGTTGCCAAACAAAGGAGAGATCGGGTGAAAAAAAGTCAAAGATTACACTGGGCCTGGATCATCTTTGGAATTTGTTGGATCGATCTATTTGTAAATTACTCAGCTCGCCTGGGCTATGGTGTTATTCTTCCAGAAATGATCCGCACCCTCGGTTTTGGCAGAGCAGGTGTCGGATCGATATATAATTTTTACCTTATCGTATACGTCACCATCTCACCTTTCACCGGCTATCTGAGCGATCGATTTGGAGCCCGCCGCGTCATTACCACCTGCCTGCTGATTCTCAGTCTGGGTATCTTTTTTATGGGCACCGTGAGTTCGCTGTGGCCGGCTTGCTTTTTTTTCGCGATAGCCGGCCTGGGCGCTACCGGTATGTGGGCGCCGGTGGTTGCTCTGGTGCAACGATGGGTTGCGATTAAACGACGCGGCATTACCATGGGTGTAGTCGCAACCGGTTTCGGATTGGGGCTGGCGACTGTGGGGGCTGTATTTCCCTGGGTGGTTGATAATTTTAGCTGGCGTTATGCATGGTATTTTTTAGGGGGCATGGCACTGGCACTGGTGCCGTTAAACGCGCTTTTATTAAGGAGCGATCCGGAGTCCATCGGATTGCAGCCCTGGGGTCAAAAAGAGGCTCTTTCGAATCCGAACGCAGATACAAACACACCAAAAACACGAATACCCCTGAGTGCTTTGTTTAAGGACAGCCGGTTCTGGTTAATCGGGCTCTCTTATTTTGCGGTCGCCTATAGCCTCTATTGTATTACCACGTTTATGGTGGACTATGCTCAATATCAGCTCGGATTTACTAAGGCCATCGCAAGCCGGTTGGCCAGCGTTCATGGCATCGGTCAGGTTGTTGGCGTTTTAACCGTACTGCCTCTTTCTGATTCCCTGGGCCGGAAAAAAACCATCCTCATTTCAAATGCGCTTATTGTCGTTGCACTGGTCGCTATAGTCGTTATTGGAAAACAGCTGCTCTTACTGTACTTTTTTGTAGGATGCGTGGGTATTGCCTATGGGACAACATTTCCAATCTATGGGCTTTGTGCCGGAGATTATTTTCCGCGTAGGGCGATCGCCACGGTTGTCGGAGCATGGACACCTTTATACGGTTGTGGCGCCATATTAACGCATTGGATATCGGGAACCCTCAGAGATTCGACGGGGGTTTACGACCATGCCTTTGTTATCGCGGCGATCATGGCGTGTGCTGGCCTGATTTTAATGAGCCGGGTAAGAAAACTTTCGGAACATGACCAATAAAAAGGTAATTTTAAAGATGTCAAAAGTTCGTGAAAGTCTCGGCCGTGAAGCACTTAAGATTTCGGAATGCAGATTGCGGATTTCGGATTTTGAATGCGCGATTTGTTTGATATTTCAATCTGCAATCCGCAATCGATTGAGAGGATGATTAATGAGTAAATTTTTAATGATCGATGTCGGTGCCGGAACAATGGATGTTTTGTACTATGACACCGAAACCGATCTGCATTACAAGGCGGTGGTGAAATCGCCGATCAGGTATTTGGCCGAACGGGCAAGCAGTGTTGCCGGGAATCTTTTGGTTGTGGGTAATGAAATGGGAGGCGGCCCGATTACGCAAGCTCTGATTGCGCGAGCAAATAAGGCCGAAGTGGTGATGACTGTTTCATCGGCAGCAACTCTTAATCACGACCTGGAAAGGGTTAAATCCTGGGGTATAAAGCTGGTAGAAGATGACCAGGCAGAAAATTTGAAAAAAAATAAAAGCTATACTGTCATAACATTAGGCGATCTTGAATCGCAACGATTGGAGCAGATCGTTAAAAGCTTTGGTGTTCCATTTGAGTTTGATGCCGTTGCCATCTGTGCCCAGGACCATGGGGTGCCCCCGCCGGGGGTATCGCATCTGGATTTTCGCCATAACTTGTTCCAGGCCTGTCTGGCAGACAATCCGTATCCGCATACCTTACTATACAGGGATAAGGATGTTCCGGATACGATGAATCGCTTAAAATCGATTGCCCAAAGCGCTTTGAAATTACCGGCCGCAGAAATTTATGTCATGGACAGCGGCATGGCGGCCATTCTCGGAGCCTCAATGGATAGCTTGGCTCGGGGAAAGAAACCGGTTTTGCTCCTGGATATCGCCACCTCGCATACGGTTGGTGCTGCGATGGCCGGCGAAGAAATTGCGGGGTTTTTTGAATATCACACCCAGGATATTACCTTAGAGAAGCTGGAAACCCTGTTACATGATCTGGCTGAGGGTAAATTAAGCCACCAGCAAATTTTAGCCGAAGGCGGGCATGGCGCTTTCCTGCGCCGGGCCGTGGGATTTAACGCCATCGAAACC
>JAUVTR010000223.1 GCA_030601425.1 Desulfobacterales bacterium
TAAAGTTAGAAGTGCCTAAAATGCCTAAAATGAGCTAAAATGCCTAAAGTTGAGGAATTCTACCCGTCGAGAGCCTCAGGGTCTAATGACTCGGTCGAACGATCATATCTACAATAAACGATGGAGCGCAGCGAGACCATAATTTTAGGCATTTTAGATCATTTTTAATTTTAGCTCATTTGTTTATAATGAAAGGTTTTTGCAGGTTTCGACGACCAACACCTGATAGCCGGGTTCCTTTAACCCTGGAAAATAGTTTCAGCATCTGTAGAAAAGATAATCTGACTGCCTAAGTTCAGATTTGGAGCTAGAATGTTTTTAATTGGAGACATCATTGAACTGGCCTTTCAGATTGAACAAAATGCGGAAAAAGTGTATCGAAATGCCCTAAAGAAAATATCAGATCCGAAATTGGTTTCGATACTTCAATGGCTGGCAGACGAAGAAGTCGAGCATGCCAAATGGTTTCGGCAACTAAAGCAGACGGTCCACACCGAGATAAAGGATCCGGCGGTCGAGGCAATGGGCAAATCCATTTTAAGCGATGTGCTCGGCAGCCAGAGTTTTTCCCTGAAGGACGCGGATTTCAGCGAAATGCGTCAGTTGGAGGATTTGTTCTCGCTGGCCGTTGAATTCGAAAAGGATAAGGTCATCTTTTACAAGATGTTACGGCCGTTTATTGAAGATGGAGAAACTTTCGATTTTCTGGAAAATATTATTGCTGAAGAAACCCATCACATCCGGGAATTAAGAACGCTTATGAATCGGAATGCCGCGGAAGAGAAGATAACATCTGATTTGGGTTGACCAGTTGAGCCGGTTAAGCCAGTTTAGCCTGTTGAAAAAGGAAGAATGTCTGATTCTATTTTCTTAACCGGCAAACGGGGCAACGGGCTCAACCTAAAAAAGTAGCTTTTTTAGCCGATTGTATCCAGGAGGGCTCCCAGCATTTCATCCTGGGTCTCAAGGACTTTTAAGTTGGCCTGATAGGCTCGCTTGCTCATCATCAGATCGGGAATTTCTTCTGTCAGATCGACGTTGGAAGTCTCCTTTTCAACCACCTCATCATTTTCGACCACGTCATATCGGAATCCGGGGCTATTATCACGACTGATTTCAACCCGGACACCGCCGTTCTGGTCTTCCTGCAGGGTCGCACGGCTTTTCTTGAATCCATCGGTGTTGACATTGGCAATGTTATTGCCTGTAACGCCCAGCTTGGTTACAAATGCCCTCAGAGCGGATACGGTGCTGTTTAAAGCTGAAATCATTTTTCCCCCCTAAAAACCCGTGTGCTTGGTGACGTTCTACCCAAAAATTAAAACTCCCCTAAATGCCGTTATTCCAACCGGAGCATACTCCATCATGTGATGTTGTGAGAGCCCGAATAAGAAGATGCACGCGCACCTGAGAAGTTTTAAAATTCGAATCAAAGTTGACAGATCATAACTACAATATCCGTGCCAATTATCGAACTTGCATTATTACACATTAATATCATATAGTTAAACTACTTATAGAAACAAAAAAAAGTGGCAATTTGACAAATAACGTCATTTTTTTGCCCTAAAATGTCATTTCGGCTATACTGTGATTAAAATGTTTTTAACCACATTGTTTAAGGAGATCATTCAATGTATATCGTTCATGTGTTTGCACGTATTAAGCCCGATCGGATTGAAGATTTTAAGACCGCCTCAATCGAAAATGCCCGTAGCAGTATTAAAGAACCGGGCATTGCCCGCTTTGACGTCATTCAACAGAAAGATGACCCAACCCGTTTCGTGTTAGTTGAGGTATATCGCACTGCAGACGACCCCTCCCGACATAAAGAAACCACCCATTACCACAAATGGCGCGGGGCTGTTGAGCCGATGATGGCCGAACCCCGAACAAACACTCAATTCCTAAATATCTTTCCAGGTGGAAGCGGATGGGATACGGAGCCGATTAAAGATGAGATTTGAATTTGCTACCGCCAGGAGAATTGTTTTTGGCCCGGGCACCCTTAGCGAGGTTGCCTCGATGGCGGTTGAGATGGGGCGCCGGCCCCTGGTGGTTACCGGCCAAAGCGGTGATCGCGCAGTACCGTTGATGCACGCCCTGGAAAAGCTGGAAATGGAAATCACCCGGTTTCAGGTGTTGGCAGAACCCACAATCGATATGGCACTTGGCGTCGTCCAAAAAGCCCGTCAGGCCGCATGCGATCTGGTCATCGGTATCGGAGGCGGCAGCGTCATCGACACGGGAAAAGTTG
This sequence comes from Desulfobacterales bacterium, assembly GCA_030601425.1. Taxonomy (GTDB): domain Bacteria; phylum Desulfobacterota; class Desulfobacteria; order Desulfobacterales; family JAHEIW01; genus JAHEIW01. The sequence goes on from JAUVTR010000223.1 coordinate 2,258, forward strand.
CCGCCGCACTTATCACCAACAGCGGGCAGCTGATGGATTATCTGGAAATTATCGGCAACGCTCAGCCTCTGGAATGCGCTGCTGCGCCGTACATTGCGATACCGACCACGGCCGGAACAGGATCAGAAGTGACTCGCAACGCCGTGCTGGGTTCACCGGAACACCGTGTAAAAGTCAGCATGCGCAGCCCATTTATGCTGCCGGATTTGGCTGTGGTTGATCCTGAATTGACGGTCTCGCTACCCCCATCCATTACGGCCTCAACCGGCCTGGATGCGCTCACACAGCTCATGGAAGCATTCGTTTCCAGCCATGCAAACGCGATGACTGACGGCATTTGCCGTGAAGGACTGCTCCGGGCGGCAGAATCGTTGCAGCGCGTCTACGAAAATGGAAGCGACCGCAAGGCCCGAGAAGATATGTGTCTGGCCAGTCTTTTTAGCGGGTTCGCGCTGGCTAACGCAAAACTGGGTGCGGTTCACGGCATTGCCGGCCCTCTGGGCGGCATGGTTTCAGGTGCCCACGGAGCCATCTGTGCCGGCCTGCTACCCTATGTCATGGAGATGAACATTAAGGCCCTGCGCACGCGTGCAGCGGATTCACCGGCGTTGGAACGCTATAATGAGCTGGCCTGCATTCTGACTCAAAGATCTAACGCAAACGCCAAAGACGCAATAGCGTGGGTAAAAAATCTATGTCAGACACTTCAGGTCGAATCATTAGCGCATCTGGGCTTGAACAAAGCCGATTTGCCGGCAGTCGTCGCCAAGTCTCAAATCTCGAGCAGCATGCAGGGTAATCCGATCCGCCTGACCGAAGACGAGTTAATGGAAATTTTACACAACGCCCTCTAGTGCCAGCTGGCAGATGGCAGAAGTCAGATAACGGGAAACAGTCAGTATTTTGTCCTCTGTCATCTGTTTTCTGTTCTCTGTCCTCTGTATCCTGCCGGCAGAAATTGCCGGAGCTAAAAAACTTTAAGAGGTAATTAAGGCAGAAAATTGTGCGGTGTTGGTTTTTCAAAACAGGTTTACCGGAAGACAAATGGCGGGGCGTCGTCATCAATGGTGACATGTTTTTTTGGGCGGTTGGGAGGCTTAAAACCTTTTTTGACCTTGGGGCGGCCAAGACCTGCGAACAAACCGGACAGGGTAAAATAGACAAGTCGATACAACAGCCGCAATAGCTGCAGCACGACATAAAACAGGCCCATACCAAGTGCCACCTGCAGGAAGGTCGGTTGGGTCGAAGTCCACAGACTAAATGAGCTCCAAACTTCTGCCAGCCAATTTATGGTTAGATTCATCTTTTGATTCTTCCCGGTATGCTTTTCTGATATCGCCGTCCTGAGGCAATGTCAAGCGAACATTCGATTGTTTAAGCGGTCAAAATTTTGACGGGCGCATACCGTTTCCTTTCTTATCTGCCGCTGGATCTTTGGGTGATGCATTAACGCTCTATCTTTTCTCAAGGGTTGCCGTCAAAATAGAGTTGGCATGAAAGTTGAATAAAAAATTATCAGATCGAACACCAAAAGGCTGAAAGGTTCAACGGATCATGATTTGCGTGGTAGAATACGGCGAAAACATCGGAACACTCAGAAACCTCTTTCCTGATATTCAGCAGGCACTTGTTTTTGCAAAACAGATTATCGCCCTATCCGATGAGGAATATACGTGTATCGGACCGAATCAATGGTATTGTCAGGAGAGAAAAGAATACGTCAAAATCGAAGACCTTGCGCATTGAAATTTTATACGACCATGGAATCTAAACGATTGGAGAACATTTCGGGTAAAGTTTTCTCTAAAAGTACCGATATATAAAGCAGCAGTGTGCTGGCGGGCACGCTGTTTGATATAATTCCTTAGGGAGGGGGTGGCTCATCGTGAGCCGCCCCTATTTTTTTTGTGAACACGATATTCCTCCGTCCTTCAGTTACATCTATCAATTTTAGAACCCATCTTAAAAATGCAAATATCGAGGACGAGGAGGAGCACGAGGACGAATACGAGATTGGGCAACGTTCCTTCGCTTCGTACTCGTCGTCGTCCTCGTTCTCGTTCTCGTTATCTAAGCGCAATGTTTTCGTTGTGTGCCTCTTTAAAATGCTCACGTGATTTGGGTCCACAACAAATCTTTCCCAGGCTCAGGAAGAATTTTCCATTAAACTCATCAAACCATTGACCCACCAGAGTTATCGTCCTATATTTTTTATAAAATCGGACGAACTTCAATGCCCGTAACGATTATTTTTTAAATTGAAGAAGGTAACATATGCAGATCCGAAATCCTTTTGGTGTCGCAGGTTTTAGCATCTTGCTTCTGGTGGTCATCGCATCTTGCTTTACGGTGGCTTCAGCCGCGTCCATCGAAGTGCCCCGCCTTTCCGTTGAAAAAACCAAACAAATGCTTGCTGACCCGGAGGTGGTTATCATCGATGTTCGCACTGCCAAAGCCTGGTGGAAAAGTCCCACCAAAATTTTAAATGCGGTGCGTGAGGAACTCGGCTCAGTGGAGCAATGGGCGGGAAAGTACCCTAAAGATAAAACCTTAATTTTTTATTGAACCTGAAAAAAGGAAAGAACCAGTGCCCGGGCGGCACGGTATTTCATTAAAAAAGGATATGCGAATGTTTTTGCCCTCAAGGGCGGCTGGTATGCATGGAAAAAGGCGGGGTATCCGGTGGAAAAAAAGTGACTAAAGTGAGCTAATGTTTAAAATGCCTAAAGTACAGAGGATTAATACTTGAAAAAGTATCACTTTGTGGGTATGATTATTTTATTGATTATCAAACTCCCCCCTTTTTTTCATCATCATTAAGAGCACGATATTTTTTGATTCACGTGATACCTTTTCGGGAGATTATCCTATGAGCGGTTTGGATAACTTGATTGCATTCATTGACAACGGCGGCACACGTACTGGTTCTGAAAGAAGACGCATGGCTGCAACTGAATGTATTCCTGAAAGACGAACGCGATATGATCGCAGAAGCGGTGCCGATCGCAGAAGGACCCTGAATGAAAAAAGGAAGAAGGGCAAAGAGCGACGAACCGTATTTGTCGAATAACGCCTTTATCGGATATCCCAACATCCGTTACCATTAACCATCATCCTACCGCCTCTAAAAACCTCTACATGCAAAACCTTCCGGGGGTCCTCCTAAAGATGAAATATCATATCGTCATTTACCATCGCAAAGCGGTTCAATCCGAAATTGTGATCCGATCCGGCGAAGCCAAGTTAGGCGAAAACCTACATTTTTTGGAACCGGGCGAAACGCTTTTGGATTTAAAAGCATACACTAAAAAAGGAGTAGGCTTTGCTTTGCTCGGCATTCCGGAGTCCATCGGGGTGGAAGCCAATTTCGGCAAATGCTGCACGGAAAACGCATGGCCGGTTTTCCTTAAATATTTCCTCAATATTCAGAGCAATAGATTCCTTAAGGGCAACACGATTTTGTGCCTGGGCCATATCGACGCCCAGGAACTCAATCAGATGTCCGCGTTCCTGGACCGAACCCAACCGGACACGATTCAAAAGAAGCGATCGCTGTGTTCCCGGTTGGACGACCGGGTGTATCCGGTCATTGAAAAAATTGTGAGGGCCGGCATCATTCCGGTGGTTATCGGGGGCGGCCATAACAATGCCTATCCGATTATAAAAGGCACCGCCCGGGCACTGGGGGCAACTCAAGGAATAAACTGCATAAACTGCGACCCGCATGCGGATTATCGGCCTCTGGAGGGAAGACACAGCGGCAATGGTTTTTCCTATGCGGTTCAGGAGGGGTACCTATCGCGCTATTTTATCTTTGGATTACATGAAAGTTACAATCCTGAAGCCGTATTGAAAGCCATCGACCAGAACAAGCATGT
>JAUVTR010000214.1 GCA_030601425.1 Desulfobacterales bacterium
GGAATCGATGGTGATGGATTTCTGACGATGGAAGAAATCTTTGGTTTATGGTTAAACACCGATTGGGTGGTTTTGTCGGCCTGTAACACCGGTGCAGGCAGGGAACAAGGGGCCGAAGCTCTCAGTGGTCTTTGCAGAGCATTTTTCTATGCCGGTGCTCGAGCTTTACTGACAACGAATTGGCGGGTTGAAACGAATTCAGCCAAGGCGCTCACCACGGATCTGTTTAGAAGGCAGGCACAAAACCCGTTGCTTACGCGGGCTGAGGCTTTACGGCAATCCAAATTGTTTTTAATCGATGGGGTTGGCCGTATTGATTCGAAATCCGGAAAAGTGTTGTTCTCATACGCGCATCCCATTTTCTGGGCGGCTTTTTCACTTGTTGGGGGCTGAATCAACGGGTGAGGGCCTTGGTATCCCAAAAATAAGTTACCCTCTAAAACCTTTGATATTCTAACTTATCGCTGTCCATATTTTTCTTTTCAGCGCGATTTTCTCGTGGTTTTCAAGCAATGATAGAAAAGGAAATAAGCTCAATTTGTCTTGTTTTCAGGGTGTTATTGTGATAGTTTTCTGCAATTCGTTAGGTGACTCGAAATTTTGCAATAAATGCGGCAAGGGTCAAATTCCTTCAACCCCGGGCACAACACAAAGGAAAGATGGCGGAAGTGCATGGGAATCGAACCCACCCGGGACGGTTTTAGCGCCCCACACCGGATTTGAAGTCCGGGAGCTTCACCAGACAGCTGCGCACTTCCATAAACCCTTAAAAGCAATTTTAACTTGTTTGGTTCGGGTTCAGCAGGGTAAAGGCTATATATTATAATCATTGCCTTTTTTGTCAATATCTAAGTCAGACCCTCAAAATGAAGTTTTTTAAAAGGATTTTGGAAACTGATGCATGCTTATTTTGATTGTTTTTCCGGCATCAGCGGCGATATGACGCTGGGTGCTTTAATTGATCTTGGGGTGCCGCTCGAGTGGTTGCAGGATGAGCTTTCGCGCTTGCCGTTAAAAGGATTTCACCTGGCTGCAACGCCCGTGGTCCGAAACGGAATTAGCGCGAATCTGGTAAACGTTGAAGTGCTTGATTCAAAAAAATCAAGAGATTTCAAGGAGATAAGGTCAGTCATTGAGAATTGTCCCCTGTCTGAAACCGTTAAATCAGCCAGCATGAACATATTTGAGAAACTTGCCCGGGCCGAAGCCGCGATCCATGGCTGCTCTCCGGAAGATGTTCATTTCCATGAACTGGGCGGGGTTGATGCCATTGTTGATATTGTGGGTACCGCGCTGGGTCTGGAAAAGCTGGAGATCAAAAAGGTGACGGCCTCTAAACTCCCTCTGGGCTCAGGTTTTGTTAACTGTCAGCACGGCAAACTTCCGGTTCCGGCCCCGGCCACCATAGAAATTCTTAAAGAGGTGCCGGTTTACGGGACTGAAACAACGAGCGAGCTTGTTACACCGACAGGCGCCGCTATTATTGCTTCTCTGGCCGAATCATTTGGTCCACTGCCGGAAATGCAGCTACAAAAAGTAGGATATGGTGCCGGTCAACGGGAATTGCAGGACAGGCCCAATCTTTTACGCGTCATTACCGGAATCCCGGCGGGTCTAAAATCGGATTTGAAGGAAAGTTTGCAGTCCGACCAAATCATCATCCTGGAAACCTGTATCGATGATATGAATCCCGAACTTTTTGGATTTTTAATGGAGCGCATTTTTGAAGACGGCGCACTTGATGCCTACTGGATACCGGTTTACATGAAAAAAAACAGACCCGGCACCATGGTTCAAGTTTTGTGCAAAGAAGACCGCAAAGACATTCTCATCCGGCGCCTGCTGACCGAGACAACATCCCTTGGGGTCCGGTACTACAATGCGAATCGACAGCTACTTGCTCGGGATGAGTTGATAATCACTACCTCTCTCGGCGAAATCCGGGTAAAACGCATCAAAGATCCCGAGGGGAACACGCGCTTGCTTCCGGAATATGAAGTCTGCAGGGAGATTGCACTTCAGAAGGAAATACCCTTACGGGTGGTTTATGATACCATCGCAAGGGAAGCTGCCGAAAGTGAGATCCTCAAGCGCTGAGATTGCTTCGCTCAGATTATTTATCCGCAGATTTCGCAGATTTGCGCAGATTATAAAAAATAAGATTAATTCACCACGGACCCACACGGACGCCCACAGATAATTTGGCTGCGCGACAGGTTCTACCAAAAAAATAGTCTGTGGATGTTTGTTTGAGTCTGGGGCTAATAATAAAAAATCCGTGTAATCTGCGGATTATTTCTTTTGAGGTTGCATTTCTTGTCGCTTGACAAACTAGGGCTCAGATTAGAGACACGGGCCATGAAATTTCGCGAACGAGCGGTTCTGTTTCTGGCGACCGGCTTTTTTATCGGGACCGTTCCCTTTGCACCCGGTACCTTCGGCTCTATAATCGGTCTGCCGGTTTGCTTTCTGATCTCTAGACTAAATATCTTCCTATCCGTCATTTGTACGCTGTTGTTCATCTTTTTTGCGATTTGGGTGGCAGCCGCCGCTGTGAAGATATTAAAAAAAGAAGACCCCGCTGAAATCGTCATTGATGAAATTGCCGGGCTTATCGTCACCTTTGTGGGTTTACCCTTTACCCTGAAAACGGCGATCGCCGGGTTTATCATCTTCAGAACATTTGATATATTGAAGCCGTTTCCCATCGGCACACTTGAAAAAAAAGTTGCCGGTGGACCCGGAGTCGTCTTTGACGATGTTATGGCCGGAATTTATGGTAATCTCATCTTAAGGCTTGCAATTTATGTCACGGGTACTATTTAATTACGGTGAGCGAAAGCATTGAAGTTTAGAAAGGTAATAAAAACGTTGAAATCAGAAAAGTCTACTGAAACCGAGAGCGAATATCCCAAAAAGGGCGCGCTACGAGAAAATATTGAAGCCATTCTTGTCGCAATTGTCATTGCACTGTTCATCAGGACGTTCGTTGTTCAGGCCTTCAAAATCCCTTCAGGCTCGATGAAACAGACGCTGCAGATCGGTGACCACATTCTGGTCAATAAATTTATATACGGAGTGAAAGTACCTTATCTGCATGAAACCATTATTCCACTCAAAAAACCCCGGCGGGGCGACATCATCGTCTTTAAATATCCTGTCGACCCCCACAAGGATTTTATCAAGCGTGTTATCGGCATTCCAGGAGATGAGATTGAGATTCGCGATAAGAAGCTGTATGTCAATCAAAAGCGGGTCAATCACGACTATGGCGTATACACGGATTCGCGCATTCTATCTGCAAACGTCCGTCCCAGAGATAATTTTGGACCGGTAACCGTACCGCAACATTCTCTTTTCGTGATGGGCGACAACCGCGATGAAAGTTTTGACAGCCGTTTTTGGGGTTTTGTCGATTATAAAGCGCTCAACGGCAAGGCCTTTATTATCTATTGGTCATGGGATAAGGAAAATTTTGGTGTCAGATGGAATCGGCTCGGCCAAATTTTAAAATAAGGGGTAAAAAATTATCCAACAAACCGGTTGAGCCCCGCAATTTACTTCTAAATATATGTTCAATGTGGCCTCCTTTCCTATGATCCCCATAGGTATTGACCGACTCATAACCTCCGTGTGCTTTCCTGCTGGTCGTTTTCACATCAATAATCGGAGAAACTTGCAATGCGAATAGCGATTCAGGGCGGAAGAGTTATCGAACCCGGGAATCTGGACACGGTTGCTGATATCCTGGTTGAGGATGACAAAATTGTTAAAGTTACCAGGAGGGATGAAATAGAATCAATAAAACCGGCAACTGACAGTCGGATGCCGGATGCCCGCATCATCGATGCAACCGCAAAAATTGTCTGTCCGGGTTTTATCGATATGCACGTACATCTCAGGGAACCCGGTCATGAGCATAAAGAGACTATCGCGACGGGATGTCGGGCCGCCGCATGGGGTGGATTTACTGCGGTTTGCGCCATGCCAAATACGAATCCGGCAAACGATAATAGGCAGATCACTGAATATATATTAAGCAAAGCAGTTCATGCAAATTTTGCCAGGGTCTATCCGGTAGGGGCCATCAGCAAAAGGCTTGAAGGCCGACAGCTTTGTGAGTTTGAGGAACTCAAAGCGGGCGGTGCCATTGCCGTATCCGACGATGGGTGTCCGGTAATGGACGATCAGTTGATGCGTAAAGCCCTGGAAATTGCTAAAAGCTGTGGCTTACTCGTCATTTCGCATTGCGAAAATTTAAACCTTAAAGCCGATGGCTTGATGAACGCAGGTCCGGTGGCTGATCAAATGGGATTGGCCGGAATACCCAATACCAGTGAAAGTGTCATGGTGGAACGCGATATTGCACTGAGTGAGATGACCGGTGCTCGGATTCATATTGCCCATGTGAGCACGGCCGAATCGGTTCAGGCCATCCGGGAAGCAAAACTTAAAGGTGTTGCGGTCACCGCAGAAACGGCACCCCATTATTTTATGCTGACCGATGAGGCGGTGAGGGAATATGGCACGCAAGCGAAAATGAATCCGCCGTTGCGCTCGGCAAAAGACCGAGCAGCAATCCGGGCGGGCCTGGCCGACGGAACCATCGACGTAATTGCCACGGATCATGCCCCCCATGCCGCCCATGAAAAGGCAGTTGAGTTTGATAAAGCCGCCAACGGGATTATCGGACTGGAAACAGCAGTTTCGCTGGGTTTAAAAATGGTGGAGGAAGGTATGATTTCCATAATCGACCTGATTGAAAAAATGTCAAGCGCTCCGGCCCGCATACTGGGGCTTGAAAACGGAATCCGAATTGGACGGCCCGCGGACATCACCATTATCGATCCGGATGTCACATATGAGGTAGATGCGACAAAATTTCAATCACTTAGCCGAAATTGCCCCTTTGAAGGCTGGCAGCTGAAGGGCAAGCCTGCTTTGACCATGGTCGGGGGACAGATCGTATACGAGGAAGGCTTTGATTGGAAAAGAATTTAAAGAATTATTAAGGATTTACCGAATAAACTATAAACACCAAAAACCTGGAACAAAATTATGGCGCAAAATTCTCCACATATTCTGGTTGTAGACGACGAACTCAGCATGCGCGAATTACTTGAATACATGCTGGCCAAAAAAGATTACAAAGTCACCTGTGCTGAATCCGGGCGGGAGGCGATCGCCTTGCTGGAAAAAAATCGTTTTGATCTCCTGCTGTGTGATATCCGGCTCGGAGATATCTCCGGACTGGATGTTTTACGGGCTTCTAAGAAGCACCACCCGGACAACGTGGTCATCTTGATATCGGCCTATGCAACGACAGAAACAGCGGTGGAGGCGATGAATGAAGGGGCCTTTGATTATGTTCCCAAACCGTTTGATAACGATGAACTGATGGCCACGATTGCCAAGGCGCTTGAATTAGGATCCATCGAACATGAAAAGAAGCTGCTGGATGATGAACTAAAAAAAAGCCGGCACTTTGGTATTATCGTGGGTAACAGTCCGGCCATGCGCCATATATATAAACTGATCGAACAGGTGGCTAAAACCAAAACCAATATCCTTATTACCGGGGAAAGCGGCACCGGTAAAGAAGTGATTGCCAAAGCGATACACCAGGAAAGTGATCGCAGTGACCAGCCCTTTATGGTCATTAACTGCGGCAGCATCCCGGAAACGCTCATGGAGAGCGAGTTGTTCGGCCATAAGAAGGGATCATTTACCGGAGCCACCAACGATAAGAAGGGGCTTTTTGAGATCGCGCATAAGGGCACCGTTTTTCTCGATGAAATCGGTGAGTTGAGCCTACCCATTCAGGTCAAATTGCTGAGAGCGGTCCAGGAAAAGGTATTTAAGCCTGTAGGGGGCAACGAAGATATTTATGTTGATATTCGTATTATTGCAGCCACCAATAAAAGTCTTGAAAAGGAAGTCATCAACGGAAATTTTAGAGAAGATCTGTTCTATCGTCTCAATGTGATTGAAATTAAAGTGCCGCCCCTCAGGGAACGCAAAGCCGACCTGCGCGCATTGGCCCAGCATTTTCTTGAAAAATATTCCCAGGAAATGGGAAAAGAGATCACCAAGTTTTCCTCTTATGCACTTGATTTACTTAAAAAATATGACTTCCCCGGTAATATTCGAGAGCTTGAAAACCTTCTGGAGCGCAGTGTGGCGCTTTCCACCACCAATATCGTCCTTCCGGACAGCCTTGCGCTTTCGTTGCATAAGCGCAGATGGATCGAGGGCTTTAAAGATCGGCGATTTGATCTGGATGAAGTCGCCCGGGGTGTTGCCCTGGATTCGATCCTTGAAGAGGTTGAACGCGGGTATCTGAAAAAAGCCCTGGATTGCAGCAACGGAAATAAAAATAAAGCCTCTGAATTACTGGACATCAGCTTTCGTTCCCTGCGCTACCGCCTGGATAAGCTTGGAATCGAAAAGTGACGGACGAAAGCGTTTGCCGGTTTGGCTGTTAGCCCTTTCGTTTTAAAACGAAGCCAGGCGTTTAATGGTGGCCTTGCAACC
>JAUVTR010000278.1 GCA_030601425.1 Desulfobacterales bacterium
GTAAAATACCTTTGATGAATCTTTGATACGGCGTCTTCGACTTTTTTCTGGAAAATCTCATTGCCGAATTTTACATTTCTGATGGGCTCGATGGCTTCAGGTTCACCGATGTCTCCGATCATTTCCGCTGCTTTTAATCGCACCCGCGTCGGCTCTGTCGGGTCCATCAGGATTCTAAGAACCTGAGGGCCGTCCTTATTGACATAGCAGTCTGCCAGAATTGAAAATCCTTTTTTGATGGCCTCTTTTAATGCCTCCTGTTCGGCCAGCACCTGATCATCGATAATTTGTCCTTTACCGCCCATATCGCTAAATACGGGGATCACTTCAAATTGGTCTGTACCCGGATAGTTCATACACCGGTACGAAGCCGTATGAGCATAGTTTTCTTTCATATGATCCCAACCCTGCTGGTAACATGAGCAATTGTCATTAAAACAGATAAACAGGTAAGGGGTTCCCCATCCGAGGCCATCGCCCACTGTAATTGGTGGGACTTCCCATATGCTCATTTCTTCACTGCAATGCGGACATTTCGGTTTTTCCCGATCGAGGATCCGCTCCAATACCTGTTCCTTGGTTTCAAAAGCCATTGAATAATCTCCGTTTATGCCTGTTGAGTGCCGGCTGGTTTACACTGCAGACACGCATTATGGCCGTTAAGTTAAGCTCCGTAGTTCCAAATGTCAATAAATCGAAATTGAATCTTATTGATTTTTATCCGGCGGTCCAATATGGTTTCGGCCCGGATGCAATTCGAAGTCCTGGATGACGTGGTGCCGGTCAATCGCGCAAATTCTTGTTTATTCGACACTATTTAAGAATGGGATGCAATAAATGATTACAAAATGGCCATCTTTGTCCGCTATGGTCCTTATCCTTATACTGTTTGATGGATATGCATCAGCTGATCGCACTGATAAGGCTCAAGCGGATTATTTGATATTGCTGCATGGTCTGGGGCGTACGAACCGGTCCATGAAGCCGCTGGAAACATTTTTCTCTGCACGGGGTTTTCGGGTGATTAATGTTGATTATCCGGGTACCCAGAAAAGTATTGCGGAACTATCGCGGATTTTCGGTGAGGTGATCGGACCGATCTGTATCAAAGACGGTGCGCGCGTGCATGTTTTGACCCACTCCCTGGGAGGCATCATCCTGCGCTACTATATGGTGCACCATGAGTGTAGGTCTTTCGGGCGTGCGGTCATGCTCAGCCCGCCGAATCAGGGCAGCGAGCTGGTTGACAAATTGCACGATAGTGCCTTGTTCGGCATGGCAACCGGACCGTCCGGAAAGGAACTCGGGACCGGGCCTGAGAGCATTCCCCGACAACTGGGGCCGGTTGATTTTGAGCTCGGCATTATCGCGGGCAACAAATCGATTAATCCAGTTTTTTCAGCAATGATCCCGGGAGAAGACGATGGAACCGTCGCAGTCGAAAGCACAAAGGTCAAAGGGATGCGTGACTTTATCGTTGTGCCTGCAACCCACACATTCATCATGCATAATACGGAAGTAATGGAGCAGGCCCATCATTTTATCGTTACCGGCAAATTCAAACGGCCTAAAAAAAGAGGTGAACAGGACGGGGATATCATCCAATCAGAGCCCTGAAAAAAGTCGGTATCCTCATCGCAGAAATGAATGCCAAACGGCCCGAAGCAAGTAGACTCAACATCTCCAACCTACTTAGCGGTTTTTGCTATCTGAATGGCGGAGCAATGTGCCCTCACTCTGGCACGCCTACAAATGGATTTAAAAGGATAATCTAAAGTGATACCCAATCAAAAACATCTGTTTAACATCCCGGAAGATATTACCTATCTGAATTGTGCCTATTTATCACCGCAACTTCGCAGCGTCACGGCAGCAGGCCTTAAAAGTGTTTCCAGCAAAGAGGCTCCCTGGCTTTTGACGCCACCGGATTTTTTCACCTTAACCGAAAAAACACGCAGTTTGTTTGCCGAGCTTATCGATGCCCGGGCAAATGACATCGCAATCATTCCGGCTGTCAGCTACGGTGTCTCGGTTGCAACGCTGAATGTGAAGCTGGAAGCCAATCAGGCTGTCGTGGTCTTAGAAGATCAGTTTCCGTCCAATGTTTATCCCTGGCGTGAACTGGTAAGAGAAAAGGGCGCCAAACTTAAGACCGTTGCGCGTCCGCAAGATGATGACTGGACTGCGGCTTTGATGGACCCTATTGATGAAAATACGGCAGTGGTGGCCGTAGCCGGCTGCCATTGGACCGATGGCTGTATCATTGATCTGGTAAAATTGGGGCAGCGCTGCAGAGAGATTAACGCCGCCCTGGTCATCGATGCGACCCAATCGCTGGGGGCCTTACCGTTATCGGTTTTTGAGGTACAGCCCGATTTTGTGATCGCCGCCAGTTATAAATGGCTATTGGGTCCCTACAGTCTTGGGTTTATGTATGTAAATCCCAACTATCATGATGGGATCCCATTGGAGTACAACTGGATTAATCGAAAACATAGCGAAGATTTTGCCGGACTGGTCAAATACCGCAATGATTTTCAAACCGGTGCAAGACGCTTTGATGTCGGTGAACGCAGCAATTTTGCGTTGATGCCAATGGCTTTTGCCGCATTAAGACAAATTCTAGATTGGCAGGTACCTGAAACCGCCTCCACCTTGGCCGGCCTGACTGAAGAAATTGCACAGCGAGCAACGGATCTTGACTTGAATGTGGCGCCGACCCATTTACGTGCTGGGCATATGCTGGGTATTCGTTTTCCTGAAGGTGTTCCCGATGATCTAATCGATCGATTCGCACAAAATAAGATATATGTCAGTGTGCGCGGTAATTCCATTCGGATTTCACCGCATCTGTACAATACTAAAGAAGATATCGATAAACTGTTTTCAACCGTGCTGGAAAGCCTATAGATTCTTGGCCCTAAGGGAGAGCCCCATTGTCTGAAAGAGAAACCACTCTAAACTTTATCGCAAGCCGTCTTGCCCCCGATACCGTTCGGAAACGGCTGCCTATCTGGGGTTTTGTAGCGGGGAGCGTGATTCTGTTTTTATTTGCCGGTTGTGGAACGTTAAAGAACGGTCGGAGTTGGGGAGAGGATGCCTTCTATCCGGTAGATTTTAAAAAGATATCTCATGATGCCTTTTTAAATGTTTCAGAGGAGGATAGATTTAGTTTCGTCATTTTTTCATTTGACGGTAATGCAGGGGCTCAATTGTCTTTTCATTTTTAATTCGATCGATTGTAATCGATTGATGCCGACCGCCCCCGCTTGTCCGACGAGGAGATCCTGCAGGCCGGAGTATCCTGACATCGTTGTCTATATCGAGCGTCTTGAATCGTTGGTGGTCGGGTAAGCTGACGGCATTTCGCAAGAAAATGGCCGTTCATGACCGTTACCGAAAACCCTGCCCGCGAACAGTTGAGGAATTGAAGGCTATAAAGAGGCGAGATTAGCTGGCTCTATTGAGACGGGAATTAAAACACAAAGGGGGAATCTATGCCGTACAATGAAGAAATTGATGCCCGCATCAGGAAGCTCGTGAGCCGCTGGAAAAATTCCGATGCAAAAAAAATGTTTGGCGGTGTTTGCCACCTGTTGAACGGGAATATGGTTTGCGGTGTTTACAAGGATTACCTCCTTCTGCGGTTGGGAGAAAAAGCGTCCGCCGAAGCATTAAAACAGTCTTATGCGAGACCTTTTGATATCACCGGAAAACCCATGAAAGGCTGGGTAATGGTAGATGGCACGGGGTTTAAAACTGACGAGAAATTAAAATCCTGGCTGATTAAAGCCAAAACCTTTGTCAAAACGTTGCCGTCTAAATGAACACGATAAATAAAATACCGGAGATAACTCATTTATTGAACGGGTCGGATTATGTGGATGTAAAGACCGTGGAAGGCAAAACCACTCTGCGCCAGTTTATTGCTTCAATGCTGTCCTATTATCCCTGGTGGGT
>JAUVTR010000268.1 GCA_030601425.1 Desulfobacterales bacterium
TTCCAGCTGTAACGCAGTATCGGGTGTAATCGATTTATCACCCTTAAAAATGGCGCTGAGTTTGGGGGCTGGACGGTTCATGCGCTTGGCAAGTTCCTCTTTGCTCATTCCGAGCTCCCTAATAACCTCTTCAAGGTATTCGCCGGGAGGTATAGGCAGATCGGAATATAAAACTTGATTAGCGTAATCAGTCTCCATAATGTTTGCTCACCTCCTCAATTTGTGCAATTTCAGGTGCATCGCCTTTGAGGGTGAATATCAATGTTTTATCTATTGTCAAGAATTTTTTACCCCAACGGTAAAATTTTTTTCTTAAATGCCGAATCTTTTGCCTATATTAAAATATTCAGATTATCAATTTTTTTTTGGTGAAATGTATCATTCTTGAAATTTCAGTTTATAAAAAAAATATAAATAATTAGTAACAAAAAGGGGTTACGGTTAATCCCGTAACCCCTTAAGTTTTCATGGTAGGCACGCGGAGATTTGAACTCCGGACTTCTACCGTGTCAGGGTAGCGCTCTCCCCCTGAGCTACGTGCCTTTATAGTGGTTGTCAAAAAAACGTTCCGGTATTCAAACGTTTTTTTCTACAACCACTTATGCCGCAATTCCGAAATTAGGAATATTATTAGGAAAAGCGGTGTAAGGAACCTCCCAACTAACATCGGCGTTTTTTCCTGTCAAGGAAAATTGACCGGGCCTATTGAGGTGATGAAACCGCTTTTTAATTTAGCCTGAGACAATCGCTATCTTCAAATTCTCCTGCGTAATCTCATAAATGTTGATGCCGAAGTTATCAAAATTTTGCAGCATCAGTTCGGAGGCCAAATCCTCGGCTTTGCCCTGATATTCAACGATCAGGGTTGTTTCATTGGGCTTTATTTCCTTCACCCGGATTCCCCCGACCCCGGAAATGCTGGTCAGCGCTCTGCGAAATTTTACAAAATTAGCAAGATTTCCGGTCCCTTCCACCATCACTTCTACCTGAGATGGTTTTTCGGCCAGTTTGCGCCACGCAGTGGCCAATTGGGGTGCCAGCTTATCCCCGGCCAGCGTACCGGCCATCATAAGGGCTTCTTTGCCGCCCGCACTCTCATCCACATTGGCTGTAACTGCGGTTCGCGAAATGTTGGCTATTTTTTCGCCGGTTTCTGTGCGAAGTACACGGGCAGTCAAATTTCCTTTAAAGGATTTTAAATCATCGCCCATAACGCTGGGGGTTGGGCTGGCAATGGATGTTCCCACAATAACCACATCAGCCTGCAGACGGGTGCCGAGGTTGATGGCCTCTTCATCGGTTAACTCAGGCTTGTCACTTGAACCCCAATCAGCCATTTTACGAATCTCGATACCCCCATGAGCAACGATGCGAAACCCCTGGGCTCTTAAAATATTTGTCATGGTGGCTTCGGTCGTCGATTCGAAGCCGTCCATTTGTTTTCCCCACCAGTATCGTGGGAAATCTTCCAGAAGATTCTGCTCTGAAATGAAAAAAAGTATCGCCGGCAGGGTCACTTTCACCCGCAAAATACCGGCCCTTGACAGCTGTTTTGCGATTTTCTTGCCTGCCACGGTGGCCTTAACGATAACCCGGTAGGATTTACCTGATCTTGTTTCGGTCAAAACTTTGTAATCCTGAACAAAGGCATCGGTATTCTCATAAATGACTTCATTAACCTGCGGAAAGTTCTCGACCAAAGAATCCACCTGAAGGATCTCTTCAGTCATCAGAGCGACCGCCGTCACCAAACTCTGCGAGATGGCTTTATCTCGGGCAATCTGAATATTATCGCCGGAAACCCTACTCGTTCCGATGACCACGAAGGTTTTATTTTGTACCTTCTGCTGGGCATCAACTGCAGTGGATAATAAAAGGGTCGCTATCAAAACAGCCATCGCGACGACGATTCGGTTCCATTTTAATGACAATCCAGGCATCTCTTTTTATTCTCCAGTTTGGTTTATAGTGGTTGTTAAAAAAACGTTCCGGTATTCAAACGTTTTTTTCTACAACCACTTATGCCGCAATTCCGTCATTGGGTGTTTTCAAACCGGGTGCGAAGCACCCGGTTCCACCCGCACCGATTAAGGCACTGCCGTGCCTTTGTATTTTCCCGCCTATGGCGGAAAAATCCAAGCCACTCGCTCTGCGTGTGGTCGGTGACCCGGAACATTATTATGGAAAGCGGTATAAAATTATAATGGTAATATTCCTTAGATGAATTTTACTATAAATTCAAGTTTTAAGATACTGGATTATAGGGAGAATTGCTAAAAATTGCTAAATAAAGAGTTGTCGTTATGGGAATTCAAAGTTTGTTGCAGGAAGAAACGCAATATCAGGTTTGCCGGTTGAGCCCGTTAAAAAAAATAGAAAATGTAAAACTGGTTTCAAAACTACAGATTTTGAAGCCAGTTTTTAGATGCGGCGGGCTAACGTGTAATCCGCAATATCAAACAGTGTATCTTTAGTTTTTGAAGGCTCGAAAACGGAAAGCACATTTTTGGCCTTGTCAATGTGGAACGCGGCTGTTTTTTGGGTATACGCAATCCCGTCATTTTTCTCTAACAGCCCGACAAGCGTTTTAAACTCATCCACGGTGAAATCTTCATTCTCTATTATTTTAACCATTTGATCATAATCAGCAGAATCGGCCTGCTTGAGCGCATGGATGACGGGCAGCGTCAATTTCCCCTCTCTGAGGTCGGCCCCGACTTCTTTGCCCAGAGCTTCCGTATCCATCGTATAATCAAGTAAGTCGTCGGCCATTTGAAACGCAATACCGAGATGATAGCCGAAATCTGAAAGGACCGCCTCTTTTTCTTCGGGTGCATCCGCAATGACCGCACTGATCGTGCAGGCGGCCTGGAAAAGAACGGCGGTTTTGCGCCGGATGACCTCAAGATACTCGTCTTCGGTGAGGCTGACATCGCCCTTGCGCATCAGCTGATGGACTTCACCGGTGGACATGTTTTCGGTCAGATCTGAAATGATGTGGATGACCTTAATCTTGCCGGAGTCCGCACAAATGGCCAGCGCGCGGGCCAGAAGAAAATCTCCCACCAGAACCGTTATGGCATTGCCATAAACCGAATGGGCGACCGTTTTCCCACGTCTCAGGACAGCATCATCGATGATATCATCATGCAAAAGCGTGGCGGCATGCAAATATTCCAGGGCCGTTGAAACGGTTTTGGCATAGTCATCTTTATAGCCGCAGAGCTTCGCGGAAAGGACCAGCAGCAATGGCCGCAATCTCTTGCCACCGGCAAACAAAATATGATGGGCGACATCTGACACCAGATCCAGGTAAGGCTTTAAATTCTCGGAGAGCTCAGATTCAATTTTTTCCAGATCATTTCCGTTTTCCGACAGGATCTTTTCCTTAAGATCATTCATATCGAATCTCCTATGAGGTCATATTCCATTGCATCCGTTACCTTGACTCGGACAAACGATCCGATCTTGGCGTCCGGTTGCCTTTCCCCGAACTTTATATACGTCATGCCGTCCACTTCCGGGGCCTGGAATGTTGCGCGCCCGGCATACAGCCTGTCTTCCACCGCTTCTTCCACCAAAACCTCCAATGTTTGACCAATATATTTTTGGTAATTTTGGGCTGATATATCCAGCTGGCAGGACATGAGCTGATCATAGCGCTCCTGAGTCACGCTGGCCGGGACATGTTCAGGCAGGTTGTGTGACGGGAGATCGTCCGAGTCCGAATACAGAAATACGCCCAGATGCTCAAATCGGGTGTCTTCGATGAAACGCAGAAGGGTTTCAAAATCTTTTTCGGTTTCTCCCGGAAATCCCAAAATGAGCGTTGTCCTCAGGACGGCATCCGGAACCTGTGAGCGGATTTTATCAAAAAGCCGGCGAAGGTCGTCCCGGGTATATTGGCGGCCCATCTTTTTTAAAATCGAACTGCTGACATGCTGAATCGGAATGTCAAAGTAAGAGCACACATTTGAATGGGTTGCAACCGTTTTAATAAAAGAACCTTCGATACTTTCCGGATGCCCGTAAAGAACTCTGATCCATGCGCCGGCGATGTCATTTTCTTCAACAACCGCGCCGGATTTCATAGGGGAGTCGACGGACAAGCCGGCCAGGCTTTCGACCAGCTGGCTAAGGTTCACTGTCGGCTGGAGATCCTTACCATATGAAGTCGTATCCTGGGCAACGAGCACCAGCTCTTTTACGCCGGCGTCGAGCAGGTTTTGCGCTTCGACAATCACCTCCTGCAGCGGTCGGCTTCTTTTTTTGCCGCGCAACTTGGGAATAATGCAATAGGTGCAATGCCGGCTGCAGCCTTCGGCCACTTTAAGATAGGCCATATGAGACGCACTTAATGCTCTGGGAACATCTTTATCCTGAGCGGGATTTAAATCCGGATTCGGCAGCAGGCACCCGCCGGAAGTGTTCGAACCTTCAACGGCCACTACAATTTGGTCATATGCGCCGGTTCCTAAAAACGCATCGACCTCCGGCATCTGGTTGGCAATTTCTTTGCGATAGCGTTCAGGCAAACAACCGGCAACCACCAGCCGCTTGCAGGACCCGGCCCTTTTATATTGAGCCAGCTCGAGAATCATATCGATGCTTTCATCGGCGGCGTCCTCGATAAAGCTGCAGGTGTTGACCACGATGACCTCGGCCTCTTCCGGTTCTTCCACGATCGTC
>JAUVTR010000249.1 GCA_030601425.1 Desulfobacterales bacterium
GCCGGTAGCAGCTGGCTCTTAGCTTTTGGGCCGTACCGTATAAAGCGGATATCACATAAAGCAGGGACGCCAGTGGTGAAACCGAAATTCCGTCCTCGCTTTTCATGACAGATTCTATCTTTTTTTTAATATCCAACATTCAGTGTGTGTCCTATATGAAATTTGCAAAAAACGAATTGATTTTATAGTTCTTCCATTTCCAGAATTGAATTGTTTAAATCCCAAATCACAAAATTCAAATCACAAATAATTCCCAAAACACAAAATTCAAATCCGAAACAAATCTCCGAATACAGTGAATCAAATCAATTCGGCCTGGCATCGATAGGAGCTATATTCTGCCAAAATTCGGATCGAAGGCTAAAACAGGTTTGGATTATTGAAGATTGATATTTGGATATTGTTTGTTTTTTGTCATTTGGTGCTTGGAATTTATTAAATTCAAGGACTCTGCTTTACTTAAATACCAGGTTCGACTTTGTTAACATATTAGTGGGACACGGCACTAGTCGGCATTTAAAAAATTAAAGACCGCAAAACATGCAAAAATGAAATTCGCTATCCAGGCGGCTACATACGGAGGCAGCATGCCCCCATATCCAAGGGATATGCAAAAACTCTGGGTAATCCAATAGAGGAATATAACCACAATACCATAGGTAATACTCATCGACAGGCCTTCTCTGGTGGTCTTTCTGAGCGTAATACTTGCCCCGATAATACAGACAATGATACAGGAAAACGGTATTGCAAACTTAGCCTGCAAGTCAACCCGGTAGGGTGTGGCGTCATAACCTTCTGATTCGACGTCTTGAATGTAGCGGTACAGCTCCTTGATACTCATCTCCTCTGACTTTTTGGCAACCCTTTTTAGATCTTCCGGTGACAAATCAATCTCTTCAACCTGTTCATCTGCGAAACTGATCTCATAAGATTCGTTTTGCTTATTCAACTTCTGCTCCATAACGTCATAAAATATCCAATGCTTGTTTTGGTACTTTCCCTTGGCAGCATCAACCCGGCGGATAAGTCTGAACTGCTGATCAAAATAATTGAGGGTGATGCCGGATAGGGATTGATCCTGCGGATGAAAGTATGAAATATACGTTATGGAGCGATGACCCTTGATCCAGATATTTTTCCGTTCCGTGGTCACGGTTAATTTTTTTACTTCAACCCGCCAGATCTCATTGGCTTTGCTGATGGTGAGCGGCACAACAATCTCGGCTAAAATAAAGTATCCGATTGTAAATAAAAACCCCAGGACCAGGATGGGTTTTAAAAAATGATAAACACTCATGCCGCTGCTTTTCAAGGCAATGATCTCATTGTTTTTATTCATCAGGCCAAAAGTAATCAGAACGGCCAGCAGAATAACGACCGGAGTGATTTGGACGATAATCAACGGCAGTTTCAGCTGAAAAAATTTCAGGGCCCGCGAGATCGACAGGCCGGCTTCCATGAATTTGTCGATGTTTTCAAAAAAATCAACAGCGAGATATATGACGATGACGGCGGACAGAACGATCCCGAAATGCTTTAATATTTCTTTAATAAGATACCGGTCGAGGATGGACATGCTGCCAGGGTTGTCTCCCAGATATGAATTACAAAACTTGGTGCTTGGATTTTTTTATATTCATTGATTTTAGTTATAACGCGTGTGTTCCCCGGCAGCCCCGGGCTGCCGGTATTGCTAGGGACCTTTGCCAAACTGCATCTGGTAAAGTTTATAATACTCCTGCCGCAGGCCCAGCAATTCATCATGGCCGCCCTCTTCCACGATCCGGCCATCGACGATAACAATTATGCGATCTGCATTTCCGATGGTGCTGAGTCGATGGGCAATAACAAACGTCGTACGTCCTTGCATCAAGTTCCCCAGTGCTTTCTGCACCAGGATCTCTGACTCGGAGTCCAGAGAGGAAGTGGCTTCATCAAGGATCAAGATGGGGGCGTCTTTTAACAACGCTCTGGCAATACAGATGCGCTGTCTTTGGCCGCCGGATAGCCTTGCGCCAAGCTCTCCTATCGACGTATTAAACCCCTCCGGAAAACTCTCTATAAATTCATAGGCGTAAGCAGCTTTGGCAGCTTCTGCGATCTGCTGATCGGAAGCTTCCGGAAAACCGTAGGAAATATTGTTGCGAACCGTGTCGTTAAATAAAATGGGCTCCTGGGTGACGATAGCAACCTGACTGCGCAATCTGGCAATAGAAATATGACGAATGTCGACGTCATCGACCAAAATCATACCCTCGGTGGGATCATAAAACCTCGGAATCAGGTTCACCAGGGAGGTTTTACCTCCCCCGCTCATTCCAACCAGAGCAATGATCTCACCGGCTTCGGCCTTGAGGTTGATATTCTTAAGCACCAGGTCCCGGTCATATTTAAAGGATACATTTTCAAATGCTATCCGGTGAGAACCGGAAGGGATATCAACCGGTGAAGCGGCTTCTACAATATCGGATTCGCGGTCGAGGATATCATAGATTCGTTCGATGGCAGCCATACCGCGCTGGACGGCATTGTTTAAGCGGGATATTTTTTTAAGGGGCTGGTACATTAAACCGACGGCCGTCAGAAACGACATGAACGTGCCGAAGGTGTAAGTCCCTTCTATTACTTGCCTGCCGCCGTACCACATGATAAAGCCAATCCCGAATCCTCCCAATAATTCCATCAAGGGCGAAGACATCTCTCTGACTTTGCTTTCTTTAACCTCCAGTCTGAATATTCTGCGGGACTTTTGCGCAAAGCGTTTTTTCTCATGATCTTCCATGCCGAAGGCTTTTACAATTTTAGTGCCGGTAAAGGTTTCATGTAAAAACGCACTTAAATCAGCCCAGGCTTCCTGAACACCCCGGCGCACCCGCCGAATTTTTCGTCCGAAATAAAAAAGAGGATACCCGGCAATCGGAAAAACAATAAAGGTAAAAACCGCCAGTTTGGGTATGAGGAAAAAGGTCACGGCAATCAGCCCGATGATGGTAAAACCGTCGCGGATAGACCCGGTAATTGCAGATGTAAAAATGGAACTGATAATGGCAACATCACTGGTAACGCGGGACATGAGGTCACCGGTTTTTTCCCGCAGGAAAAAAGCCAGGGGAAGTTCCTGGATGTGATTATACAAGCGATTTCTCAATCGTCTGATGACATCCTGACCCACATAACTCAACAGATATTTTGATCCGTAGGCCGCAATCCCTTTGATGGTGAACACCGCAATAATGGCCACCGGAATCAAGACCAGCATCTGTGAATCCTTTTGCTCAAATATCTTCTCTACTGCCGGCTTGACCAGGTAGGCGGTGGCTGCCGTCATGACTGCTACCATGGCGGAGCACACCGCTGATACCGACAGCCTGACCCAACTGTCTTTGATCAAAGACAGTATTTCTTTGTTCTGCCGGGTGAGTTCCGGTAGTTTTAGTCTTTTCATTTTAGCCATGTCGATTCAGCGGTTCAGATGTGACTTGAACCCTGCCTCCGGCCTCTCCGATCTGTAGGCTCTACCCTCTCTCCGAGCTGTAAGCTCTACCCTCCGGCCTGTAAGCCCTACGGGCTGGAAGCGGAGCAGGAAGCCGGCCTGTAGGCCCTACAGGCTGGAAGCGGGCCCGGAGGGAACCCTTGAACGGTTATGACCCTCTATTGTTTCAGCATGCCAAAGGCTATGTCCGCCACCCTGTCCGATGCGCCGGTTCCTCCCAGCACATCACGCAGCCCGAACAACTGCCGTTTGAGATGATTTAATTTGTCGGTATCTTTTAACATATTCTCGACGGCCGATGCGATATTCTCGGGAGTGGCCGCGTTCTGCACAAACTCCGGTACGAGTTGTTCTCCGGCGACAAGATTAACCAGACCGATATGGGGCACCCGAACCAGCGCCCGGCCCAACATGAAACTGATCGGGGACACTTTGTAGATAATAACCATGGGGGTGCCGTGAATTGCGGCCTGCAGCGTCACTGTTCCGGAGGCGGCAACAATTATATCACTGCGCCCAAACACCTTGTCAATCCGGTCGGAAACGATTTCAACGTCCATCCGGCAGGGATGCTCCGCGATAATCGCCTCAATCTGATTGCGCTCAACCGAAGGGGCATGGGAAATTATAAATATAGCATCCTTTAGTCTGTCTTGCAAAATATCGGCTGTATCCAGCATGACCGGGAGATGCCGGGAGATTTCATTGTCACGGGATCCCGGCACCAAGCCGATGGTGGTTGGCCCCTCCACGCCGGTCGTTAAAATCTGACCCGATGCCGGCAAAGGGCCTTCAAGCAAAGGATGTCCAACGAAAGTCGCCGGGACATTGTTCTGCGTGTAAAACTGTTGCTCGAAGGGCAGTATGACCGCCATATGATCGACAAGTCTTCCAATCCGCTTGACCCGACCCCGCCGCCAGGCCCATATCTGCGGGCTGATATAGTATAATACCGGAATGCCTACCTTTTTGGCCGTAGCTGCTATGTGAAGGTTAAAATCCGGAAAATCGATGAGGATCAGAAGCTCGGGTTTCAGGCTTTTTAACAGCTTTTTAATGGTTCCCATACCTTTTAAGATACCGGGAAGTTTAGCGAAAACCTCAGTGATTCCGACCACCGTCAGCTCCGCCGCGTCCACCAGGATTCGCACACCGGCCTGCCGCAGAGCAGGCCCGCCGATTCCGCAGAAAAACAGGGCAGGATTCCTTTTTTGCATGGCCTTTATCAGTTTGGCCCCGTGCTGATCGCCGGATGCCTCACCGGCTATAATGGCCACACAGGTTTGCTTGGATACCGGGTTCATAATTGCTCGCATCAAGGGCTTCGCCCCGTTTGGAATGTTGGCCTCCGGCTCCGCTTCCAGCCCGTAGGGCCTACAGGCCGGCTTCCTTCTCCGCTTCCAGCCCGTAGGGCTTACAGGCCGGAGGTTAGAGCTTACAGCTCGGAGAGAGGGTAGATCCTACGGCTCGGAGAGAAGGCTGGAATAGTTGTAGATATTCCGACAAGCCTCAACTAATATAGGGTTTAATGGCTGTATTAATCTGATCGGTAATACTCAAGGCCACTTCCAGCGCTTTGCGCCCCGCGATTCCGGAAACCACCGGGGGTTGGCGGGTGCTGACCGCTTGTATGTAAGATGCAAGTTCATCTTCCAGCGTATCCGTTTCGGAAAATGAACGCTGCCGAATGTCCATGCCGGGTATCAAATCACCGCTAATGCTTTCGTCGCGACTAATAATGGTAATTTCCCGACTGGTAAAATCAACGGATACGTAAGCATCTTTTTGGAACAA
>JAUVTR010000031.1 GCA_030601425.1 Desulfobacterales bacterium
AGAAAAGCGGAACCGCCGGCGACCCCCATAATCAACGCTATGCCTGCAATCAGCCAGCCGATTCTTTTTAAGGTCGTGGGCGAGAGGATTCTGGCTGCCGGGGCCGGTGCGCTCAGCAGCTGCTCTCCATCCGTTGTTTCAAGGTAAAAGTCGGCCATCAGCGACACGTGCACTATTTTGCCGATGATCAACCACATGATATCCAGGATGGTAATGAGTGCCAGCGTTGCGACCACCGCCGGGATAACCACTTTGAGGGTGAGTCCGGTATGACCGAGCAGCTGAGCGGCAGTCGCTCTTACCAGCCAGGTCATGGCCAAAGATGATATGAATACAACAACCCACCAGACCGCCAGTGGGACGGCGAATTCCCGAAACTTTCCCTTTGTCTGCCGCCAGCTTTTTCTCAATGCCCCATAGGGAGTGGCACTCTCAAAGACAAGGACGGGAATGGAGAACAGCCATCGGATATACAGCCAGGCTGCCAGCAAGAGATACACAGTGGATATCGTTCCCGCGATGAAAAGCGCAATCCACCAGCTCAAAGGCTGTACATTAATGTAATAGTAAATATCCCACTCGCCAAGCAGCAGCCAGTAAACCAGCCCGTTGCCCAAAACGAATGGGATACTTAACACTAAATAGCCCGCAGCCTGGAGCAGTCCCAGACGCAACAGGGCCGGCAAATGCGTAATCTGTTCCCATAGAACCAGGCTGACAGAGACCTGCTTTCCGGAGGCTGCATTTACAGATATAATCAACAGTCCCACCTGCTCTGCAAACCAGAATGCGAGGACGAAGCCAGCACTGATAAGGAGGAAAAGAATGCCCTGAGTTGATATGAAAAAAGCAATCAGGTCGTTATCTGAGACAGCAAACTGACCGCTGGCGGCCACCAGCCGGTTGAGCAGCCATCCGGTTGCCGGTGCAAAAGAAACCATGAATATCAGGGTGGACCAGAATTCAAAGGCGATGGCCGGTTTCAAAACAAATCGGAGGTGTTCAAATGCCCTGCGGTATCGAACAAAAAGCATCTATCATCTTCCTATCAATCAAAAATTTGCTGTCTCAGTCTACGGACCGTCTTCTGTGATATTTACACAGGTTAAATTTTCAATCTATGGTTATCTGCCTCTATACGGGTTTTCCTGAGATTGAAAAGCCAGGTATTTGGTTCCCCCCGGCACTTCAAAGGCTCTTTCAATCGTGCCTTCCATTCGTCTGGCCCTTGTTCTTTTAGTTCGGAATCCGGAATTGAACACGCTTTCCCTTTCTAAAAGCCTTCCATCACTATCAAGAAATAACAGCCAAAGTGCTACCTGGTCGAGCCTGCGTTTCGTTTTTCCGTCGATAAATAATCCAATGGTGCCTTCTTCCTTAACAAACTCATACTCCAAGACGACATTTTTTGACTCCCATGTACCTTTTTGGGGCTGGTCTGGAATCACAGGGATCCGATTCTCTGGTGCCACCGTCATACTGCCAGTCGTCGAACAACTATTTTGAGCAGCAAATACTAAAATTATGAAGAAGAATAAAAGGGTTTTGAATCCATTTTTCTTTAATTTGTTTGATCTCATTTTCGATACCTCCTTTAGTAGTATTAAGTTATGAAGAAAGGTGATGAAGATTTGAAAGTATTTTTACCATCAGGGATTTAAAAAAATGTCACCTTGCCGTTATGAACGTCGTGCATGGCGCCCGCCAGTCCGATTAGACCCTTGTCGACCATGCCCTGCAAAATAGGACTGCGCTTGCGAATGCGTTCAACGGTCAGCACCACATTTTTATCGGTCACGGCCTGGACAAATTTATCGTTCTTCGAAGATCGGTCGGAATCATACCCGGACACGGCGGCCACCGCCGGTTTGATGTTGGCCAGCGTCTGGGTGAGGTTGCCCAGGACCACATCGTCACAGGCCCCTTTGACGGCACCGCATTCCGTATGACCCAGAACGAGGATCAACTTTGCACCCGCTGCTGCACAGGCAAACTCCAGGCTGCCGAGGATATCGTCATTGACAAAATTCCCGGCAATTCGGGCACTGAAGATATCGCCAATGCCCTGGTCAAATATCAATTCATTGGACACCCGCGAATCAATACAACCCACGATGGCTGCAAAGGGAAACTGGCCGGCACCGGTCGCCTTGACCTGTTGCATTAAATTGCGTTGGTACATCTTGCCCTGAACGAATCGGGAGTTGCCATCTTTTAGCATTTGCAGGGCTTTTTGCGGGGTTATCGCGTCCTGGGATTGTTTGGTTTGGGTCACGGCGGATTGGGCGGCATGTGCGTGCATCGCCGACAGGGCCAGGCTTGAACCCGCAGCGGCTGCGATCAGTGAGCCTCCGGCCTTCTTCATAAAATTTCTGCGATCTATATCAAGTGTTTTCATTGTCTTCTCCTTTCTTTAATCCAGGGTCTAAGTGCCTGCATGTATTGGAAGCGCTTTGCTTAAATCCCATATCCGTAAATTAATATTAGCCTTTCAGTTGACATCTTCTTATAATGGAATGATACAATTAACAAAATTATTTAAGAAGTAATACCACAATGTGATACTGTCAATCTATCGAATCAAAACGACTTTGGATGGCCGATTACAAACGATGGTCTTGAAGTATTTCACGAAAAGATGATTTTTCGGGAGACGGAAAGATTTAGGCAGGCGGTGAGCCGCATGGATTGCTGTCAGAGGATGCATATGATTCCGAAATGCTCTTCCAATTATATGGATTACATGGTTTAATTTCTCGAAGTTCCAGCGAAACCCATAGTTTTTGTGAATTGTGGATATTCGCTAAAAAGAACAAACGCAAATTATTTCATATATCTTCTTCCAATACATAATATTTTGAGATGTATCAGATTGAAGGTTTCGTGCCGATGGTGGAATTTGGAGGGATTGAAAATTTGTTGGATGTGCTGACGCAATATGAAATTTTGGGATTTTGTAGATTAGGTTTAAATTGGAGGTAATTTTACCGAACCGGTGCTTGGAATATCTTGATAGATAACCAAATATCACCCAAGTACACATTTATTGAGATAAATCGCAAGAAAAGCGAAACCTGTGATAAGAAAAAAGAGGGGTTGATTTATTGCGTTTCTTGGAAAAAGCGGGGCGTTATTTAATTTTTCAGTTTAAGTGAAGGTAAACGCCTGAAGCCAAAAGGAGCGCCCATGCCGGAGGCAGGTAAACCTTGCCAGCTCATGGCGGAAAGCGACAGTTCATGGCCCCGGGGGGACAATTCATGGCGGAAAACGACAGATCGTGATAAAGCTTAATTGAATGGAGGAACCACCATGAAATCGACAGACGGAATTCTGCGGAGACTACCGGTGAAAGGTACGGACGGATCGATTGATCTGATCGAGATGGGTAGTATTTTTTAACTGACAATCTGTAACTATTTCTGAAGTATCTTATATCTTCTATTTTTTACTCTCATAAAATACTGATCGTTGTCATATTCCAGCAGATCCGAGATCTTCATCAATCCCCTCTCTGTAAATTTGATGGTTTCCTCCCCCATTCGCATGTACAGATTGTCATCTCGTATAAACAGGTTT
The DNA here is from genome assembly GCA_030601425.1 of Desulfobacterales bacterium. Taxonomy (GTDB): domain Bacteria; phylum Desulfobacterota; class Desulfobacteria; order Desulfobacterales; family JAHEIW01; genus JAHEIW01. The sequence goes on from JAUVTR010000031.1 coordinate 3,577, forward strand.
CGGGGCTTCAGCTCGACCTGTTTCTGGGTGTTCAGTATCAGCGTAATATCGTTATCTTTAATTAAATCCACCGCAAACAAAGCGGTGTCCTCATAATGGAAATAGACTTTCTCCTGAACATCTTCTCTCTTCTGGGAAAGGTAATAACCGTTTTGGTCCTTTTTTATTGAAGAATGGAAATAGTCGATTATCTTCTTATGCTCAAATTTTCCATGCACGTTGTGCCAGCGCCCGTTTTTATCCAACCAGAAAATAGCTTTCTCCTTAGGAATGATAATTTCTCTTTGCTCTTTCTTCATGCGATACGGCTGTTTCCTTTTTGTATTTTGGACGTTATGGCTGATCCATCAATTTCAGGTATTCTATCATATGCGTCTTTCTTGACAATTCTTTTTTAAGTTCAATAATCAGAATAATACTTTCAAACAAATCTAATATTAATGGATCGTGAAATATGATCACGGATTTTTCATTCGGGAAGATCGTTGTCAATGGCAAAACCTATTCTGATGACATTAAAATTGTTCGTGGGAAGGTAATTTCGGACTGGTGGCGGAAAAGGGGACACCGGGTTGATGTCGAGGATGTTGCCGATATTTTGGAATCCAGGCCGGACATCGTAGTCATTGGCAAGGGTTCCCCCGGGTTAATGAAGTCTTCATCATCCCTGCGAGACTATCTGAACGTAAACAATGTCGAATTAATTGAAAAGAAGACCGCAAAAGCGATTGAAGTGTTCAATAAACTGTATCAGGAGGGTAGGCAGGTTGCCGCAGGCTTTCATATAACCTGCTAAACTTTTTCCATAACTCTCATCTCTTGACCGTGAGCTGTGTTGCTCGTCGTCGAAATTTACTCACGTACTATTAGTACGCTCCGTCATTTCTCCTCCGTGCGCCTTGCTCGCGGCCAAGATCTAAGTGTCATGAAAAAAGTTACAGTTACTATATTTTTCTCGATCGGTATGATTGCATCAAAGAGGGATTTATATTTCTTTATGGTCTAATGCATCCTGTGGATTTTATCTGCTGCAAATCCCAAATTTCTTTGGGAGAATTTCATTTTTTTTTAGTAATTGAAAGGTGTATACCATGAAAACATATCGTTATATTTTGAGTCTGATTCTATTTGTTTTTTTAACCTCCGGTGCTCATTTGGGATTTTCTGCCGGTTGGGGCGATATTGTCAAAGGCGCTCAGGAAGCGTTGGGAGGCAAGGAGGCTCTTTCAAACGATGAAATCATTCAAGGCCTTAAGGAGGCCCTGCAGGTCGGAACCGAAAACGCCGTAAAGTTGGTATCCCGACCGGATGGATACTATAAAGATCCGGAGATTAAGATCCCTTTGCCGGAATCGGTGCAAAAAGTTGAAAAGCTTTTGAGAGCCATCGGGTACGGAGATAAAGTAGACAGTTTTGAATTGAGCATGAACCGGGCCGCCGAGCGTGCCGCGCCCGAGGCGAAATCTATTTTCTGGGATGCCATCACCCGGATGAGCTTTGATGATGCCGGCAAAATTCTCAACGGGCGCGATAATGAGGCCACGCTTTATTTTGAGGACAAAACTTCAGATCGCCTCCAGGAGGTTTTTAAACCCATCGTTAAAGACACCATGGGCGATGTCGGTGTCACGCAGTCATTCCAGGATTTGAATGCGAAGGCGGAAAGTATGCCCTTCGGCAAGAGCTTGAGCTTCGACTTAGACCAGTATGTCACCGATGGTGCCCTCAAAGGACTTTTTAAAATGCTGGCCGAAGAGGAGAAGCAAATCCGTACCCAACCGGCAGCCCGGGTTACAGATTTGCTGAAGAAGGTTTTTGCTGGGAAAAATTGATAGACCTAGTGTTGTGTCCCAGAAATAATTTACAATATTTTCGTGGATGCAAAAAGGCGTAGCTCAAATGCCTTTAGGTAACGAGGACGAGGACGACGACGAGTACGAAGCAGGAGGAACGTTTCATAACACTCGTACTCATACTCGTGCTCCTCCTCGTCCTCGATAATGGTATTTATGAAATACCTTCTAAAAGTTGTAAGGTCGGCTATCGGAGTCGGCCCTGTAAAAACCCGATATCTCATCTCCCAGAGATTCAAGATAATCATTTAGCTCTTCATCACTCCGAAAGCTTAGGGTTCCCACGTGACCGCTTATATGACCTTTATCCGTATGCGGTCCCGCACGGCACATGGCTCTTAAAAACCTATCCGGATCATTCCGGTAGTTTTCGGCCAGTTCTTTTTCGTTGACTGCCTGACGGGCATGTCCGTAAGCATCAAAATAAACGTAGTATTTCATCAAATACGCCCCTTATGCCGCAATTCCGTCACTCGGAACATTATTATGGAAAGCGGTATAACTCCGACAAAATCGCAACGACCTTGTTCCGGGCCTCCACGATTTCATGATGTTCTACGGAATCCATCTGCTCAATAGCTTCAAGTGTCTTTATTTTATGATTTTTCCCAGCAGGCGGCGCTCGATCTCTTTTTTAACCCATTGCATCTGTTGATTTTTCCTGCCAGTCTGGAAAATTTGAACGATTTTCTCGGTATAATTTTCAGCATTGCGGTAGCCGGTTGAAACGGCTTCTTCAATAATACGCCAATCGAGGAGGTTGGTAAAGTCCCTAAAGGCTGCTCTCAATTCGGGAAAAAGTTCTTTTATCAATCCGTCCTGAAAGGCCACATAGAACCCCAGGGCGGCCGCTTTGCGATGTTTTATAAGATAACATAGCGTTCCGTGTCGAGTTGTGTCCGCCAGAAGATCTTTGACGGCCCTGACAAGCAGTTCAACGGGTGAGTGCGGAAAGGCGGCGATTAATTCACGCCAGATATCGGGGTCAAACGTGAAATCTTTCATTTCACCAATTTCGTGGTAAATAAAATTGTCTTTTTGGGCGGCCAGTATTGTCGGCAAATGATGCTGCAATGCTTCTGAGTGCTGCTCTTTGAGCCCGCAGTGTTGGAGTGCAAATCGCAGTGCCGGCCGGCCTGATTTTTTTATAAAGGCGATTTGATCCCAAATGAAAAGCCTGGCAGAGTCGGTGCGCAGCAGAATTAAATTGTCTTGAGAAAGCACCGGCAGCGTTAACAGGTCACGGGCAAGTTCCCGCTCGAGAGTATAGACGGTGTATCCGCCGGATTGGCCTTTATTTTTGATCGTGGCCAGAAAAAAGGTGGGTTTCAGGCTGTAGGCATACCCGGCGCCATATAAGAGACCTAGCGGTTCCAGCACCGCATTGATTTCAGCCGTATTAAACGGGTCGTAGCTTTTATCCCCGATGGTAAGATCTGCATATTTTTTATCGGCAAGTCTTTCCCAGAGCTGTTCCTTTTCACCAATCCAATCCAGTATCTCAGATGAGTCTTTTTCTATCCACGGACTCAACTCTTTTTCCCATTTATAAAGGTCGCGCAGTCGCAGGGCCAGTCCACAGATGGAATACAATCCGGCATGCTGCGCATCAGAAATCTCACAGTTTTTAAGAACCTGGCGGGTTAAACGATCAATTTCAATCATTTTATGATCCTGCCTTATTCGCATGTTTTCATATCCGTTGCCGCGTAAAATCTCGGTATGTTAGAAAATAATGGATGATGCCGGTGAGGTCAAGGCCCGCCTTTCCATCCACCGTAGTCCCGCCTATGCGGGACGGAGGACGGGCGCTTGAATAGCTTCCGGCCTGCGTATTAAACAAAATACTTTACCAGGCGCGGCAGAATAGTGATTTCTGTCGGAGTGGTCCCGAAAATTTCCCCATCGGGCAATAAGGTTTTTTGCGGTTCGGTATAAACGGATGCTGATTTGCCTTTGATAAATCTTACGGCCGGGTTCTGTCCATGGGTTCCTTTAAATAGTTTGGGTAATGTGGCAATCAAACTCAACCGGCTCAGGGGCGAGAGCACGACCGCATCGAAAAAGCCGTCATCAATTTTTGCCTCGGGTGCCATCAGCATGTTGCCTCCCGTATATTTTGAATTACAGATTTCAACAAAACAGTTTTGGCCGGAAATGACCTCTCCGTCAATTTCGAGAACCATTTGATGAAAGACCAACCCCATGAGGCGGTAAAACACGCCGATCACATAGCTGAAGTCAGCCGCCCATTTAAAGCGAGCAGCGGTTTTTGCCACGTCGGTTACGAATCCAAACCCAATAAGATTGACAAAATAATGTGCTGTTTTGTTCTGAGAAAACCGACACACATCAACCGCTCTGGTGGTTTGACGTCGCAATGCGTCGATACCATCTTTAACGCTGAAGATTTGCAAATCTTTGGCAAAAGAGTTGCCACGGCCGCTCGGCAGGATTCCCAATGGCGGTATTTTCGAGTCGCCATGATATTTTAAAATACTGTTGAGCACCTGAAAATTGGTGCCGTCTCCTCCCATTGATGCGATCGCGTCATATTCCCGGATGGATATCTGCTTTACAAGTTCAGTGGCGTGGCCGTGATATCGAGTCTGCAGCAGATCAAACTCGATGTTATGCTTTTTGAATTCATTCTCCAGCTCGGGCATTAGCTTTTCTTTGTTTACTCCGCCGGAGCACGAGTTTGCAATGAGCGCGATTTTCATTTTACGCCTCTTTTACCAGCCTGAGTCCCAGAAAAAATTCTTTGCGGGCCTTCGCCGTACCAAGCAGGCGGGTTTCAGGTGTCAGGTGTCAGAGGACAGAGGTCAGAAGACAGATCGTAAAACTGGAAGAAGAGGCACCCTATCTGACCTCTGTTTTCTGTCCTCCGTCATCTGTTTGCTGACACCTGACACCTGACACCCAAAAGGCGAAGCCTGAAACCAAGACGGGTTCATTCATACCAGAATCGAATTTCGTCCGGACTTTCTCGATCGGTTTTAAAATTGTTAACCGGCGATTCCGGGTCGGCATACCCCAGTGCGATGCCTAAAACGATTTCCTTGTCTTCGGAGATATCGATGACCTCCGCGATTTCATCACCATAGGATGAAATCAGTCCAATCGGGCAGGTCGCCAGTCCCTTAGCCTGGGCGGCCAGAAGCAGATAGGATACACTCAGACCCACATCCAGATAGCGGAGTTTTGGAAATAGCCTGTCAATGGAAACGATAATGGCCACCGGCGCTCCATAAAACGAACAGCTTCCCTCCTCGACAAACTGATTGAATTCCAGACCCAGCTCAGAAACTTTGGGTCGCATGGCCTGGGATGCCCGGCGACTTCGATTTCTGAATATTTCAGGCAAAGGGGACGCCGTACCGGGGCCGCATGAAATTTTGCGTTCAGCATGAACGCGCTTCAGCCGTCTTACCAGCCGATCCTTTTCCGTACCGTAAACAATTATATATTCCCAGGGCTGAAGATTTATGGCCGATGGCGCCATTCCGGCATAGTGAAAAATCTCTTCAATCTCCGCCCGAGAAACGGGTTTATCAAGATACGCCCGGGCACTGCGGCGGTCTTTCATGGCAGAAAATACATCCATAGCATTCTCCTTGTTTTTCACGTATCAAGGCCTAACCCGGACAAGCCGGAGCCTAAAATGATTAATCACGAAAACACGAAATTTGGAAAGCACGAAATTTTTCTTTTCTTTCGTATTTTCTTCCTTTCGTGCTTTCGTGATAAAAAAGTTTTTTCATAAAATGCAAAGAATTCACAACGAAGACTCTAAAAGTGATACCTTATGGTAATGCCGTTTTAAGCTTTCACCAAAGCACAGGTTTACGCGTTTGCCTGTTTAGCCGGTTATCCCGTTGAGCCCGTTAGATAAGGAATGCTCTCGGATTCCTATGTATACCGGCCAACCGGTCAACGGGCCAACGGGCTAAACCCTGTATTATGGCTATTACCTGAATTTTGCACGAGTCGGAGGCTTCCATAGGCAAGGCACTTAAGGGCGAAGTCGTAGTATGCTACTTCGAGCCCTTAACCCGCCCGCCTCGCCTGAGCGGCTCGCGATGGCGGGCGGGTAACGCAGCATGTGGGAGCCTCCGGCTCGCCCTCTGGGTGAAAATAGATGAGAAATAAAAAAGATCATCATCCGATTTACTTTTTAAGTAAAATGTATAGTATGCTATTCTTGTGCGAACCTGCTGTAATTAAATAACAAAAAGATTCTCATCTATTTTCATGCAAGATTCAGGTATTAACCTTGACAGGTAAAGTGGATGATTATATTTTTCTCAAATTTCGGCAAATGTCAACAAGGAGGAACCGTGGAAAGAGCAATGTTGTGGTTCAAATGCGCCGCCGTTCACGATCCGGTCCGGCCCGTATTGAAGAAACCGGCCGTCATTGGTTGGGAAGCAAAACAGCGGCAGGTCGATTTGGTACTCGAACGATCGTTTCAGGGCGAAGAATTGCTGCGCCGCATGAAAGATTGGTTTACAGCTGACGTGTATCAGGTCATCAACACCATTCACCAGCATGCTAAATTGAAAGTAGTGGATGGTTATGATCTTGTCGTCGAGACGGCGAGTCCATCAGAATTGGAAACCCTTTCGCGAAAACTAAAAGAGGAATTCGGTCAGGAGGTATGGGTCGAGCCTATTCCAAAAACGTTGCTGACCTGAACCTGTCATCAGATTTTTGCCCGGGCGTGTTTATGCGTCCGGTTCGATGTAGGCGGGACCAAAAACGTTTCTACCGATGGCAACTCTCAATTCTTTGTCGGGCAGTTCGCTTTCATCACCGGGCCAATGAATCCCTTCCCAGACAACCCGATCTAATCCACTGTCTTTTTTGCATATAAAACAAATCGGCGGCTTTTTTCCCTTCTTCGCCGGCTGACCGGAGACATGGATTAATTCACCAAGAGCATCTCCCTGGGCGGACACACCGCAAAGCATCGAGCAGCCGCAATCTAAAAACTTAAAGGCCACCCCGATGGCTTCGGGCTGCCTGGATAATATCGTCTGACAGGTCGCATCAAAAGTAGTCGATCGAAAATTTGTCTTTTCTTCCATGACAACAATTTCCTGATGCCGTTTTATTGAAGATAGAATGTTGCGGACTTATATTAGCCATTAATAAGCCGTTTGGAAATAAATAGCCATAAGAATATGTGAATAAACGGTAACCCGAATTAAATTTCTTCAGATATGGCTGTAAATTTCGTATTTTGTCTCCTGGCCCAGCAGGATATCAATTTTATTCTGCAGTGCGGCCCTTTCTTGACTGTTTACCCAACGGTTCCAGTCCTCGACGGTTTTCCAGGTGCTGACCACCACGGTTTCGCCCGGTTGATCGATGCGCTTTAATGTTTCACCGGATATATAACCGTTCTGTCTGGTGGTGAGTATCCTCAATTCCTTGATAAGCGGCAATAACTCTTTTTCTCTATCCTTGGACACCTTGCGTTTGATCACAATTTTTACCGTCATTTTTTACTCCTTTTCTTTAAACAGAGATACGGGCCAACCCATGCCGCTCAAATCTGTAATTCGACGATATCACCATCCTGCAGCACATAGTCTCGCTGGACCAGCTGGCCATCAAACACCGATATACCCCACACCCTGGCGGATTTCAATTTCTGAGCGAAGTCTTTATGAACCTTGCCGGCGAAATCGGCCATGGTGCAGCCCTTTTTCAAAACAAAAGGAGAGGTGGGGTCCGGCTTTTTCCCGGGAGATTTCGTGTATACCCGAATTATATTCAAGCGCTCGACGATTGCCGCTTTGACAAGATCCATGTTGCGGCCGGTTGCCACCGAAGCCGATACCATCGGCCAATTATCGCCTAACAATTCACGAAGAATCGCCAGATTTTCATCCGTTTTCACGTCGTCGTTTTTGTTTGCAAGCACCAAAAACGGGATCAAACTGATTCCGCGCGCATCGCTATAGCGATCTTTTAGGCGCAATGGCACAATGCGCTGTTCTTCAAGCAACGCAACTGTATCTTCAAGGTGCCGCAGCGGGTCGGTTTGCAAATCTACCATCAAGAGCACAAGATCGCAACGGCGTATCAAATCCATCATTTCCGATTCTACATAGTCTCGGCCAAGAGGGGGGGTGTCAATTAGCTGAATCTGGATGTTTTCCACCGGCATCATGCCTGGAGTCGGTTTCCAGGTGGTGTGCGGGAAATCGGCTACTTCGGGCGCTGCATTGGTTACCGCAGCCAGCAGAGCGGATTTGCCGACATTGGCGGCACCGACGATCACCACCTGCCCGGCGCCTTCTTTATTGATATGAAAAGCCGATTCATACTTGCTGAGACTCTTTTTGGCCTGAGCTGCTGACTTTATTTTCGATACCCGTTTGCGCAAATCAGCTCTTAATTTATCGGTTCCTTTGTGTTTGGGGATGATGGTCAGCATTTCTTCAAGGCAGGTGAGCTTTTCCGCCGGTGTTTTGGCCGAGCGGTAGCGCTTTTCGGCGTCAAAATATTCGGGGGGCAGGTTGGTTGGCATAATGATATACTCGACGTTAGCATTTCATTATTGGCAACATTACTGGTTAAAGTTAGGGAAATTTGATCTGAAAGTCAACCGGCCTTATTCAGGTACACATTCGCCGGGTTGATTTTGGAATTTGCAAAACTTATTCATATATGAGTATTAAAACTTTCGAAAGGAAACTTCCATGCCATGAAAGAAGAATGGAAAAAAGCCTTAGGAAAACTGACTTACGGCATATATGTTCTCACATCGAAAACCGATGAGGCAATCAACGGTATGATTGCATCCTGGGTCTGCCAGATATCTTATGAGCCGCCCCTGATCATGGTGGCCGTTCACCCCAACCGGTTCTCGCATCAACTTATTGAGCAAGGCGGCGGCTTTGCGCTGCATGTGCTGGCCAGCACACAGACGAATTTATTATCGCGATTTAAAGGGTCGGACCTAAAAGCCAAATTTTCATCTTTAAATTGGACAACGGGAAAAACGGGCTGTCCGATTCTGAAGGAATGTCTGGCCTATCTGGAATGTGAACTTAAAACGCATTACCGCCCGGGGAATCATACGCTTTTTATCGGAGAGGTGATTGCGGCCGGCGTTTTTGCTGATGAAAAACCATTCACGACGATGGAATATAATGGGGTTTATCTGGGGATAGCATAAAAAGTAATTTTCAAATTTTGTTTCTTTTTTATTTGAAACGCTCAATTTAGGTTGAATATTTTGGTTGTATTTATCCCGATAAGGAGAGGAGAACATATTCATGGCTTCCTGGAAAACCTATCTGGAAACAAATCAGGACCGCTATTTAAAAGAGTTGCTCGAGTTTTTGAGGTTACCCAGCATCTCCAGCCTGCGAGCGCATAAAGCAGACGTTCAGAAGGCGGCGGAATGGGTTGCCGCCAGGCTGCAGGCTGCCGGTCTTGAAAATGTGCAGATATTGCCCACCGGCGGGCATCCGGTCGTTTACGGAGATTGGCTTCACGTTCCCGATAAACCGACGGTTATGATTTATGGACATTTTGATACCCAGCCGGTCGATCCTCTGGAGCTCTGGTCGCAGCCTCCATTTGAACCGGTTGTGGAAGAGGAGCGTGTTTACGCCCGCGGCGCTTCCGATGATAAGGGCAACATGCTGGCGCCGATATTAGCCCTTGAAGCCGTGCTAAACAGCAAAGGGAAGCTGCCAGTCAACGTTAAATGCTTTTTTGAAGGACAGGAGGAAATCGGCAGTCCGCAGCTGCCTGAATTTATTTCTGCCAACCGGGAGCTGCTGGCCTGCGATTTGATTTTCAGTGCAGACGGAGGCCAATGGGATGAGGATCAGCCTTCGTTAATGCTCGCACTCAGGGGGCTTTGTGCGTTGCAGGTGGACGTACAGGCTGCCAGAAGCGATACCCATTCCGGAACTTTCGGCGGGACCATTATGAATCCGATCCATGCCCTGGTGCATCTTCTGGATTCGATGCACACTCCCCAGGGCAAGGTTGCGGTTGAAGGCTTTTATGATGCCGTGCGTCCGTTGTCGGATATCGAACAGACTCGGATCGCCGAAATTCCCTATGATGAATCCGACTACAAAGCACAACTGGGGGTCGATGAACTCTTCGGTGAACCCGGGTATTCAACTTACGAGCGGGCCTGGACACGCCCTACACTTGAAGTGAACGGCATCTGGGGCGGTTTTCAGGATGAGGGCTTCAAAACCGTGCTGCCGAGCACCGCCCATGCCAAGATCAGCTGCCGTCTGGTGTCGGACCAGGACCCTCAAGAAATTGTTGAGCGGGTGACGGCCCATACCCATAAACATGCGCCGTCCGGAGTTACGGTGAAGGTCCGGCCGGATCCCAGCACGGCATATCCATACGTGATTCCCCATGATCACCCGGGCAACCGGATCGCACGGTCTGTCTACCAGGCGCTATTCGGGAAAGAACCTTATTACGCCCGGATGGGGGGCAGCATTCCGGTTTGCGGTATCTTTTTAAAAGAACTGGGTGTTTATACGGTCAATTTTGCTTTTGGGTTGAAAGATGAAAATGTGCACGGACCCAACGAGTTTTTCAGGCTCAAAAGCTTCTCCCGCGCCCAACTGGCCTATGGCATGCTGCTTGAACGATTAAGCGAATGGGAAATAAAATAAGGGTTCGATTACTTTTGTTTTCTAAACCGCAAGGGACCTTTCATCTTATCGATCAGTAGTCTAAACAGATCTTCTTTGAATCCGAACGGCATCACATTGAACACGTCCTGAAGGCGCTCTTCCCAGCGGTTCATCATGCCGGTGGGTGTCGGTTTTTCCCAGGTTAAAAGCAGAAAGATCTCATCCCGTATTTTTTTCCGCATTCTCATTTTCTGGCGTTTGTCGGCCCTCTGGGACCGGCCAAGCGCATCTTCAAAAAATTGACGAAGTTCGAGAATATCCAGATCGGTTATTCTGGCCATAAGCGATCAGCTCCGGATCTAAATGTCAAATTGGGAAAATCCTTCTTTTTTCAGTAGCTTACCATGAAATTTGTAAAAAAGTCAACCAGTGCCTATTCATCGAAAATTTATGTAATGCCGCCTGATGTTTTGCGACTAAAACCGGTAGTCTCAATATGGTTTTTGATTACAGTATCTTGCAATATTCTTTATTTAGAGATAATCCAATTAAGAAAAAAAGGAATATGAGCGTGAAGAAAAAACGAAGAATTATCAAACGAACACTTGTTAAAGAAATCAGACGAGCGGAACCATCTGTTTCCGGAGATGGTGCGAAACAAACCGATGATCCCAATTGCACCGGCACCCGTGTAGTGTATTGCAATCAATGGGAATGCTATTCACATCGTCTGTGCTTTTCTGATGGTTCGAGAGCAGAAAACGAAGCAGTGATCTCCGAAAATAAATAAATAAGACGGGTTCGTAAAGGATCCGAAGGCCGTAATCGGTTGATGCTTATAATTGGAGTGCAAAAAGGCGTTGAAAATTATTCTGACCAATGACGATGGTATTGATGCGCCGGGGCTTGATACGTTGAATCGGTGTGTTAAGCAACTGGGAGATATTATTATCGTTGCACCGCAAAAAGCACAATCCGGCATTGCGCACCGCGTGACCACTCGTAACCCCATCTGCATAAATCAGCTCGAGCCAAATCGGCACAGCGTTGATGGGACGCCTGCTGATTGCGCGCGCATTGCTTTGAAAGTCATCGCCCCGGATGCCGACTGGCTGATTTCCGGAATTAACCCGGGAGCCAACCTGGGCTCTGATGTTTACAATTCGGGCACCGTGGCAGCGGCGCGGGAAACGGCAATTTTAGGATATCCGGCGATTGCCATTTCGCAGTACATCGCCAAAGATCAGGAGGTGGACTGGGCGGTTACCGGGCATCATGCCGGGGTGGTATTAAAAATGCTTTTAGGCCGCGAACTGGCACCCGGACATTTTTGGAATGTCAACTTACCCCATCCGATCCAGAAGGATTCCAAATTAGCCTACCAGTTCTGCGGGCTGGATACCCATCCCCATAAATATGAATACCGAAAAAACGGCGATGATTTATTCTACACCGGCACCATTCACGAACGTCCGCGGGATCCGGGAAAAGATGTCGCTGTCTGTTTTGATGAGCGAAGAATAGCCATCACACGGGTGGCGGTGGGTACTACCGGATTAGAGTAAGATGTCGGCGGGCTTGGATTTTTCCGCCACAGGCGAGAAAAACGCGGAACTGCATTGGCTCCATTGATTCAGAAGAGCATCAGAGGTTTTGCTAAAGTTACAGATATGATTTTGATATCACAAGATTTTGAGTCACCAGATAGTTGTACTTTGTAGGTGTAATCTGCAATTTTGAGGCTTGAAAATATTTAAGATTACCATAAGGAAGAGGACGGGCCATATCTCACCTGCAAAAGATATTCCGTCCTCTTACCGTATATTCCTACAACGCTAATATAAAAACCTTCGATTCTATTTAGTAGGTTCTATTTATCCATTAAATCCCATTAAAACTTATAAAATACAAGCATCCCGCCGGCGAGTTGATTCGCATCACCCTCATCGTCCACCACCGGGCTGTCCTCAGCGTCACCGAGAAGCCGTTTATAGGTCACGAGACCCATGAAGCCCCAGTGCTCCCAGGGTTTAAAAGAGGCCAGAAGGTTCAGCCCCACATCTTTAAACCCCGAATCGGCATCAAAAGTACTCAGTCCGCTGCGCGCTGAGTCTGCGGCATCGATCTCAAAGTAAGCTTCCATGTAGTCATCATCGGCCCAGGTGGTGAAAACCCCCAAGGAGAGGTTCCAGGTTTGATCGATGGGTATCTTATAGCCACCATTAAGCCGAACAATAGCCCCGTCATTTCCATCCGTCACATCCTGCATGGCTTCGATACTGGCACTCCAGTTTTCATATTCGAACCCGAAAAAGCCGCCCAGCATGACGGATGCGTCGACATCTTCCAGTCTGTCAACCCGGCTGTTATCAACATCATCCCGTTTGGCGATATACTCACCGATCAGCCCGCCCCTCCAGATGGGGGATGGAATCAGGTTGACTTTGGCCTTATTGCCAAGCAGGTTAATAGCCATGTGGTTGCTCCAGGTAACGGATGCATAGGGTAGCGGCACGGCTTGATAGTCTTCCGAACCCTCATAGTCCGGGGCCAGCCCCACGCCAGCGCCCAAAGAAACGTCTGCAGCATGGGCGATAGAAGCCAGACCCGTCATCAAACATACAATCGCCACGGCTGACATCAAAATCACTAGTGTCCTTCGATCTCTCATTTTTTTCCTCCTTTCCATCGGTATATATTCAATTTTTAATGTATCAAAGATAAGCAGGCTGATCTTCAAATTAATATCTGGGCTAAAACTTCCAAACCACATTTAAACCAATGAAATGGATGCGGTTTTTGTGGTAGGCACCTTTCAAGTCGCCTCTAAGGTTGCCGCCGGTGAGGTTGATGTTGCCGTCACCGAGATCGAGGTATTCGTACGCCGCACCTAAGGTGACATCCTGGTTTAATTCGTATTGCACGCCCGCTCCCACACGAATTTGCCGGTCCAACGGCATGGCGGGTGTGCGTTTTTTGCCGCTGTCGGCCGGAGAAGTGTCATAGGCAAAACCGGTGGAAAGCAGCCAGGGCTCTGCAATGCGATACTGGAGTCCGAGAGCGAAATGCCAGGTGTCGTCATAACCCAGGTCCTGGGTGGCACTCGTCGACGTGTCACTGTCGATGGACACATCGATATTGCCAAAACTGCTCCATTCCTGCCAGCCGACATTGCCCATGATCGCCAGCCGGTCTGTAAACTCATGATAGGCGCTGGCCATGACCGCCTGGGGGAGTTCCATATCGAGCTTTACTTCAGCGCCGGCCAAACCCGTGGCATTGAGCACTGCTTGCAGTGCTTGTCCGACACCGTTCAGATCCGGTTTGTCCTTATACTCCAAATCGACCTTGGATCGGTAGGTGATGCCGAAGCGGGTGCCTTCTTTTGGCTCGATCATCAAACCGGCGTTGCCGCCGTAACCGACATCGTAGTCTTCGAATTTGAGCCGTCCGTCCGGAGGACTTCCGGGCTCAAGATTTCGAAGAGCCGTCTTGACGTCATAGTTTGAAACCACCACGCTGAAACCGCCGCCCACCGAAAGGTATTTGTTGATGCGGTAGGCTGCCACCGGATTGACGGCGAACGTAAGAAATTTGCCTTCTTGAATGTAGTAGCGGCCGGCCCAGTTGTCATCGTAATCGAGCCCGAGACCAAAATAGGAACCGGTGGTCACTCCGAGTTTGAAATCCGACGTTAGGCTGTGGACATAGGAAAATGATGCGGCCGGAGTAAAGTAACCGGCATTGCCGCCGTTTCCGCCTCCAAAAGAGCTGTCATCGGTGTCAAACTTTATCTGCGGAAAAAGCGCCAGAGCGCCGGCGGTGAACTGGGAACCTTTCAAGCGGGTCATGCCGGCCGGATTGCCGCCGGCCGTGGAGGCATCCTTGGCCGCAGCTGCCCGCCCGGCTCCCGCCGTGCCCAGATCCGGCGTTCCCGCTTCATACAGCCAGAGACCACCGGCCTGAATTGAGGGGCACATTATTAAGGTAAAAGCCACCGCCAAGAGAATCTTTCGAAGGATAAACCGCATGTACCCTCCTTTCAGCTCATTTTTCTATTAATCGAAAATTGATAATCTCGTAAAAAGTCAGAAAAGCAACCTTTTTATGAGTGTGTTTTGTATTTGGTGTTTAGTGTTTAGTATTCTAACCTACTGATATAGCATCAAATATTTCATACCAAACACCAAACACTTGATGAATTCGACTTTTTACGTATTCAGCAAAATTACTTATATCAAATCAATTTCATTGCGCGATCGGAGACCCTGATTCCATCTTCTTCAACACCTTATCAACACTTAAAGAACCAATCGGCTGGCGTTGCGGGAACTCCTTAAAGGTGGCAAGAAACTTGCCGAGGATCTGCTGCGCGGGGACGAACGTCCACATCTGGTCGGCCATCCAGCGCATGTAAAACTGCGAATCGAAGTAGCTCCGCTCAAAGGGGTCCATACGCAGATTGATGACCACCGGCCAGCTCGGCGATTTGCGGTAGGCCTCGGGCAGCGGCCCCTCCATGATTGTGAAGTGGAGCTTCCAATCATTATAACGAATGGCATTGAGATTACCGCCGGCATCGAAGTAGAATATCTCGTTACGTGCACCGGGACCTTTACCGGCGAGCAAGTCCATCTGGTTATAACCGTCAAGGTGAACCTTGAACGTCTTACCGTTGGCCTTGTGCCCCTTTAGGAGCTTCTTCTTGATATCGGGCTCGCCCACCGCCGCCATCAGAGTTGGAATCCAGTCCTCCATGGAGAAGATGTCGTTGATGACTGTTCCGGCCTTGACAACGCCGGGCCAGCGGACCATGGCTGGAACCCTGAATCCGCCTTCCCAGGTGCTGCCCTTCTCGCCACGGAACGGGATGGTGCCTCCGTCCGGCCAACTAAATACCTCGGCGCCGTTGTCGGTGGTGTAAACGACGATGGTGTTATCGGCGATGCCGAGCTTATCCAGCTTGTCGAGCAACTGACCCACCTGGTAGTCATGATCGGCCATGCCGTCGGCATAGAGCCCGTAACCGGTCTTGCCCTGCCACTTGGGACTCAGCCGCGTCCAGACATGCATCCGGGTAGAGTTATGCCAGATAAAGAAAGGCTTACCAGCCTTGTTGGCACGATCGATAAAGTCCAGGCTGGCGCCCAAAAACTCATCATCGGCGGTTTCCATGCGCTTGCGAGTCATGGGCCCGGTATCCTGTATCTTGCCGTCTGCGGTGACCTTGAGAACACCCCGTGGTCCATACTTCTTGTGGAACTCGGGATCCTTCGGGTAATGGTAGGTCTCCGGCTCCTCTTCGGCATTGAGGTGGTAGAGGTTGCCAAAGAACTCGTCAAAACCGTGGTTGGTCGGCAGGTGTTCGTCCCGGTCTCCAAGATGGTTCTTGCCGAACTGGGCGGTCATGTAGCCGTGGTTCTTGAGCAACTCGGCCAGCGTGGGATCCTTCTCGCTGATACCTTCTTTCGCGCCGGGCATTCCTATTGTCAAAAGGCCGGTGCGGTAGGGGTGCTGGCCAAGGATAAACGCCGCGCGGCCGGCGGTGCAGCTCTGTTGCGCGTAATAGTCGGTGAACCTCGCCCCCTCGTTGGCAAGCCGATCAATGTTTGGTGTCGAGCCCCCCATCATGCCGTTGTGGTAGGCGGAGATGTTCCACATGCCGATGTCGTCGCCAAAGATAACCAGAATATTAGGTTTTGCTTCTTGAGCGAAAGATGGTACAGCGCTCCAGGCTATGAGGAAAATAGCCAATACGGATGAAGCAATGATCCAGAATCTGTTTGTTTTCATCTTGTCTCCCTTTCTTCGGTTTATGGTTCAACGTAAATGGTTCTGGAAACAACTGCGAGAAGAAATAACTATACAATGTTTGATGTGCAAATATATTGATTCTGATTAGGCAATCCAAAAATCAGGATAATTAGTGCCCATCCGAAATTTTATTATTTGATAGAGTGGCACTAATTAGCATGCACCTAATTCATCCGCTAATTTTTGAACCCCATCCAGATCAAAGTCTTCGGCCAATTGAACAATCTGGTTGCTGAGCGGTAGACACGAATCTGAGCGCGTCTCAACTCCCTCTGCGATGGCATTCAGCGTTGTGACAGCTCCCATTTCAGCCGCATCGCGAATGCGTTTGGCAATATCC